>JAKSTL010000099.1 GCA_024402595.1 Treponema sp. | reverse complement strand
CTTCTTCAATATGAGCCAGGGCATGTTCAACACAAGACTCAAATCTGTGCTGATACTTCATCGCCTTATTTTCACTTGCAGCTTTTACTGCAGCTTCGGCAGCTTCCATACAGCCTTTATTTTTAAGAGCAGAAATTTCATAAACAGGGCAGCCAAGCACTTTAGACATTTCTGCCAGATGAATCTTATCTCCGTTCTTCTTTACAACATCCATCATGTTTACGGCAATTACCATTGGAATGCCAAGTTCTACCAGCTGAGTTGTAAGATAAAGGTTGCGTTCAAGGTTAGTACCATCAATAATATTCAAAATGGCATCTGGACGTTCTTTTACAAGATAATTTCTGGAAACAACTTCTTCCAAAGTATAAGGCGACAAAGAATAGATTCCAGGCAAGTCCATAATTTCTACATCTTTGTGATTTTTTAATTTACCTTCTTTCTTTTCAACAGTTACTCCAGGCCAGTTACCAACAAACTGATTTGAACCTGTAAGCGCATTAAATAATGTTGTTTTTCCCGCATTAGGATTTCCTGCAAGTGCAATTTTCATCTACATAACCTCCACTAATTCCGCATCAGCTTTACGAACCGAAAGTTCATATCCTCTGACTGTTACTTCAACAGGATCTCCAAGTGGTGCTACTTTTCTTACAAAAACTTCCACATTTTTGGTAAGTCCCATATCCATGATTCTGCGTTTAATGGCGCCCTCTCCAGAAATTTTCACAACCCTTACAGTTGTTCCCGGTTTTACTTCTTTTAAAGTCATCCTCTACCTCTTTTGTTATATTCAGGGTGTTCCGGTAAATAGAAAATGCTAAAAATCGCTCCAGGTTTTCGCAATTTTTCTTAACGCATTTTCTATCTACCGTCGGCGCTTCCAGGTTCCGCTACGCTCAGTCCTTCGGACCGGCAAAGCCGCCTTCCAGTGCCTAACACATTACCTACACAATTATTTTTCCTGCCAGTTCTTTGCTGATAGCAACGCGTGCATCTTTAATTTGAACAATTACATTGCCACACATAAATGCAACAACACTAACTTGAGCACCAACAACAAATCCAAGATTTTTAAGATGGTGTTTTGTTTCTTCAAGACCACCGATTTTTTTTACAAGATATTCTTCGCCGATTTGAGCCATGTATAAAGGCATTTTTTTTCTCCAAGTCACACTATGATGAAAAGCTAACAAGCATCTGAAAACTAGGAGCAAGCTACAAATACTTGTTAGCATTAACTAACAGACAAGTAAAGTATAGTTAGTACTTACTAACATTGTCAAGTGGTTAGTAAAAACTAACATAAAAATCATTTTTTTGATGTAAATCTTTTAATATATTTTATTTGATCTATACTAGAGTAATCAGAAATTAAGGATTTTTTATGAACATTCGCGAATCTGCAGAAATGTATTTGGAAACTATTTTGATACTTTCTGCCCTTCTTGAAAGAATTGGCGTTCCTAAAGAAATTGCTACTGAAGATGCCTGCAAAATTGAACATGATATTAGCGCTACAACTTTTGAATGCATAAAAAAATCAATCGAAGGGAACAAACATCTTCAATAAGGAAAGTTATATCTCCACAGATTTATTATGCCGTATGAAAGGAAGGATATTTTTTGGATGAAAGCAATATCATGGCATTCATAAGAAAGATTCGTAAAAAGATTGAAACAAATCCAGATGCCCCAAAATACATTCTTACAGTATGGGGAATTGGATATAAGTTTGTGGAATAGCCAGTTTTATGCGTTGGAACAAGGGTCTATTCTCCCTTTCGTGTAACAGCGCTTCATTTCTCCGCTTCGCTTCGGAACGCTTCCTGTGGGGCTACAATCTCTTGTCCAAAATCATCTTTAGAATATACCGCTTATAAGTTTCCAAGCAACCGAGCCCGGAAGTGGAGGATTATCTAAATCTTTTGGATTCAACCACTTAGCTTCGGCAATTTCGCTTTCCTGAAGTTTTATTTCACCGCCAGCATAATCTGCATGAAAAGCCAGCATCAATTGGTCTGGAAAAGGCCAACCCTGACTTCCTCTATATCTAAGATTTGTAATTTCAATGCCAACTTCTTCCTTAACTTCTCTGTGAACACATTGCTCAACGGATTCTCCAACTTCTATAAATCCTGCAAGACAAACAAAACGATCTTGGTTTCGGTAAGTATGTTTTAGCAGAAGAACTTTATCATCCTTGTGCACTAAAACAATAATGCAAGGTTCTATTCGCGGATAATGAACTGTACGACATTTTGGGCAATAAAGAGCATTTTCGGTTTGATATAATTCCAATGGTGAACCACACTTGCAGCAGAACTTTGTGTTGGTTAACCAACTGGCATAAGATTTTATTCTGGCCGATAAAGCGGCTTCTTCTTCGTTGGTTTCAAAAAAATATTGTCGCAAAGGAATGAACTCATAATCAGAAGCTATGGCATTTTTATCAAAATCATCCTGTAAAAGAGCGCCAACTGCATCTGTGCAAGAATCATAAAAACTTAGGCAAAAGGCATTTTTATTTTCCAAAAGCGTATAAATATCATCTTTTGGCAATTCTCTGGAGACTGTTTGTTCGGCTTTCTTTACAAGAACTTCTTTGTCTAAAAAAATATAAATCTTCTTATTATAAATAGAAAAGTTTTTTACACTTATTGCCATAGTTTACCTCTGATTCTGTACATTCTATCATTTTTCTTCTATTTTAAGTTGCTTTTTTAGAGCAGGAGCGGCCTTTATAAAATAAAATCCTATTAAAAAAAGGTCTGTGATAATCCAAGAAATTGGCCAAGCCCACCAGATTCCGTTATAGCCAAATATGTAAGAAAAAACAAAAGCAATACAGATTTTGACAATCAATTCTACTACGCTAGAAGCGGTTGGCACACCAACATAACTAAGTCCTCGCAAAAAACTTTGAAAAATGTAATTGATTCCGCAAAAAACATAAAACACGCTAACCACAATCAAATAGCGGATTGCTACAGAAATTGCTTCAACCTCTGTAGATTTCATAAACAGCAGAACAAAATATTTTCCAAAGAGCAAAATTAAAAGAGTCAGGAATGCGGCAAGAAGTGCATTTAGAATTAAAGAAGCTTTTAGACCCTGGAACAATCTTTTCAGTTTTTTTGCGCCATAATTTTGTCCTGCGTAAGTGGAAATAGCGGTACCGATGGAGTTCATAAACTGTAAGGCAATTTGGTCTACTTTATTACCGGCGGTATATCCAGCAACGATATTGGTTCCAAAGTGATTGATTGTGGTCTGAACGAACATCATTCCAAAGGAAACGAGCATATTTTGCAAAGACATAGGAATACCAAACTTCAAAATAGTTTTAATAATGTCGCCACTGATTTTCCATTGACCTTTTTGCGGAATGTATTCTGGGAATCTTTTGTAAGTAACAACCAGACAATAAATTGCGGACAAAGCTTGAGATAAAGCAGTGGCAATGGCAACACCTTCCACGCCCATATTAAAACAAATAACAAAAATTAAGTCCAAAATGATGTTTGTTATGGAAGAAATAATGAGCGCGTACAAAGGTGTTTTGCTGTCTCCAAGAGAGCGCATAAATTGAGAAATAATGTTATACAAAATTGGAGCAATACAAGTGGTAAAGTTAATGCGAAGATACAAATCGGCTTGCGGTAGAATATCTTCTGGGGTTTTTAACAATATAAGAGCCGGGCGTATTCCAAGGTTTCCAATAATACCTAAAGCAACAGATTCTATTAAAACTATAAAAAAGCCTGTGGCGAAAATTGATTTTATTCCTTGAACATTTTTTGCACCAGCGTATTGAGCGGTAACAATGGCGGTTCCTACTGTAAAACCTATGATGATGGAAATCATAAGAAAAAGAATCGCTCCAGTTGCACCAACGGCGGCCAAAGCTTCTTTGCTCACAAATCTTCCAACCACCATAGTATCTACCATTGTGTACAATTGCTGGAAAACATTACCTAAAATCATAGGAATTGTAAAAGAAGTCAATAATTTAAGAGGTTTTCCCTCCGTCATATCAATATTTTTTTGCGCCATATATTCTGTAGTCCATAAATGATTAAATTATTCTATTGAATTATCAAAGATTTTATTGATATGTTAACTAAATACAAAAATCTCTTCTAGTACATCAATTTAAAAGTTCCGCGGCAATTGTATTTTCCTAGGCAGTGAAAATGTCAATTAGAACGCATTCCTTTTGTGTTTTCGCTTACGAACATTATCTTTTCTAATCAAGGCAGCGTTTTTTGTTCGTATACCAAGATCTAAATTACCCAAATAAGCCTGTCTTAGTCGTCTACCATAACTGGATTTTGGATATCGTTTACCTAAGCGTTTTAAATACAGAAAAGCCCTGGGGTTATCAAAAAAATAATAATAGTTAAACAACAATTCATCATTGCAGCCTTCGTATTCCAATTCTTTTAATTTTTCTTTAGTAATATTCTGCTGCTCAATTATTCGTGGGAACCATGCATTTATAATACTTTTAAGCATTTCATAGAAATCGTCCAAATCTTCTGGAATTGTTCCCTCCATGACACTTTCATTTCCCACCAACACTCTAAACATTTCTGACTCTTCAAAAGAACAGCCTGTAGATATCACAATATATTCGATGGGTGTTTCATTTGGATGAGCGCTATTACACTCTTTTTTAAGATTGGAAATTATATCCGAATAGAAATCGATGTCTACTGAGAATAATATTTTTATAGGGGAAGTTAGTTCATCTTCAAAATCAATCATTTTTCCTCCACAAAAGTCTGTAGAATCCATAAAAGAATAATGGAATTCTACAAACTGAATGTGTACTTATTATGCATTCACTTGCATAGAAGCGCGTTTAGGATGCAAAACCAATGTGACCGCCGCCATTTAGTTTTTTCTCGTTTTGAATATTTTTTAATTCCTGAACAATGTAATCGGCATTGATTTTTTCTTTTGAAACAAAACGCATTTTACTGCTCAAACTACCAAAATCACCTGGAGTTACAGAGTCAGAACGAAGCAAACTTGCAATTTGTGAATCTTCAAAAGCATATTTTCCAAAGTATGAAGAAAGCAATGAGCGAATGCCCAATTCATTCAGTGGTTTAAATTCGGTTAATATGTGGAAGCGCCTTTGTAAAGCAGGGTCCATTATTTTTCGCAAATTGGTGGTGCAAATTAAAATGCCTGTGAATTCTTCCATCTGACTTAAGAATTCGTTCACAATTGTGCGTTCCCAGCTAGTTGTTGCCCCTTCACGATTACCAAAAAAACTGTCCGCTTCGTCGAAAAGCAAAATGGAATCTGTTTCTTCTGCTTCATCAAATGCTTCTTTTATGTTTTCTTCACTACCACCAACATATTTATCCATAATATCGGAAGCCCGTTTTAGCAAAAGTTTTTTTCCAGTACGTTCTGAAATATATCTTGCCAATTCAGTTTTTCCAGTACCGCTTAATCCATAAAAAAGCATTCGAATGCCTTCGGGATTATCTAAATGTTCTGTTCTGTCCAGAATTGCATTTTCAACCATTTCTACTAATTCTGGTGCCGGAGTTGATGTGTTTAGAATTTCAAGATTATATCCTTCTCGCACTTTACTTCGAATTTTGTTTTTTCCGTAAATCAAAGTAGAATTGGCAGAAAGGACGCTCTTTACATCATCAATGATTTTTGCTTCATTACCTTCTCCACAATCCATTGATTCAACGGCTTTTACAATATTTTCAACAGAAGCACCTGTAACCTGATAATTTCCGCACATATCCAAAATCTGATTCTTCAATCTTTTTGAAATATTTACATTTTCGAATTTTTTCTCGGCAATGGAACGAAGAATCTTCTTTGGCATTTCGTGGAATCTAATTGAATAGGTAAATCGGCGCAAAGTTGACTCATCAAGTTCATCGGTGTAATTCAAAATCCAAACTACCTTATTCTCAGAATTTTCCAGCATTTTGTTCACAGTTCCTTTTTGAGGAAGGCTGAATTTCATGCCAAAAAAAGAGCCACAGGTTTTTAATACGGTTTCGGCTTCATCCACCAAAAGGCTGCAATCATTTTTCCTAAGAGACAAATAACAATTCAAACGGCTTAAGGCTTTTTCGTCTGATGAATCTTCCTTTCCGCTAATTTCCAATTCATTTTTATAAGAAAAAAGCTTTAGACCTGCCGCTTTAATTATGGCTTTAGCATATTCCGTTTTACCACTGCCAGGAGCACCATAAAGCAAAATATTACAAGATTTACTATTTTTAAGAAGATTAACCACTAAATCCGTAGTATTTTTTCTAACTCCAAAAGATTCTAACTCATAGCTAGAAAACTTTTTTTCATTTCGAATAATATCGGAAAAATACAGATTCATATCTTTTTCTAAAATAGCATCAACACAATCTGCATCCATATCTCCATCTGAATCGAGTAAACCGTAAGCACGCAACTTTTGGTCGGGTTTAAGCAATTGTCGAATATCCTTTGAAGTTTTATCCAAGAACTTGGCGTACATTTCAAATCGGGAAAGACTTTCGCACCTGAAAAAATCATTGCAAACGGCATACATTTCCACAATACTTTGTAAACGAAATACAAGCTGTAGCAGTTGGGTTTCTTCGTTGGAAAGTTTAAGCATATCGGCCGCAAATTGAACGGCTTCCATATTTGCAATAGCTTTCTTAACTTTCGATGGAATTGAACCGCCAAAACTAGTTTTTACCTTATTATTTTTAACTCCCTTTGAAAAATCTTCTGGGGTAATAAAAAAGGTCATTCCTACAAGTTTTGCAAAATTCTGTGTACTACCGCCGAAAACTACACGCAAAGTATTAATTTCAAAAAGATTTGTTGAAATCCAACTGCCCGAGTTTTCAAAAATGATTTCGTCTTCTCTATAATTTGTTTTTAGCAATGCTCTCATTTCAAAAGGATGCCTATATCTATCATTTTCAAATCTTGGAGTAAGTTGCTTTTTTGTTTCCAATTTGCCGATAAGATAGGACAAAACCGATTCAGCATGTTTTTCTAATCCAAGCCGTTTTACAAGAGCATTGTACAAAAGCTGACATTCTTCGTGACTTTCAAGCTCTAATGAATCCAGAGTTAACTTATACAAATAATAACTCATAGCCCATGCATCATTTTCCGAACAATTATTAACCTTTATAAGAGCATTTCCTAACATATAAATTCCTATTCTTCAAAAATAACACTAGAGTCGGTGTTCGACCTTAAATCTATAGTTTAATTCCACATTGTTATGCAGCCAAAAGCCAGTCCCCAACTTCGCAATCAATTTCTTCCATATAATCGCGAATCTTACTAAGAGCTCTTTTTTCTATCTGCCTAATTCTTTCTTTAGAACCACCTAATTCTGCCGCAAGTTCCGAAAGACTTTTTGGAGTATTTCCATCCAATCCATAACGATAAACAATCACTTTTTTTTCTATAAGATTAAGTGCATCCAAAACTTCATCAAGCTCATTCAGCAGCTCTTTTCTATAGTAAAAACTTTCGGGTGTAAGATTCTGTTCATCTTTCATCAAACTTCCCAAAGAGCAGCCATCTTCTTCATTTTCTTTAGGTTTATCCAAACTAATAAACTGCCATTTTGAAGATTCCAATTCCTTGTATTTATTTGCAGGAATCTTTACTCCCGTTGCCTTTTCACAAATCCCCTTGTGAATATACGCCTTAATCCAAAGTGCAGCATAACTGCTAAATTTTGCGCCTTTACAAGGAGAATATTTTTCTGCAGCGTGCATTAAACCTAAATTACCTTCACTTATTAAATCCTGTATGTTCATGTAACTTTGATACTTATTTGCAATCTTTATAACCAATCGCAAATTAGCCTCAACCAATTTTTTTTGTGCCAATTTATCACCACTAACAGCTCTAGTGGCCAAAGCCTTTTCTTCTTCCAGACTCAATAGCGGAATCTTATTGATTTCACTTAAATACATTGAATAAACATCTTTTTCTTTTGACATATAAACAACCCCTCATCTCAAATGTTTCTGGAATAAATACCTTTCGGTAATCTAATTAACACTTTGCTTGATTGAACTTTTATTACAATCAACTTTTACCATTCAGCTTCTTGCCTTTATTTTTCTACTTTTTTAAATATCTTTTTAATTTTCACGAGCCTTTTTCGCGACTCATTTTCACAAGTCATTTTCAGAACGAATGTCCGCACTTAAATTCCGCAGTTTTCAATAAACCAACCACAAAATCATCCTTCCCTGGAATCCCTTTTTAGAGATGTATGTCAAACAACTTCCCAACACCAAAACTTACCGCTTTGAACCTTAAAAACCACAAAACACAAACTTAAAACACAGAATAAAAAGTCAAAACCATTTTGGGTGGGAAACTTAATATAGTAAGAGAATGTCATATCGTCAAAATTTTTTTCAATTTTTTTATGATTTTTTAATTTTTCAGCCTTACATAAACTCCCCCCCTTTCATCAAATTTTCATCAAACTTTCATCAGCCACTCATCAATCTTCCTTCATCCTTCCCTCTTT
>JAKSTL010000098.1 GCA_024402595.1 Treponema sp. | reverse complement strand
TAGAATCTTCAGTTGCAGAAACTGTGTGTTTTCCTTCACCGATTTTTCCACAGAATCCACCCTGTGCTGTATCATACTTCAAAAGGTGTGCAAGCATTTTTGGGCTTGTCAAATCGTTGATTGCAACTACTTCATATCCTTCAGCTTCAAACATCTGACGGAAAGCCAAACGACCAATACGGCCGAAACCATTAATAGCAACTCTAACTGCCATGTTATATCTCCTAAAATATAAGATTTAATTTCAATTATATATAAAATAATGAATTTCTATAAAATAGTCTATAAGAATTATTACTGAATGCTTAAGGCTTGTGGTTTTAACAAGTTTATTTAGATTTGGGGCGTTGCGGGGCAATAATAAATGCTGGAATTTTTTCTTAGGAATTTGTTTTTTTGTAGATTTGTTTGCCCCGCTGGAAGGGGTGGCGGAAAACGCGGTAGTTGAGCTGAGCGAAACTACCGCGTTTGAAGACAGGGGAAGGCCAAGGGCCGAAGGCCCTTTCCCCTCATTATGATTTTATGCATTATTTTTTGGCGCAGAAGATTTTTTTTCGGTAGTACAAAAATATCCACCATCTTCCAAATAACGGCGGCGAGTCATAATAAGACCAATAAGTTCCTGATACATGTTGAAATCGACTTCCAGGGCCATTGGTAGAAGAAAAAACTCGGTTTCGTCGCAATAACGCTCAATAAACTTTGGATCTGTAACATAACCAAGGGAAATCATATTGGAAATGCGGTCTGCACATTTTAAGATTTTTGCCTTTTGACTGCCTGTATCGAGAATTCTGCGCAAAAACTGCTTTTTATCTTCATCATCGCGGCGGGTCACTTCAAGAACAAGGTCGAGAACCTGCTGGCCTTCTTCATCGGCGGTGACAATTTGGTTGCGGTCAAAATCTGGAATGTCTTCCACTGTATCGTGAACCACACTTGCCTTTAGCAGAACGGAATCTATGTAGCCATAGTCAATTAAAATAGCCAAAGTATCCATCTGATGACGGAACATATTTCCACCAGCGTGACGGGCTTTACCTATGAGACCAGTTGCCAGCTGCATATAGGGAGCCAGGCGCATATCACTTAAAGTTTGCATCTGCTGAGCATTCATATTCTTGGAACGCTCGGTTTTCATTTCATATTTTTGTTTTGCCATAATCTTAACGCCGATAGTATAGCACAGATTTTTTTTTTGGACAGAAAAATTTTTATTATTTTAGGTTTTTTCTATTTTGCTCATCGTTTTAATTTCTTTTCTATTCATTTATTCGCACACCAAAATTTTCACCACAAATGACAATTTCCCCATGAGCAACCTTTTTTCCATTTTTAATGATTGCTACTGGATTTCTCATAGGATCCGCCATTTCCAAAACAGAACCCTCTTCAACTTTTTGAATCTCTTCATCTGAACAAATCCGACTAGCCAGACGAACTGCAATATAATCTTTTTCATCAAAAATAATTTCTTTATCTGCAATTCTTTTCATACGGATTCCCCAGTTTGGAGCATCCATTGAAGAATCTGAAATAAACACTGCTTCTCCGTCCCCAATCAGCTTATTGTTATAAACAAGCATAACACCCTGGGAACAATTTCTGTCTAAAACGATAACTTCATCAGGAGAAAAAGTCATTTCTTCATCAGAAAAACGACCAAATTCCACAAAAGTATTATGATTTGCAGCCTTTTTTATATTTGATAAAGTTTTTAACTGTTTTTCATTGGCAAAAAAGCCTGTATTTTTCAAAAGTCTCTTAAAATAATCCTTATTAAACTGAAAATTCAACATAGCCTTATCGTTTCCTACACTACACTCCAAAGTTACAAGGCAGCACATTGAACTTCCATTCTGATCTAAAACCAGATAATGATCTCCGCTGGCAGTGAATTCCCTATAAAGTTTTTCCTTAGGTACAGATTTATCTGTTTTATTGTAAATCGCTTCCTGCAACTGACGGGCAACCTCATCTATAAAAAAGTGTTTTAAGACTTCCAGATCAAAGGCCGTTACCTTGGGATACTCTGCACAATTCTGTTTAATCAGACGTTTTCCTATAGATGTATCAACTTGAATTGCAAACCCTGGTTCATTATAAGAATAATTATACAAGAAACATGACTGGGGAATAGAACGGATAAATTCTTCACAGGTTAATTCATCCACACAAACAAGACTAACTGCACAAGAACTGTCAAAAATCTTTGAAAATTCTGTTTCCAATCGATGTGATAAAAGTTCAAAAAGAATTGCAATGGAACGCAATTCATATTTTGAAAAAATCGAAGGACGCTTAAAATCATACAATCGGATTTTGTTTCGACTCTGATCTTTTTGTACGGATTCGGGAATATTTCCCTGCATTAAATCTTCAATTTCCACATTAAATAAATCTCTCATCATCAGCATTAGGGAAATGTCAGGACAACATTCTCCCCTTTCCCACTTGGAAACTGCTTTATCTGTAACTCCCAGTTTTTCTGCCAGCTGTTTTTGGGTCATTTGTTTTTGCGTACGAAGTTTATTTATTAAAATTCCAACTTTTCGTGGATCCATAGTAATATTCAAATCCATCATTTTCTCCCCTAAGAAGTCAATAAAATGAGAATGTGCAGTTTTTATCTCACTTATAATGTAATTTTAACTCCAAAGTAGAGATAACGCACCCGAAATGTGGTTGAATTTGGTAGAATACAGGTAGAATTTATAGAATATTTGGTAGAATTTTGTGACTTTAATTTTTTTGTGGTAGCGCTGTGAAGGGCGCGAAGCGAACACCGCAATGAACCGGCAGCTTGCTGCCGGTGAATGAGGAGTTTGGAGCGAAAGCGGAACCCGGAACATAGCGGCCGTAAACTGATTTGCGAAGTAAAGCAGTTTACGGCACCACCCATATTATTTTACTGCTGATTTTCGTCTAGATGTGGAATTTTTACAAATTCTTCAAAATAGTTGCCGTAAATGTCCTTAGTTTCGCCGTAAATCTGATTTTTTGGACGGATCAGCTGCAAATGATACTGCTGATTTTCTTCGTCGTCACCAATGAGACCAATGGAATACAAATATTCACCATTGTAGAATTTTACAAGTCGCTTATCACTGTACTGACCCACATTTTCTCCGTTTTCAAAACGACTGCAATCTTCAAAATTAAAAATAATTTTTTTGGAATTGATTTTATAAGTCCCACGCCACACAATAATGTTGGTAGAATCGGCATAGGAACTTCTGAGCATAACCTTGTGTTTGGGCTTCAAAATCAGGTGATGGTAGTAAAGATTTGCATTTTCATCGTAATTCTGCATAATCCACTGGCTGTTGTAAAAGGGAGTCTGCTTTTCATTAAAACAAGATGCGAAAAATAGAGAAAAACTGATAACAAAAATAGAAAATGCAATCTTTTTTACCATTTCGCCCTCACTCTCCAAAAATACAGGCTATCGCTTTTTTTCTTCTGCAAGAATTATCTTGATATTATCCTTTTCCAGTTGTGTCAATTTATCTTCTGTAAAATTTTCATCTATTGGATAATATGATGTCCATTCTGAGCCATTCCAGTCTCTTGTATCATACCAGCCTGCATCTGCACAACTTTTTTCAAAAAGTTCTATTAAATCTGGCGATTTAAAAGGATAACCGTAAAAAGCGTAAATTGCATTGCGAAGCAGTCTCAGCTGAGGTTTTGTATACCAGAATAATGCTTTAGAAGTAATAGGATTGGTGCAGGCAAAATATCTTTCTTTTCGTAAGCATCTTGGACCTATGTCACCAAAAATATCCTCAAGTTCTATTGTAATACAGTCGGTATAATTTTTTGGCTCTATATTTGTGTAAATGCCTTCCCAGGTGTTGTCGTTGATTCTTTTTAGCGGTGTGTCCTTTGGAAGTACAACATTATAAGGACGCTCTAAAAGAAAATTATTCTGAATGCGAACCGTCATTTTTCCAATTGAATTTTTCCAGCTGGAACCTGTTCCATACAGATATTTTGCTATAAAGCCCGAAGGCGCCTCACGGCCATAGGTTGTTTTATATGTGATTCTAGTTTTTGTTACTTTTTTTGCCGGAAAATTGATTGTTCTAACATAAGCATTTTCAAGCTCAGTTGGTTCATTTGTTCGCCACTCTTTTTTTAAAGGAACATCGGCAAAGCTTGTTTCTACATCATTTGTCCAGCACTTAAAGTCAGAAATTGTTCCTTCCCCTCCAATTCCTAAGCAGAAAAATGGAAATCCAACTTCCAGATTTATTTCGTCACCATGATTAAAGAAATTAAAATCCACTGTAACTTCGTAGTATTTCTCCTCCAATACAAGGTTGATTACTTCTTCCTGCATTTCTATTTCAACATCGCCATCTTTTGTTGGAATCAGCTGGCCACTTGCCATGTAAAAATATGTATCGTTGGCATAAATTGCTGCCGCAACTAACAAACAAAACAGAATTGATAAAAACTTTTTCATAACTTCTCCCATGATTGCAATTTTAGACTTTTTTAATTTATAAAACAAGAGTGAGAATTTTGGTGCCAATTTGGAAGGGTTGTACATAATGGGGATGGAACAAGCAGCAAATGTGGTTAGAATGGAGTGGTAGTCGTGGCGCACACGGGTTTATTGTGTTTTGAAGTCATACTTTTCTGTGATGCAATTTAGTTTTCACGGGTTGATTAGCATTTTTATAGAATTATCCTCATTTTTCTGCGCGTTGCACGGGCATTTTCTTGTTTTTACAACTAACAACCCGTGCATTTTATATTTTTTCCTCGCTTTTAAGCCGCCAGCACGGGCTTCCATCTTCTATAAAACAAACTTACCCGTGTTTTTGCAGAAACACCACACATTTGTCCCGAATTTCACGGGTTTATCACCATTCCACCCGCAAAAAACCCGTGCATTTTATAAAACTCCCCCAATTTACCACAAATTACACGGGCATTTTTCCTTACATTCAACTTTTTTCCGTGTTTTTGCTAAATTCCACCAATTTTCCACACATTTTTCTTGTCGCTTCCCTCGAAAATTCATTACTTTATTAAAAATGAAAAAATTATTTCTCCAGAACAACCTGCTTGAATCTGCCAAAACAGAATTGGAACAACTCTACTCCATAAAAATTCAGCTGCAACAGGATTTACAAAAGGCCCCGGAAGGCACCCTTCATATTTCCAGCTGGAAAAACACCTGGCAATATTACAAAGCTACTCCAGAAACAAAAGGAAAAGGCAAATATCTTTCAAAACGGAAGGAAATCAAAATAATTCAACAACTTGCCCAAAAACAATACGACAAAACATTTTTTCATCAACTGAGCAACGAAATACAAACTCTAGAAAATTTTATAAATAATTATAAACCACAAACAGTAACAGAACTTTACGATAACTGGCCCTCTTCCACAAAAACATTTGTGCAAGACCATTGCCTCAATAAAGCTGAATATATTCAAAACTGGCTCCAAACCACGCCTCACAAAACCTATCTTCCCGAAAACCTAAAATTCACCACCAGTTTTGGCCTAAAAGTCCGTTCCAAATCAGAACTTATGATTGCAGAAGCTCTGCACAGCCACAAAATCCCCTTCCGCTATGAATACCCAGTAAAACTCAATTCCATCGGCACCATTTACCCCGATTTTCTCTGTTTGAATCCCCGCACCTTAAAAGAAATTATCTGGGAACATTTTGGTATGATGGATGACAAAGAGTATGCAAACAATGCCATTAAAAAAATAATCTCATATCAAAAATGCGACTATATTCCCGGCAAAAATTTCTGTTTTACCCAGGAAACATCAGCCCAGCCCCTGGACACAAAACAAATTAATTGTGTAATAAAAAACTACATTCTTTAAAATTAAAAACCGCAAGGTGTTTCAACACCTGAGGATTTTTAATTCGTTCGCGCGAGCGAACAGTTTAATAAAAGAGTTACGAAGTAACTCGAAGTTAAATTAAATGGCGCCATCTTAGCCATTTAATTTAAACCACCTTTTAAATTAAAAACCGCAGGTTGTTTCAACACCTGAGGATTTTTAATTCGTTCGCGCAAGCGAACAGTTCAATAAACAGAGTTATCTAATAAGTTTAAAAATTTTAGCGTCATCCTGAACTCCTATGATATTTGTCAATGGCATGGGAGCTCCTGACCCCAATAATTTACGATGCATATGAAAGGGCTTCTTCTGCTAATTTACTAATGTCAGGAGAATTCCTTTTTTCATAAGATGTACCATTTTTCAACAGAGTGTACATCAACTCAGCTAACTTTCTTGCTGCAGCGACAATTGCAATTTTCTTCGACTTGCTTTGTACTGTAGTCATATAAATAAATTTATCCTTTATAGAACCGCCTCCATTTGATCTTACGTGCGACCATGCGGCGAAAATCAGTAAAGATCGCAGTCCAGGATTTCCACATTTTGTAATATGACCTAAACGACAAACCGTACTGGACATATCAAGTTTTGGAACAAGTCCTGTTGCAGCTCCAATACACGACACATTTGAATATCGTGAACCGTCACCAAGAAAGGCAACAAATGAAGAGGCCAGCTGTTTTCCAACTCCTGGTATTTCCATCAACGTCTCAACGTTTTTGTCACCTTCCAGCTCTTTATCAAGAAGTTTTTCAACTTCAGTAATCTGTTCATCAATCAGTTCAAGTTTCTTGAGATTTCTCTCTGCCTGAACTAACGGCAAACCTTTAAGAATCTTTATGCTTTCATTTCTGTTCGCAGAAGTAGCAAGATCCTTTCTCTTCATTTCTGTAATTCCGCATTCCAAAAAAATGGCATGCAGTCTGTTGATTTCCTTTGTCCTGTCATTCTTCAACTGCCGAAGTTCTGTCAGTATCTGTCTGATGTTTTCTTCGTGCTCAGTTGGAAGCTCAACTTTTGGCAATTCGTCATTTGTGTACTTCTGAACAAGACGTGCAAGCTTCAAGGCATCTTCCTTATCATTCTTCTTCAATGAACGATAAATCAAAGCTATCTGACTTGGATTTAAAAGAACTACTTCACAGCCAACTTTCTTCTGAAGTTCCTTTGCCATTACCATTGCAAGTGAACATACTTCGATTGCAACTCGGTCTGTAGGCAGGAGTTTTTTATACAAAGCCTTTCTTCCAGCCGGGCTTGTAGTCCCATTTGTTCCTGTCACTTTTCCGTCAGCTGCAATGAACTTAATTTCGTAAGTTCTCTTTCCAAGGTCGATACCTACACATCTTCTCTGTTCCATTTTTTACCTCTTTATAATAAAATGGAATCAGGAGTAAACATCTGACTGTGGTGAGTCATACTCCTATTCGCAGTCTGGGGGTATGACCCCCAGCTGCATTTATGTCGTACGATGGTCGGTTTTGGTTAATCTTGATTTCGAAGTAAGAGGCTTGCTTTTCAGCAGGTGTCTTCTTCACAGTTCAGCAGAACCTTCCGCCGACTCTCTGATTCCGTCGAATCAGAGTACCACATTTCAGATATTTATATCATAACATCTTGTTTTAGGATCTCACATTATATTTAGTGCGATGCTGAAACGAGTTCAGCATGACATACTTGTTAGTTCAGCATGACATATTTGTTAGTTCAGAATGACGGATACTTATTAGACGTCTCTCAAGTTAAATCAAGCAGTACCATTTTGCTGAATAATTTAAACTTTGCATAAACTCACAAAATGTCGCCTCAAAAAAAAATCCCCAGAAGTCACATTTTTGCAAACTCCACAGGGATTTTCATTTTTTTAAGATTCAGGGTATCCCAACTAAAGCCGTAGAGCTACTCCCTAACACAATCTAAAATATTACTACCTATTTCAACTCAGCCACATAAGACTGAAGTTTTTCAATCTTTCGTTTAGCTTCCGCCAAGATTTCTTTTTCCTTTTCAACAAGTTCTGCAGGAGCATGCTGTGCAAAGTTACCGTTCAATTTATTTTCACTGCGACGAGCCCATTCAGTTTCCTGAGCAATAGCTTTTTCAAAACGAGCAAGCAACTGTTCCTTGTTAATATTTTCATCAAGAATTACAAAAACCTCAAAGCCCTTTCCAACTGCACCAATAGAACTTGCAGGCTTAGCATCCACAAAATCAACCTTAGCAACACCGCCAAGCAGCTGAATCATTTCTACTTTTTCCCGAGCAACTTCCGCATCACTACCCTTTTCAATAAGAATAGCAATGTTAATTTTAATAGCAGGGTCAATTCCACAGTCAACTTTTGTAGCACGTACCTTACCAATCAAATCCTTAAGTGCTTCAAAACGAGCTTCAACTTCTGCATTTTCTCGTTCAGCACAAACCTCAGGATATGGAGCGTTTATCAACATACCAGTATAAGTGCTGGAAGTAACAACTTTATTTTCACCACAACGAGTTGCAACCAAATCAGCCAATGGAAGCTTCTGATAAATCTCTTCCGTAACAAATGGAATATATGGATGAAGCAGTCTTATAGATTCTTCCAAAATGTCCATCAAAACTGTAGCCTGACGGTCTTTTTCAGCATCATCACCATTCTTAAAATTGATTTTTGTAGCTTCAACATACCAGTCACAGAATTCATTCCAGAAGAATTCCA
>JAKSTL010000097.1 GCA_024402595.1 Treponema sp. | reverse complement strand
TAAATTTACGTTTACATAATTATACCACAATTTAAATCCATTCTCCACGAATCTCATTAAGTATTCGGATGCATTATTTCATCTACAAAAAATTAGTGTTTAAAATATAAATGAGTTTTCAGAAAACTTAATTGAACACTGATTTTTTAAACTTTTTTTAAAGATTTTACATATTCTCAACTGTACTATAAATCAAAAGAGGTAAAGATGAAAAAATCAATTATAAGTTTATGCTTCTTGCTGATGAGTAATTTATTCGCACAGGAACTAGGCTGGAATTTTGCACTTCAAACAACATTACAGGAATCTTTTGTACCTGTAGTCAGTGTTCCAGTTCCTTACGCTCAATTATCTTGTAGTTATACAATTCCGCTCGATTTTGGGGACAGTCTTGTTTTTAGTGGTGCTAATCTTGCTTTTGGTGCTGTTCCTATTCTTACTCCAATTTCTTTTGGTTCACAATACGCAGTTGTTTTTACTCCAAGTCAGGCACTTTCTTTTACACTCGGCGGAACAATAAATACAGGATGGGAAATTTTGGGTAATCACGGACTTAGAGTTTATAATTTTGATGATGAAGAATACGAGCAGGTAACTCCTTTTACAACATGGCAATATGATTTTATTTTCCAAACTTCTTTCCAGTTTGATACAGGTGTTTTAATTCCGGGCGACTGGAGTCATGTTGTTATGCAGGCAAATTATCAGATTTTTTACACGGGATGTACGGCGGCAGGACAAGGAGATTTTTGGGAATTTACAGGAACAAAAGATTGTGTAAACGGCTGGAAATATAATTTTATGGCTTTACTTGGATATCAATTTCCTTTTAAAAACACAATTATTGGCGTTCAGGGTTTGTGGAGTGCATATCTTGATGAAAAGGTTTATGGAAAATACGCAAAAACTTTTGATGGTGATTTTACAGACATTATGCTTGCTTTTGTTGCAATGGCGCAGTTGAACGAAAAAAATAATATTTCGCTTTCTGTTCCGTTTATGGGAATCCGCGACTTTTCTGAAGTTGAAGAAAACGCGGAAGCTTATTTTGACAAAACGACAGTGGGAAGGGAATGGGTGTTAAGTAACATTTCCTTAACCTGGGCTTATAATTTTTAGGGGAATTCTTATGAATAAACATTGTCTAGTTATTCTTACTTCATTATTTTTTACATTTTCAGCTTTTGCCCAAGTTTCCAAACTTCCATTTAAATACGAAAGTTCAAAAGCTCACGTTGGAACTGCCATTGTTTTTAAAATTTCCGATATGGACAGCAAATCTAAATCGAAGCCTTACTATATTACTGAATATCAACAAGATGAAACAACTTTTTACGATTTAGGCGATTTATCTGATATGTATGCACAGGTTCAGGACGGGTATTCAATTTTTGACATAAACTATTTTTGTTACAACAAAGTTGAAAACTGCAATCCATACGCGTATGCAAAACTCGCAAATTCTTCCAACGAAACAACTATTACCTATTATTTAAGTGAACAGAAAGCCGAAGGAACAATGAGTTATTTTAATCTGTTCAAAAAACTTTCAGAGTTTTCTGGCAATTTAAAACTGAAAGCCTCTACATCATATGAAGTTTCAGGCTTTTTGCTCGACTTTCTTTATGCAATGCGTTTTTACAATGGAGACTTTTCTAATTTTTCTGTTGGAATGCACACAATATTAAAAAGTTTTGCAGCAGAAGTTTCTTTTGAAGGCCAGGAAAATTATAATAATAAACAATGTGATAAATGGAAGGTAACTAAACTTGATTCTAAAGGAAAACAATCAGATGAATATGAAACAATCTGGTTAGAAAAAGTTGATGGCATTTATAATCCTGTAAAAATTGAAGCTCATTTAGACGGTTTAGTTTTTAAAAACAGCTTTATAGAAGTTGTTGAACAAAAAAGGATGACACCTTCCGAATGGGAAAAATACAAGCAGGGTATGATTGAAGAATTAAGAATAAAATTATCTATTCCAGAGGATAAATAAACATGTTTTTTAGAATGCTAAAAAAAGATCTTAAAACAAACAAAAGCCTTAACATATTTATATTTTTTACAATGATTATAAGCGCAATTGTATCAGTTATAAGTGTTATTTTCCTATACTCAACTTTTGCAGGCTTTAACCGTTCTTATTCCGCAAGCAATTCAACCGACGGATTTATTATTACAAAACAAAGCCTTATTCCAAATGATGAAAAACACCTGAACACAATAAAATGGTTTTCAAATCGTTCTGAAATAAAAAGTTTCAACTGTACAGAAGTAATTCCGCTCAATTCAAACAATATTAAAAATGAAAAAACAAACCTAGATGATAAACTTTCTTTAGTCTCTTTTGACAGCTACCTTATAAAACAACCGCGAAAAACTAATCTCGTTTACAATCTGAAGGACGAACCTTTTACAGTTCCAAACGGCTGTATTGCCATTCCACAATATCTTCTTATGAGTACGCAAATAAAAATTGGCGATAAACTTTACCTTACAACTCAACTGGGAAATACTTATACCTTTACAGTTTCTGACATTTTCAAAGATTCATCAATTTACATGTACCGCAGATTTATTCTTTCAGATTCAGATTATGATTATATCGCAGCCGAATCTCCTATAAAGTATAACAACTACGAATGTCTTCAAAGTGACTTTGCAGACATTTCAGTTTTTTTCAAATTGCAAAATGATTATCAAAAAGCAACTGAAGAAAATAATCTTGAAAAAATTCAAACCCACTATATTCTTGTTGATTTTGAAGGCAGTAAATTAATAACTTCCATTGTTGGTATTCTAACTGGAGGAATTGCTTTCTTTCTTATGCTTACAATTTTTATGACACTGAAATTTACACTTCGGTCAATAATCAAAAAAGAAGAACGTGAGCTTGGTACATTAAAAGCAATTGGTGTTGAATCGCTTAGCTTTAAGTGGCTATTTGCGGCAAAATTCATAGCCTTTTCCTTTATCAGCGGAATAATCGGTATTTTTGCAGGAATTCCCCTTTCAAGAATTTTACTCAACCAGTTGATGATTAATATTATTACCCCTGCTAAAACCACATCAATTATACTCGCAGTAATAACCGGAATTATCACAACTGCACTTATAATCTACTATATTTTTATTTCACTCAGACGAATAAACAAAATCAGTATTATGAACGCTATTCACGGAGAAAACCGCGGAGAACACTTTAATAAACTTCCGGGAATTTCGCTTAATAAATGCAAGCATATTTCAAGTTCTTTATTTCTTGCCATAAGTGATTTGCTCGGCCAATTTAAATATTACATTTTTCTTATACTTTCATATGTTTTTGGATTTGCAATAATTCTTCTTGTATTCCAAATTAAGGATACAGTTTTAAGCTGGGATTTTTTACATAATAACCAATGCATAGGACAAATTGATTTTTATATAGATTTACCAGATGAAACAATGCAAAAATATCTTCAAAAAACAAATTATTCTCTAAAAGGAGTAAACCAGCAACTCAATAAAGAACTTGCAGCAAATGATATTCCTGCCTTTATTGAAACACTAGAAATGTGCGATGCCTATTTAGTTAGAACTGAAAATGGAGAAGAAAAAGAATACTTGGCCGGAATTATTTTTGGTGACTACAATCCAAATCATTTTTATTATAAAAAAGGTTCAGTCCCTCCAACACTTAAAAATGAAGCTGCTATAAATTACATTATGGCAAAACAATTTGGCATTAAACTTGGAGATACAGTTTCTGTAAAATACACAAGTTTAAATGATGATCACCTAACAACACAATCTGTTACCAAAGATTTTATAATTACCGCCTTTACAGATTTATGCAGTAATGCAGTAGTATTCACATTAAATCCTCAAGTGGATGACATAGCACCTTTTACAATTTCAACTACTCAGAATAACACAAGTCGAATTCTTTCTTGTATAATCGATGCACCTGAAGCAGAAAAACCTTACTACTTTGAAAAAATCGAAAAGCTTTACGGAAAAGAAAATGTTCAGTCAACAGATGAATACCTGTATAACATATTTCTAAAAGATAACGAAAGTATATTCGTTGCTTTACGAAATATCATCAGTTTTATAGTTATTTTTATACTTATCTTGAACACCGCACTTTACGAAAAAATCTTTATTGATGAAGAAGCCTGTGAAATTGCTTTACTCAAAAGTACAGGGTTCAGCTTAAAAGATATTAAATTATGGCACTTCTTTAGAATTGCAATCCTTATTGTGTCTGCATTCGTTCTTGGTTCAATAATAACTTTAACTGCAGGAAATGCCTTCTGCGAATTGATGATTCAAAAACTGATGTACGCTTCTGGCTTCCACCTTAAAATAAATCCGCTTGTAGATTATGCAATTCTGCCAATTGTAATTTTTGCACTTATTTCTGCAACACTTTTAATTTTATTAAATACAATCAAATCTATAAATATCTGGAGGATTAAAGATGAGTAATCCAATTTTAGACGTAAAAGGTCTTTGTAAAACTTATATTATAAACGAGTATAGCAATAATGTACTTCAAAATATTGATTTTTCTCTGCAACAGGGAGAATTTGTTTCGGTAATGGGACCGAGCGGTTCTGGAAAATCTACACTTCTGTACACAATCAGCGGTATGGATAATTTGACAGCGGGGACAGTCCTTTTTGACAACGAAGATATTTCAAAATTGAACAAAAAAAAGATGTCTGATATCCGCCTAAAAAAAATGGGATTTGTTTTCCAGCAAATGTATATGTTAAAAAAACTTTCAATTATGGACAATATTCTTCTTCCGGGCTTTCAGGCAAACTTAAAATCCAAAGACGAAGTTATTGCAGATGCAGAAAAACTTATGAAAAATCTTGGAATTATGGATATTGCTGACCACGAAATTACAGAAGTTTCGGGCGGACAACTCCAGCGCGCCTGTATCTGCAGAGCTTTAATCAATAATCCAAAACTTATATTCGCCGACGAGCCGACTGGTTCCTTAAACTCAAAGGCTTCTAAAGAAGTTATGGACGAGCTTAATAACGCAAACAAAAATGGAACTTCAATTCTGATGGTAACTCACAGCGAAAAAGTAGCCGCAGTAAGTGAACGAATAATCTATCTTGTAGACGGAATTATAAAAGGCGAACTCAAGCTTGGAAAAGCAACAGATTCACAAGAGCTTATTCTTCGTCAACGTAAAATAAAAAACTGGCTTGACGAAATGGGATGGTAAAATATGAAAAAATCTAAACTTACAATTACACTAGTCATACTCACAATCTTTTCTCTTATTTTCATCTCTTGCATAGAAGAAAAAACAACTTACAAAAACTTTACCTTCCCGCAATCAGAGCCTTCCAGCTTACAAAAAACAGAAACGCTCACCCTTCCACCCGCAGGCTACACCGATCACGGTAAAACAGAAACTGAAATTCAAACCTTTTCTTCACCCGACGGTCTTTGCCAGATTAAAAAAATGCCAAGCTACTACGATGTATATCTTGATTACAAAAAAGGAACCCCGTCCCAAACTGCAGCCGCCTATGCAAACACAATCAAACTAGCCTACCCCGATTACGAAAAAGTTCTGGAACCATATTTATTCGAAATTTTCAGAAGTTTTTTAGGTGTAAACGCAGAAACTTATACTTCAATCCTCCCGCGAATGACCGCTCTCCTTTCCACACTCCCCGCCCCTTATCGCGCCGAAATTGAAACTTTTGCACAAACCGTTTCCGCTGGCACAACAGGCTTTTTAGAAAACGGAAAACTTTCATACGAAGAAGCAATTCTCCTCCAAATGATTCCAGACGCACTGCGCGGAACAGCCTGCTCAGCACTTGGACTATGGGGAAGTAAAACAGAATCTGACAAAACAATTATGTGCCGTAATCTTGAATGGATTTTAGGAAGTGAAAATCAACTCTGCAAGATTCACGCCGTAGTTCACATGAAAAACAAAAATCATTCAATTACAAACATTACCTGTCTTGGAGTGAACGGAATTCTTACCGCCATAAACGACAGCGGAGTTTTTGCCGCAATTTTAGATGTTGGAAGTGTTGATAAAAATTACGAATACGAAAACAAAGAATGCTACACATACGCTCTTCGTTACGCACTCGAAAATTTTGACACAGCGGAACTTGTCGGAAATTACATGGTTCAAAAAAGCGGCAATTTTACCTTCAGCCACAACATCGCTCTTTCCGATAAATCAGGTGCTTACTGTGCAGAAGATGCAGTCGCTTCCCTTCAGAACGACGGAAAAGGTTATTCTATTTTACGCAATAACAAAACTCCGCTCATTCCAGGTTTAGTATGGGAAAATCCAGACTCGTTGTGTATTTTGAATTCATTTGCAACACAAAACAATCAGGATTTTTTTACAGGAAATGATTCAAATTATGTTCGTTTTGTAAAATACAACAATCTTGTAAAATCCCAGGATAAATTTTCACTTGCAGAGGTAAAAGAACTTTTAACAAGTGAAGTTGTTGACCAGAAAAAAGTTGTAAACATTCATAGTAAAAGTGCTTTCCATACAGTGATCATAGATTACGCAACAAAAACCATACATACAGCATTTACTGGTTCAGAAGGCGTACAAAATAAGCCTGAATTTGTAGAAATACCTTTCCCCATGTTATAATTTATTCTGGAATTTGAATTGAACACTCTAGACCTTTTAATTATTGAAGATAATCAGGAACTTGGGCAATTATTAAAAGATTTTCTCACGAACGAAGGTTTTTCTGTTGAATGGGTTACTTCGGCTGAAGATGGAATTACTGCGCTCAAATCAACAAATTTCAAGCTTCTACTTCTGGATGTATGCCTTCCTAACAAAAACGGCTTTGAAGCAATCTCCGAAATACGCAAAACTCGTTCAATTCCAGTTTTTATGATGAGCGCCCGTACCGACGAAGACAGTAAAATGCTTGGTTTTAATCTTGGCGCCGATGATTACATTGATAAGCCTTTTTCAATTCCCGTTTTATCTTCAAAAATCAAAGCACTTATCCGCCGTACATACAACGAAGATTCTCCAACTACCGAAACAAAACAGATTCTTGAAGGATACGGCATAAAACTTGACGAAACAACTCGCTCAGTTTATAAAAACGGAATAAAACTCGACGTAAAAGGCAAAGAATTTGAAATTCTCGCCTATCTAATGAAACATTCTGGCCAGGTTGTAGATAAAGATGTCCTTTTTAATAAAATTTGGGGAGATGACTGCTACACAGAACAAACTTCGCTTAATGTTTACGTTCGTTGGCTTAGAGAAAAAATTGAAGATGACCCAAAAGTTCCAAAACTGATCCAAACGGTTTGGAAGGTTGGATATAAGTTTGGAGGAGAAGAATGAAGTTTTTCCAGAAAATTCTCCTGCCAGTTTTAATTTTTTTTATTTTTTTCTCCCTGATTACAAACCTAACAATCATCAAAAAAAGCAATAAAAACAATAACATAAAAAACATTGTAATGAATAAAATTGCAAACACAATTCAATCACAGACAGAAAAACAAAGCTTTCAAGATAATCCTCAGCTTTTTTGCAATGCTATTTTAACAAAGGAAATTGAAACTTTTAAAGGAACTTACAAAGCACAAGACTTTCCTTCCGCAATTCTTTACATTCCTTTTTCCAGTCTCACAATCACTCGCGAAACAATACAGGAAAAAAACAAGTTAAAATACACAATTGCACTTTTCGACAGCACCAAAACTCCATCAGCATTACTCATTTTTGAATACCCTGAAAATTCTCTTAAAACACTTCTGCTTTCCATCAATCTGATAATCACCCTCAGTTTTTTCCTTCTTCTTATCATACTGATTATAATAAACACCAAAATTTTAATTCCGTTCCAAAAGTTCCAGGAATATCCTAAAAAAATTGCCAATGGTTCAACCGAAAAACTTCCAGAATCTAAAAATAAATATTTTGGAAAATACATCTGGGCTATGAACATGCTCAGGGACAAAATAAACAACGACCATAAAATAATCAACAAAATGATTCTTGATCGCCAAACTTTGAACAGCACTATCGCACACGGAATTAAAACTCCAGTAACAAACATCAAACTATATTCAGATGCAATTCAAACAGGTCTTTATTCAAAAGGCGAAAAACAGAATGAAAAAGATATAGAAATTGCCGGAAAAATCGAAAAAAATGCAGACGACATCCAAGAGCTTTTAAATGACCTTCTTAATAATTCCACAAAAGCAATTTACGAATACGAACCGAGCCTTACAACTTTTTATTCCCAGGAAATAAAAGATTTTATTCTTACCGAATACGAAAATAAATTCCAGATGAATCACATTCCGTATGAAATCACAGTCACCAACAATGCTCTTGTAAATACTGATAAAGACGGTATTTTTCATATTTTGTATCAGCTGCTCGACAACGCAATAAAATACGGCGACGGAACACTTATAAAAGTTTTAATTGATTGTCAAAAAGACGGTCTTTATATTTCCGTAACAAACAACGGAGTTCCTGTAAAAGATGATGAATTGAATTACATTTTTAACAGTTTCTGGCGCGGATCAAACGCCGGTCAAAAAGAAGGCCAGGGAATCGGGTTGTTCGAAGCCCGCCAGATTTCCAAAGCAATTGGAGCAGATTTATTCGTAAAAACACAATCCTTTCAAACTATTTTTTTACTTTTCTGTCCTAATTAAATTAAACTACTGGGCTTTAGGTAAAAAAATTCCTGTT
>JAKSTL010000096.1 GCA_024402595.1 Treponema sp. | reverse complement strand
AGCCTGAAGGAATTCTGGTTCGTTAGCATTCTTTGCTTTAACATCTTCCCAGATTTTTTTTACGTAAGCGTTTTTCATTTAATTTGACTCCTCGGAAGTATACAATTATAAATTGCATAATTATACACTCCCAATTGATAAATATACCACTTTGACGTTTCTATGAAAAGTATTTTTCTTAATTTCCACTTAAGAATATTAAAGAAATTTAATTTTTTATCTCTGTCCCCTTTGTCAGAACTTTCACACAAAAAAATTTAGACTAATTTAGTATTTATAAACATCCATTGTTGTATCAACGTTCAGAATACAGATTTCATTGCGGAAATTTACAATCATAGATTTTGGTTCTTTTTTCAACATATTCATAAAAGTCTTTTCAAAAGTTTTTCCGCCATCTACACTTGTCATCATTACAAAGTAGTTATCATATCCATCTTTCTTTGCAAAATATCCAATATGGATTCCAGATTCATCTTCCCAAATACCATTTGTTGGAAGAACATTTTTTACAACTGGAGCAATACCTTCTTCTTTGAAGATTACTTCACCAGTTTCCCAGTTTTTTCCATAATCTGAAGTTTTATAAACGCGACCCTTTGTATCCATAAAAATTCCCTTTCCTCTTTCAAACATAAGGGCACTTTCTACATAACTTGAACCTTCTGGTAAAGGAATCTTAATATAGTCTTTTGCAGTATCATCATATTCATAAAGTCCACTGCGAAGAGTTTCCTTTCCCCAAACCCAACCAACATTTTCATCAATCATACTAACACCCTTTCCAACGCCCAGTCTTGAACGTGGAAGAAGTTCCTTTGTTTTTCCGCCGTCGGTTGTTTTCATAAATACAAAAGTATCGCCATTCATATAACATACTTTTTCATTTACTGCATAAAGTCCGGCAACAAAAGGAGCAACAACTTTATCTGGCTGCCAGGTTTTTCCGCCGTCATCAGAAGTCATAACAAGACCTTTTTCACCAGCAACGATTCCTTTTTCATCAGAGAGCATAACGCCAACATAACCATTGCTGCTAGTTAATCCAGTTGTCTTAACAAGTTTCAATCCCTTACCAGAACAACTTGCCAAAAGTAAACATCCTGCCAGTACAGAAAAATTGAGTATTAAATTAATTTTTGATTTGATCATAATCACCTTCCTTTTTTTTATCTGTGCTAATAGTAAATCTGGAAGGTGATTATTTTAATGAAAAATATGCAATGAGATTTGTACAATCTGCAATTTAACTAAAGCAATAATGAGCCCACTTTGCACCATAAGGATGAGGAAGAGCGCGGCGGAATTCACTTGGAGATTTGCCAGTTGCTTTTTTGAAGGCGCGGGAAAAATAAGCTTCATCAGAAAAACCTGTTCGTTCTGCTACAGTTGCAATAGTAAGCCCTGTATTTGTCAGCATAAAAGAAGCATTTTCTATTCTGACATTATTCAGATAGTCCATTGCGCTAGTTCCATACTCTTTTTTAAAGAGAGCATTAAGAGTAGTTCTGTTAGTTGCAAATTTTCCTGCAATATCATCAAGTGTAAGTTTCTTTGAAAAGGCAAAATTGAAATATTCAACAACATGAAGAGCCATATTTTCTTTGTTCAAGCCAACCTGCAAAAGCCATTTGTTTCGTGCAATCATCAGAATTAGTTCAAGAACATAACTTTTAGCAATGCATGGCCAGAATTCCCCCTGAATATGATTCAGCTGAGCATCAATAACGTCAAAATGATTCACAAAAGTTTCAAACATCTTAGGTTCCAGCGGCATATATCTGTAACCTTCCTCAAGTTCATTAAGAGCCTGATATTCAAAAGTATCAGGAAACTTCTCAAAATTCGCATTAATTCCCTTTGGAGAAAAAATCAGACTTGAAACACTTCCTGAAGATCCCTGTTCAAGAATCTTTGCCTCTTTTATATGATGCTCTAGAGAAAGAACCAGTATTCCCGAACCCGAAAAAACTTCATCAGATTCAGCAGAAACACAGAGCAATGTATCCCTAAAAAGAATAATACTGTAATACCCGTTTCCTTCCTCAGGAATTATAAGTTCCGGCCGAATAAAAATTTCATAGGAAAAGCCATTGTAATAGGTAAGTTCTCCAGTTTCGTATTTCATAGATTGTAAATCCTGCAACAATTAAACTTTTTTTTTATTATATCCGGATTTGAACTAAGATTCCATATGAACACTTATCTCTGTCCCCATTGTCAGGATTTCATACTTATCTCTGTCCCTTTTGTCAGGATTTCTCGCTTATCTCTGTCCCTTTTGTCAGAAATTTATTGCCTCCAAGGTTCATTATTTGCAATATTCTTTTTTTTTTCAAAATTTTTCACTTTTTTACCCAACCGTTTTTGCACTTTACACACTTTATTTATGAAACGGATGAAATACCGTATACTGATAAAGTATTTCATCTGAAAAGAAAATTTCCGGAGATTTTCAAATGACTAAAAATCAGGCAGACAAGAAAGTTTTACAGTATAAAGACAAGATTTTTGGATTTGCACTAAGTAAAACAAATGACCTGGAACAGGCAGAAGAACTATCGTCCCAAATCATTTGTGAAGTTTACATTTCACTTTTGAGCAAGGACAATATCATCAACTTTGACGGATACATTTACAGAATCGCAAGCAATGTGTACTCAAAATTTGTGCACGGATTGATAGAAGGACGTAGATTATCCAGCATTGATTCAAACTTACCAGAAGGTCTTTTTGCCACAGAGGATCATTATTTTTACGAAGATAACAAAGCTGAACTGGATTTTCTAAGAAAAGAAATCGGCTATCTTTCACAAAGACAGCGAACTGTTGTTTTTCTTTTCTATTACGAAAATCTTACAGTCACAAAAATTGCCAAGGCCCTGAATATTTCGGCAAACACTGTAAAATGGCACTTGTCCGATGCCCGCTCAACACTAAAGGAAGTTATGATTATGAATTACGAAAACGAAAAAATTGAAAGCACACAGGCAGTAAACCCAATCTATTTTGCAAACATGGGACACTACGGAACTCCAGGACCAAACAACAACGACACTAATGCAATGTTCGATTCCCGCATTAAACAGAACATCGCCTGGAGCTGCTACTGGGAACCAAAAACTCTTTCAGAAATTGCCCGCACAATTGGAGTTCCTTCTGCCTATATTCAGGATGAATTACAGAAACTTGTAGACAACGGTTATATCGACCAGATTGATAACTCTAAAAATCCAAAATTCCAGACAAACATGGTGATTTTTGACGGTCGCTCAAACAAACCTGCAGATTGTTCTTACAATTTAGACGAAGAATACAAAGCAAATGCTCATAAATTATGCACAGAATACTTTCCAAAACTTTTTGAAGACTTTGCTGGCGATTCAGACCATTGGGGGATGAGCTGCCCAGATAACGATTTGAACTTCCTAAAATACAACTTAGTTATGGCAACAATGACCTTCTTAGGACAGAGCGACGAATCAGCTGAAATTGAAAAATTAAAGGTAAAACGCCCTGACGGTGGAAACTTTGTAGCAATTGCCAACGTAACAGACGACTGCTCAAATATGCAGGAAGAAGATCCTGAACACTGGTGTTGCGGTTATATGTGGAATGCCAACGAAGATTACCATTGTCTTCAGTTCCAGTGCAAATACACAGACCGTGATAAGGATTGGAGAAAAAATTTGTTCTCTGAAACTTTGTGTAAATTTATTAAAAACGACTGCAATCCTGACGCACTTAAACTGGATGAATACGAAAGTCTTTGCAAAGTAGGTATCATCCATAAAAATCAGGTTCAGTGCGCAATTATGC
This sequence comes from Treponema sp., assembly GCA_024402595.1. Classification (GTDB taxonomy): domain Bacteria; phylum Spirochaetota; class Spirochaetia; order Treponematales; family Treponemataceae; genus Treponema_D. Next base: position 5,001 of record JAKSTL010000096.1, on the reverse strand, counting down.
ATGGAAAGAACACTTCAATCTGGGACCAGCTTAGACCAAAAATGGCTAATTACAAAACTCTTATTGCCAGCTTCAAAGACTACAGCATGGATTTAGATAAAAAAGTTCTTTCAAAAATCGAAAAAGCTTTCCCAAAACAGGCACTTCCCTTCATCCGCGCCACAAACAAAAATCTTATGAGCTCCCAGGGAATGATTCCTTACGTCTTGGAAGAAATGCTTAACACAGGAATTCTCAAAGAACTCACACCAGTTCAGAAAAAAGCAGCACTTTGTATTATGAGCATTTAATTAAATCTCGAGGGGACAGCCCCTCGAGTTTCAAAGGGCTATAATGTTGTCTTTAAGCAGCAGGTTCTTCCTTTTTAGCTTTTGGCTTTCGGATTCCGTACAAAACATATCTCAGAACCGGTATTCGTCTGAACGTTTCCCACAATATGATGCTTGCCGCAAGAACCACAATCCACCAATACCACTTGCAACTGAAATAATGAACTTTCAAAGCCCGGAATTTCCGCATCGGCAGGCATGAACATACAGGTTTCAAGCCAGCATCCAATCCAATGTACACATAAAATTCCTATATTATTATAGAAGAAAGAAATGTGAAAAATCACAACTACAACGATTGTAATCTATAGTTGCGGTATGCGCCACCAACAAATCTTTACAAAAACAAAGAAAGTCCGGCGATTTTTGTTTGCTTCAGTTGTATTTTTTAGGGAGTTCCCTTTGACACAATAAAATAACATTGTTAAGTCAACTTTGATATTTTTTAAAAGGAATAAGGATATGAGAAAACCAAATGAAAATCTGGAAAACGAGATTCCGAAAAAATCTGGGAAAACAGAAAGCCACAGTGCGCAGTCTGGATTTGCGATTCTGAAGGAAATTACGTGGACACAATCTACGTTACTCAGTCGACTGCAAAAGACATTATTGCTCATGTTTTTGTAGTAATTAAATAAAACAATGTCTTTCCTGATCAGCACTCTAAAATATTTCTCTCCATGCTGGCCAGTAAATCGTCAGACTCCTCTTCAATATGAGAAAGAAAAGAAACAATCAGAGCCTGATCAGGAAGACAATAGCACTTCTGCTTCCACTTTCCATTAATACTGAATCCGTCCCTGTATTTCCAGAAAAAGAACCCGTATCCGTCCTCCCGATTCATCTGTTGAACCGAAGTTGCCATCTTCACGTACTCTTCTGACACAATCCGTTTTCCGTTATAAACGCCACCATTACTCATAAGCAGCCCGATCTTGCTTAAATCGTGAACGCAAAGCTTCATTCCGGACGCACCGTAAAAGTAGCCTTCAGGACTATAAGTCATCTCAAACTTATTTATATCCAGGGGTTTAAGAATCTCTTCTTTAATGAACTCGCCCAAATCGCATTTCAGCACGACGGACAGTGCAACTCCAATCAAATATGAATTTAAGTTAGTATATTTAAATAGTTTTTTATCAGGATTTTTGATTTTGCAGAAGAGCGTAAAATCCAGCCAGTTATCGCCCTTAGGTCTAAAAGGCAGCCCTTCAACCGACATAGTCAAAAGCCGATGAAGTGAAATCTGTTTCCAAACCGCTCGCTGCTCTTCGCTCAGTCGCTGAACTTTTTCCTTTGGAAGATATTCAACAATGCTTTCATCCAATTTCACCAGTCCACGGTCGTAAGCAATTCCAAAGGCCACCGACAGCACCGATTTAGTTGCCGAATAAATCTCATGGATGCCATCTTCCGTGTCCCCATAAGAATGAGTGAGGACAGAGTTTTCGTAGACCTCAACCCCGTAAACATTCCAGTTATTTTTTTGTATGTCGCTAGTAAAATTGCTAAAATTCATTTTTAGTTTTCCTATTCCTTGTCCTTGCCTTCAACAATATGCAAAGGCGCAGTACTGTTCAAAATCTCGATGATTCGTTCCTTTAAAAAATCTGGTTTTATATTGCGATTTGACATCTCTTCAACAGGAATCCACACAAGCGCTTCCCCTTCATCAGTTTTGGCAGGGATTTTTCCAACATCTTCATCGGTAGATAAAAGGTAGTAGAACTCGATGGTGTGACAGTCTTTTCCTTCAATGTTACCGCCATGCCCTTTGAAAAAATTTTCACACACAACTGCAAGTCTTTCAACTTTTGCGGAAATCCCCGTTTCCTCTTTGAACTCCCGAAGAATACAAGCTTCTGTACTTTCGCAAAGTTTTACCCCACCACCAAGAACATAGCAGTAATCCCCAAAGTTGGTTTTCACAAAAAGGATTTTACCGTCCTTCAGCAAAAGTCCGCCGGCTCTGAATCTGAAATATCTGTTTTCAACATATAATTTGCAATCGAATTTATCTGACATAATAGACTCCTAGTTTTTCAACGGGAACATGGCCCTTAATCCCGAAAGCCCGGTAAACTCGTTCCATTGGCCTTTGGAATTAAAAGTGATTGCGCTGGAAACTCCCACATGCCACATCAAATGACGGAACTGTGCCAGAATAAATTCCAGACGGGTATATTCACAGTCAGCTGGTTTTTCCATAAGTTGTTCCACTGTAAGAGTTTCAAAATAATTCTGAATTTTTGCTTTTACAAAATTGAAGTAATCCAGTAACTGCTGGCGGGAAATCACAATAGATTTGTCTTCGATGTAACCAACACGGTTTGAATCAATAATACTCAAATCCTCGTTGATTCTAAAAAGAGAGTCTCCCTCGTAAACATAATCTGCGGGATTCATAAAAAATCTGTCCATGGAATGCAGATAATGGAAGATGTATCTGGAGTTATTTTCGCCATCAAAAACAGTTTCTAAATCAGCACAAAGAATCTGAGCTTCCACGTTCTTGAAATTGATTTCCTGCTGTTCTTTTATTTGTCTTATGAGTTCTTCCATTTTTACCTATACTTTTTAAATCTGTATTACTGCATTATACCACAAGAAAAACGAAACTTATTTAAAGTTGTAATTTATTTTAGACTCTGAGGTATTTTGTTTAAGCTCCTAGTTGTGACCAGCAGGCTGCCGGAAGCCCCATATAAATCAGCTAATTTTTCTTTTTTGCAGCCTTAATCAGACTAAACATAGTCCGCATAAAATCACTAGATTTCATTAAGGCCAAGCCGCTTTCTTCATCGCCAAGAACAATAAGATTATCGCCGGGTTTGTAGCCCATAATATCCCGGGCTTTTTTAGGAATGACAATTTGCCCTTTTTCATTAATGGTTACAGTCCCAAAAATATGCTTTCCTTTTGGAGCAGGGAGAATATCCTCACCGCCTGAAAATTCATCAGGCACATCATAGTCCTGATAAAGGGCATCTATGGAAGTTTCGTAAAGCTTTGCAAGTTCGGCGCATTTTTCAATATCGGGAGTTGTTTCACCTTTCTCCCACTTTGCATAAGCCTGTCGTGAAATGCCAATCTTTTCTGCCACATCTTCCTGACTATAGCCCCTGAAATTTCTAAGGTTTATAATGTTGTCCTTAAGCATCAATTTTTTCCTTTTTGGCTTTTGGATTTCGGATTCCATACAAAACATATCGCAAAACAGGAATTCGTCTTAAAACTTCCCATAATCCAATACTTGCCGCAAGTGCCACAATCAGTTCAAGAGCATAAATTACCCAGACTGGCAACGCAACTGCAAACCCTCTTATTAAATAATTAAACACAATCAGAATAGTAATGTGATTGATGTAAATTCCCCAGCCTGCCTTATTCATATAGCGGGTAAAAGGATTTTCAAAATCCAGGAGCTGGGCAACACCAAGAATACCAATTGCAGTAAACCAGGCATGCAAAATAGAAAGCCAGTCATTCAAAACTTTGTATTCCGCATAGTAAGTTCCATAAAACTTAATTTCATAGAAAACTCCGGCAACAATTCCAGTAATCAAACAAATCCATCCATACTTTTTAAGCTGGGCAAGAAGCTTTTCGCTGGTAAAAACATAATAACCAAGCAAAAATGCCAATGGAAAATAAGCCATTCTGTAAGTCGCAATCATTGGTATATTTAAGATTTGTGCCGCACCAAACATCAGAATATATAAACCCGCACCCACAAAAATATTCGATTTTTCGCAGAGAGCTTCAAATTTTGCATTTTTATCAATAGTTTTGATTAAAGCAAGGATAAGACTGGCAACAATCAAAACATGACAGAACCACAATCCACCAATACCGCTTGCAACAGCAATGAAGAACTTTACAAAACCCGGAATTTCAACATCTGCAGGTAAAAACATATAGGTTTCCAGCCAACCGGCAATCCAATGAACACACAAAACACCCAAAGTTGAAGGCACTAAAAGCTTCTGCACACGTCCATGTAAAAATTCCTTAACCGATTTTCTACGAAGTGTATATTTTGCACACATTCCACTTACAATGAACAAAAGCAGCATAAACCACTGATAAACTGAATACTGAAAAATTCCAGCAAAAGTCACAGTCGCCTTACCACCTTCCACCGCAGGATTGGGCTCAAGTCGCTGGAACATAGGTGCCAGATCTCCACCAATGTTATTATAAAAATAGAAAATGTGGAAAATCACAACCAGAATAATTGTAATCCAGCGAAGATTATCCAACCAAAACTTGCGCTGCGAATTAGATGTAACTGAAGTTTCCATAAGCATCCTCTTTTGTGTAATTTTATTACTCTTCCTACTAGTAAGATTATTGTAACTTATAGTTGCGTATATCGCCACCAACAAAACATAACAAATTTTAGGAAACTCTGGCAGTTTTTGATTACTTTAGTTGCAATTTATCAAAATGCAGCGTTACAGTTTCTGTGCTTATAAAAAGTTCTTCCGCAATCTGGAGCAAGTGATAAAAGTAAACTAATAATCATAAAAACTCCTGTAAGCGTATTGGCCATTACACGCCTTGTTCCATTGGCCTTTCGTTACGCCTCAGTGTTCTTAGTTATTTTATTCCTTGCCTTTCATAAATTTTAAGATGATTAAGAAAATAACCAGCACAACAGGGAATATTC
>JAKSTL010000095.1 GCA_024402595.1 Treponema sp. | reverse complement strand
GTTCATCTTTTTTATGACTCCATCATAGCGAAAAGAAAAAAATCAACAATTTTTCGAAAGAAAAAACAACATTCAAGAAAGTTTTACATAAAATAAAAAAAGAAAACAAAAAAAAATTACCCAACCATACTTTTTTTACTTACAAAAGGGGAATGAAAGCTTTTATTTATGATAAATTAATTATATGGAGAAAAAGAAACTCGCTAATCTTAATTCCATCCGCAAAGTTATTCAGAGAACACAGTTAATACTTATCATTTCTATAACAATTCTTCTAAGCATAGGTGGAGCATTTATCAATCTTAATTTTAATAAAAGAACGCTGAATCAAAATCTACAAAATACCGCAGAGTTAATTACCAGACTTTATTCTTTTGTACAGGATTATCCTCAGGAAGAATTGTGCAAATATATGGATAGCGTTGTTCAAGATTTATCTGATGTAGATGTTATTTCAATTATTGATTTGGACAATATCCGAAAATATCATACCCACCACGATTTAATAAATAGCGAATATTTTGGCACCATTCCAGATTTTGCTTCCCATGGAAATAATTATTACACAGAAAATAACATTGGACCTTCTGGCCCACAAATTAGAACTTATTCAGCAGTTTATGATTCTTATGGAAATTACAATGGTTTTATAATGACAATCCGTTTACGAACTTCCATTTCTGCAGTTACAGCGCGAATCCTAATTTTATTTTTTATAGTTACACTGGTGGCAATCCTAATCGAAATTGTAATTTCCGGAGTATTATCCCGCAGAATTAAAAAGGAGTTCCTTGCATTTACAGAAGATTTTGAAGGAACAAAGTTTCTTGTAGATTCAATGAGAGCCAATAATCATGATTTTACAAATAAACTTCATGTAATTTTAGGCCTGGTACAAATTGGACAATACGACAAAGCAATTTCCTATATTCAAAATATTTCAATTATTCAGCGCGAAACCATAAGCAAAGTAATGAACTCCATAGAAAATCCTTCTTTTGCCGCTTTAATTGTAGGAAAAATTGCCAGAGCTTCGGAATGCAATGTAAAGTTCATAATAAACGAAGGCACTTGCTTTAGAAATGCAGACATTACTTTACCTTCGGAAGCCTTGGTCACAATCACAGGCAACCTTATAGACAATGCCTTAGATTCTATGAATATGGACACTTCAAAAACAGAAAAAGAATTATCACTAGGCATTTATACAAGACCCGACGAACTGCTTATTATTGTAAAAGATACAGGAAGTGGAATCCCAGATGAATTAAAATACAAAATATTCGAAAATGGTTTTTCAACAAAAGGCGAAGGACGAGGCATAGGACTTTACCATACAAAACAGCTCATCACAAGTTTAGGCGGCAGCATTACATTTGAATCTCAGGTTGGAATAGGAACCTGTTTTATGGTAAATTTATAACTGATAGCAGAAAGGAGACGACATGACTTATTCAGTGTTGATTGTAGAAGACGATCCTATGGTTTCTATGATAAATGAGCAGTATGTTCTAAAATGTGCAGATTTTTCCATAGCGGGCACTTGCAGAAACGGTCAGGAAGCAGTGGATTTTTTAAAAACTCAAAATGCCGATTTAATTTTGCTGGATGTGTTTATGCCAGTGATGAACGGAATTGAAACATTAAAAAAGATTCGGGAATTAAAAGTTTCGTCCGAAGTAATTATGATTACCGCCGCAAACGACACTTCCACCATCGAAGAAACAATGCATCTGGGCGTTCTGGATTATTTAATAAAACCTTTTGCCTTTGAACGATTTACGGTTTCTTTGCAGAAGTTCAAAAATAAAATGCAAGTTTTGGAAGGAAATCCTGTTATGGATCAAAAACGGCTGGATTCGCTAATTTCCAATAGTTCACCCGCTGTGCCCGCAGAAAATGTTGGCGCTTTACCAAAAGGCATTCAGAAAAATACACTGGAACACATCCAAAATTATTTTAATAAAAATGTCACCTGGCAATCTGTAGATATGATTTCGGAAGCTTTGGGCATATCGGTGGTAACAACCCGCAACTATTTGAATTATCTGGTAAAATTAAACTTTATAGTTGAAGACATAAATTACAACACCGGCGGTCGTCCTTGTATGCTTTACAAAAAATCTGTTCGCTAAACTACGGACGGTTTTTCCAACCCCAAAAGAACTATGTTAGTGCCAATGCCGTTGGGGTCACATTCAAATTGGCCAGTAATTCTAAAACCCAGCTTTTTGTAAAAACTTTGAGCCGGAAGATTTGTAAGCGTTGTATCTAATCGTAAAACTTTGCAACCCTTTTTTCGGGCTAAATCTTCGTAAAAGTTCATAAAAAAGCGACCGTAACCTGCACCCTGATAATTTGTATCTACTGCAAAAGTGTGCAGAACCAAGGCTTCTTGAACAGTGGCGGGAATAGTCCAATTGTATTTCTGGTAAAAATCTGGCTGTTCCTGATTTATTATTCCGCAGGCTACAATTTGATTTTTTCCTGTGGTTTTATCGGAATCTTCAAGAACGAATAAATCATCACGGGATAAGGCAGAAGAAACTGTTTCCATTGTCGGATAAAACTCTTTATCCCAAGCCGTAAGAATTGTATTTTGGGCTTCCCAATCGCAAACACCATTGTATATTTCGAGACAGCGCTTTCCGTCGGCAAGTGTGGCTTTTCTAATTAACATACGATACACCTATTCCTTTTTTCTAAAGTTCTATTCAATGTTCTTAATGTTGCCAATTTTTATAAGAATGTCCAGAAAAAATGTTACAGAACAAACTTTTCCAGATAATCGGCAACGCCATCTTCATCGCAGCTGCAGGTTTGTGCGGTGGCAATTTGTTTTACTTCATCAATTGCATTTGCCATAGCTACACCAATGCCTGTGGTTTTAAGCATACCAATATCAGCAAAATCATCACCAAAAGAAATCATTTGGCTTGCGGGAATGCCCAAGTGTTTTTCCAAAAAAAGGACGCCGTTTTCTTTTGTGGCAGTTTTTGGACTGAACGTATACCAAGGAATATCGCTAAAGGCAATGGCGCTGCAGTTTGGAAAATCTTTTGTAATGGCCAAGGCTTTTTCTGGAGAATCGGTTTGAACACAAAACTTAAAAACTGGCTGTCCAAAATCTTTGAAATCGTTATATTTTGCCTTCATAAGATACGAGTTTCCATTGTGCTGGGTTTTATTCCAATGAATGTCGTTTTCTGTATCTGCGGTAATTTCAATGTCTGAGCCACAGATTTGGTAAGTTTTATTAAAAAGAGCCTGAGCTTCTTCCTGTGTAAAAACTTCGGAATGAATTAATTCTTCGTGAAAATAAATGCAGGCACCAGCGTTACAAATCCATATTTCAGGATTCACTATATCGGCATATTGTTTTATGCTGGCCTTACCGCGACTAGTACAAAAGCCCACAAGGATTCCTTTTTCCTGACACTTTTTTAAAGCGTCCACATTTCTTTTGGAAAGAGTTTCATCACTGTGCAACAAAGTTAAATCTAAATCTACCAGAACAATTTTTATTTTCGATTCCATAGAGAAATTATAAACAAAAGTGAAAAATGGGTAAATAAGATTTGTTTTTACGATTCTGCAGATTCTATTCGTCGCTTTATTTGCAGCCTGGTGTGATTTAATTTTACAAGCAGAAGTCTGTTTATCTTAACTTCAACTTAGAAATGCACTACAATTATTTGTATTGAACTTTTGTGTTCGGAGGGAAGAATGAAAAAATTATTTTTGGTTTTGTTGCTCGGTTTAATGGTGATGGGGCTTTATTCTGCAAGTAGGTTTAAAGTTTATCAGGATATGGTTGTTACGGAAAATCTTAGGCTTAGAACAAGTAAGTATGATGGTAGAAAAGTAATAACTGTATTAAATAAAGGCAGTCGGGTAAAAATCATTGAAATTAAAGATGAAGAAGAGATTGATGGTATAAAAAGTAACTGGGTTTATGTTGAAGTTCAGCGAAATGCCACTGACAAAGACGGTAACGAAGTAAAATATGGTGTTTGCGGATGGTGTTTTGGTGGATATTTGGAAGAAACCACTCCGTCGGTTGTAATTCCTGATTATAATAATGGAAACGGAACAATCATTTCTGAAATAAATAATGGCAAGCAAATTATTAGAATAAGAAAGCATGAACAAAAAGTTAAGATTGGAGATTTGATGTGGCTAGATACAAAGATTCATCCTTCGATTGATTCAGCGGATGTTATTTATTCATTTAAAGAAAAAGATAAAATGGAGATTTTTGAAATCCATGAGATTTGGGATATAGAAACAAATAAACAGAAGGTGTGGATAAAAGTAAAAATTGGAGAAATCTCTGGGTTCCTATATTATGGAGGTTATAGTCCATACGAAAATAACACCATGGAAATTATGGAAGTAATTAATTCATCTGGAAAAACATGGACTGTAAGAAAATTAACTCAAACTTTGGCTTTATTTGGCCCAGAAGATACGGTTGGACTTAGAGACAAGCCTGGTGAAGATTCAAAAATTATTGCTTATGTACCAACAAGTTATAAAAACGGCAACAGTCAAATTAATTTTGAAATTGAAGCAATTACAGAAGAGAAAGACTCAGAAAAAGGAGATTGCTGGATTCGCATTACATATAATGGAAAAACCGGCTGGATAAATGGCGAATATTTGAGTGCAGAGCGGGGTGGACCAAAATATAAAACACCAGAAGCTTACCTTGACTTTCATTTTGGTGGTTACTAACTTGTAAAAAAAAAAAAAAGACTTATTTGGAAATCTGCTCTAGAAACGGTTGTAATAATGGGAAAATTGCTTTGTAGCCGGCTTCGTTTACATGCATACCTTCCACACTGAACTCTGGACGCAGGTTTCCATTTTTATCACTAATGGCAGAGTTTAGGTCTATATAATTTAATCCCATTTCTTTAGCTAGGATTTCTAATTTTTTGTTGGCATTGGCAATTTTTTCATTAGTACGAATTTTAAGACAATCTATCATATAATCGGCGGCTACATTAATATTGCCTGGATAATATGCCATAACATAAACTTTTAATCCGGGATTATGTTCAATGGCGTTTTCTACAATTTTTCTGAAATTAAAAATCACGGTTTCAAGAGGGATGGAGGCATCGCTTAAATCATTTGTTCCAATGTTCAAAAACAAAGCCTTTGGATGAAGATTATTAATGACATCATCTAAAACACAAAGCATTTCCCGAGTTGTATAGCCACCAATTCCTCTATTATAAACAACAATTTTTTCGCCGTAAGTTTCTTTTACAAACCGTTCAATTGGAAAGTTTTCTTGAAGAGACGACCCCGCAAATACAATCTGCTCTGGTTTTGCCGTTTTATTTTGTTCCCGATATTCTGATAGAACTCTAACTTTATCCAGACGCCATTCTTCTATTGCACCAACAAATCCTTTGCTAAAAAGCCATTCTCTTTCTACATCAGAAAGTTCCATAAGATATTTCCACTGAGTTTTGGCGTTGGCAATTCCACCAGTAATTTTTACTTGAAAAATAATTTCTTCTGTGTCCCAAATAAAGTTTTTACAAAGGATTTTTTCTATTTTTCCTTCGAGGCCTGTTTTTTCTTTAAGCATTGTTAGACAAAGTTGTTCCAGATTTTTTTCATCTGTGAATGTAAATGTGTCAAAAGAGTTTTCTGGAATTGTCCAATAATTTTTTCCGTTTTTCCAAAGAGGATTTTCTATGCAAAGAATCTTTCCATTATTAAAAATCAAAGCGCCAATTTTTATCATTTTATTTCAACCTGGGATTTGTGGAATATTTTTATTTTATCATATTTGAATGATTATGGTTATGTTTTGAATGCATAAGTTTTGTGGAATAGGCAATAGGCAAAAGTGGCAGGTTTGAACTATGATAAAGATATATTGTCTAAAATCGTGAACATTGGAAAGGAACAGTTTACAGAAAGGGCTGTCAACTGTTTGGCTTGTGATAAATCTTTTATAAGTTTTCTTGTATGATGTTAGGATAAGGCAAAAAGCTTGTCTTTTATATTGGTGTATGCAGATTTTGCGAGGTTTGAAGAATGAAAAAGTTTAATTGGGTTCCATTGGTATTAGTTTTTCTGATGGTACTAACGGTGGCAGGGGCAATCATCTTTAGAAATTGGTTTTTGACTTTTTTGTCTATGGAGCTGGTGATTTTTCATTTACTTCCTCCATTTGCGGTAATTTTAAGTATGATTGCTTATAAATCTAAGGCGCGTTTTTGGTTTGAGCAGGCGGATTGGGAAAAAAATCTTTATAAAAAACTTAAAGTAAAGAACTGGAAAAATAAGCTTCCAACTTACGACAGCAGTATGTTCAAAATAAAATCTGGCTCCAAAGAAGAAGTCATAAAACTGATGATTCAGTCGGAAAATGTGCATTTGCTTTTGGTTTTTTTAAGTTATGTTCCAATTTTATGGGGCAAATATTTTGGTCATTGGGGTATAATGGTTTTAATGGCTTTTATTTTTTCTATTGTACACATTCCTTTTGTAATTGTGCAAAGATATAATCTTCCAAGAATAATTAATGCGAAGTTGCCAGGAGATAAATAAAAATGAACGCAGATTGGTCGAATCAAAATAAAATTTTTCAGGCTCTTATTTCTAAAGAATCAACTTTTTCAGATGGAATAAAGATTTTGCTGGAATTAAGGGCTTCTCTTTTTGAACAGATTACTCAGATTGTAAATAATTATCCTCAGGATGCGTTCTGGCAGTTTCCTTTTTCTGGTGTGGATGGAAATCACGGAACAACTATGGCCTGGTCGATATGGCATTTAGCTAGAATTGAAGATATTTGTGTGCATGAATTGGTTTTGGGCGGTAAAACTCCACAGATTTTTTTAAGTGGGGACTGGCAGAAAAAAATTGGAGCAGGAATTATCACTACGGGAAATGAACTTGATGAACAACAGACGGTGGATTTTTCTAAGGCGGTGAATATTCAGGCTTTGTATAAATATGCTTTGTCGGTAATGGAAGGGACAAACAGTGTTTTAAGAGAATTGACTTTTGCTGATTGTAAAAAAAAGTTTTCGGAAGCAGATAGAACTCGCCTTGTAGAAAGTAAGTGTGTTTCGGATTCGGAAAGTTCGGCTTGGCTTATTGATTATTGGTGTGGAAAAAATGTAGCGGGACTTTTGAAAATGCCTTTTAGTCGTCACTGGATTATGCATGTGGAAGCAATGCAGAAAATTAAGAACAAATTGTGTAAGATGGCACGAAAGGGGACAGACCCTATTGCATATTGTGGTTTTTCTTGCAATCACTGTTTTTTGGGGCAGTGGTGTGGCGGATGTCGCAGTAAATATAATACTTGTTCTTTTGCAACTTGTTTTCCAGATAGAGTTTGCCCGAATACAAAATGCTGTAATGAGAAAGGCTATGATGGATGCTGGGAATGCGATGAAATAAAAAATTGTACCAAAGGCTTTTATATTCCTGAATGCGACGGTGCTAATGCGGCAAAAGCTCAGGCTTTGTTTGTGGGAAAATATGGCAAAAAAGAGTTTTTAAAAGTTCACGATAAATTGCACGAAAAATATGATTTTGCAAAAACTCAGGAAATCTTGGAGCAGGATTTGGAAGAAGGATTGAAGATTTTGGAAGAAAATCGGTAGGGAAGACTTTATGAAAACACTGTTTACACTGGATATTAAAAATTACGATTTGCATTGGGAAAAATCTAAGCGGGATTCTGCCAGAGGAATAATTATTTTTACGAAAGATGGAAAGTTGGGCAGTGGAGGGAAGGTTCCTTTTAGTCCAAAAGATAAAATTGCTCTTGTTTATGCTAAGAATTATGGATATTACAAGTTTCCTGGTGGCGGTATTCATAAAGATGAAAATAAAGTTGAGGCTTTAATTCGTGAGGTAAGTGAAGAAGTTGGTCTTGCCGTTCTGCCAGATTCTGTTCGTGAACTTGGTGTAGTTCCACGGTTTCAAAAATCCTCAAGATTTAATGATGTGATATTTGATCAGGAATCTTTTTATTATTTTTGCGATGTGGACAGTAAAAATCACGGGCAAAATCTTGATGCTTATGAAGCAGAAGCGGGATTTGAACTTAGAGTTGTTACAATTGCCGATGCTATAGAAAAAAATATGCAGTTTACCAGTGATAATCCTTTTGACCTTGCAATGATAGTGCGGGATACAATTGTATTTCAACTTTTGCTGGGTAAAACTCCAGAACCTTCTAGAGCAATTGCGGAGTTTCTTTTGGGCGAAGGTGCAAAAATGAATCCGGGACCGTGGCAGGCTCACAGTATGGCAGTTGCAAAGGCGGCGGAAAAAATTGCCAAGGCTGTTGTGGGCGCTGGTGGAACTTCACTGGATCCAGATAAAGCTTATGTTTATGGTCTTCTTCACGATATTGGGCGTCGTTTTGGTTTTACTTATATGGCTCATGTAATTGACGGCTACGAATATTTAAGTGCTATGGGATTTGAAAATGCTGCACGAATCTGTATAACCCATTCTTTTAATCTGCAAACCACAGATGATTATATTGGCGAGGTGGATATTTCTGAGAGCCAGCTGGAAAAGATTAAAAAATTGCTTGCGTCCTATGAATACAATGATTATGACCGCTTGATTCAACTTTTGGATTCTACTTGCGGTGCTGATGGAACTCAAAATCTTGAAGCGAGAATGGGAGATGTGAAAAACCGTTACGGGTATTATCCTCAAGCTAAGTGGGATAAAAACTTTGAACTAAAAACTTATTTTGAAAAGCTCATGGGTAAGGATTTTTACGAGGTGATTGGAGAATAATTTAGATTTTTTTTCTAAATCACCGACCCAATTTTCCAATTCTGCGACATATATTAAAACGAGCAGAAGGGGCAGAACAGAAGAGGTCTGTCCCCTTGGGTTCTTCTATTTTAAGTATAAAATGCATCCGTAGTTAAGAAGTTCCCACACAAATTTATCTTTCTGGAATTAATGCGATTGCTTTCAAGAGTTTTGTTTTTTTGTCCAATAGAAAATGAATTCTTCCACTTGTTAT
>JAKSTL010000094.1 GCA_024402595.1 Treponema sp. | reverse complement strand
AACTTCCATAACAGGTTTTACATAAATACGAGTTGGTGTAAGAAGAACTTCACCGATAGTTTTACCTGTATCTTTTCCATCAAGAACAAATGGGTCGTCAAAATTAGTAACCAGCTTACGAACAAGACTAAAACCGTTTGAATGAACACCTGTTGAGGAAAGTCCAATCAAAACATCGCCGTCTTTAATATCTTCGCCAGTAATCATTTCGCCTTTTTCGCCAACGCCTACACCAAAACCAGCCAAGTCGTATTTTCCATCATCGTAAAAATCTGGCATTTCGGCAGTTTCACCACCAAGAAGAGCACAACCTGTATCAACACAACCGTCTGCCACACCTTTAACTAAATCGGCGGCAACATCAGCATCAAGTTTTCCACAAGCAACATAATCCAAGAAGAAAGAAGTCTGCACACCAGAACAAAGGATGTCATTAACACTCATAGCAACACAGTCAATACCAACTGTATCGTATTTTTTCATTTTAAAGGCGATATCAAGCTTTGTACCAACGCCGTCTGTTCCACTAACAATAACTGGATTTTTAATACCCTTTGGAACTTCAAACATTCCGTTAAAACTTCCTAAACCAGTTAAAAGTCCTGGAATTGCAGTTCTTTTTGCATGTTCCTTGTACTTGTTTACTGCGCGGTAACCTTCTTCAACGTCTACACCAGATTCTTTGTAAGATGCCATAAATTCCTCTTAAATATGTTTTGAGCGTTGCGGTTCATTATTTTCACCGCCGGGCTTTTATCCCTAACGCGTAAGCACATTATAAAGTAAAATCTTCGCTATGAAAATAGGTTCAAATATATGACGGTTTCTTAAAATATTATTTTTTGTTATATTTGGTTTATGAAAAAGATTATATTCATTCTTTTAACGGGAATCTTATTTTCTGGATGCCTTTTAGTCAGAGCGGATGGTACTATAATTGAACCAATTCAAAAAAACATTGTGATAGAAACTTTGGAAGGAACCATTTCAATTCAAGTTCAAGATACTGATACAGGAAAAAGATCAGTTTATGCTTCTGGGAAAGATGTTCCTTTCTGTCAAAATAGAAAAACTGTATTTCTTGGAGA
This sequence comes from Treponema sp., assembly GCA_024402595.1. Lineage (GTDB taxonomy): Bacteria > Spirochaetota > Spirochaetia > Treponematales > Treponemataceae > Treponema_D. The sequence continues at coordinate 7,968 of JAKSTL010000094.1, read as the reverse complement.
AGGAGAGGATTATATTTACTGTTTATTGGGAAATCATTCCGTTGTTTTTGATATTACAACAATAAACAGTAAGGCAGTTTTCAGCATTACCTATGAGGGTAACACTGAAACTTATATTATTTCCAGTAAAGATATACTTGGGAAAAATATTTATTTAAAAAACTATAATTATTAGAATTGAACATTCAATCCTGTTGAAGCTGCATCGGAGGCTAATTTTGCGCGGAATGCCTTTAGTTTTTCTGCAAGAGATTTATCTTGTAAGGCAAGAATCTGCAAGGCAAGATAGGCGGCATTCTTTGCATTTCCAATGCCTACTGTTGCAACTGGAATCTGTGGAGGCATTTGAACGATGGACAATAAAGCGTCCATTCCGCCAAGACCGTTGGATTTTTCGGAAATACATTCCAGCGGTACACCGATTACAGGTAATGTTGTAATTCCTGCAATAACACCTGGAAGAGCGGCAGCTAAACCAGCTCCTGCAATAATTACCTGACAACCTTCTGCTTCTACCTTTTGAACTGTTTCGCGTAAGAGTTCGCCAGCACGGTGAGCGGAAATAATAAATGCCTGATATTCAACGCCATATTCGGTAAGAACATCGGCAGCCTTCTTCATTGTATCTTTATCAGATTTTGAACCAAAAAAAATCGCTACTTTCATGGGGGTAGTATATTATAAAAAGATAAAAGCTTCCACACCAATAACAATTTTGAGAGGACATCTACATGCCCATACTGTATATGTTTTTAATTGTGAGGACCTAAAAATTTATCACCATTAAAGTGAATCATGTGACTCGGATTATCTGCAATCCAAGCTTCTGTTTCCCATGCAATATCATGTGCAAAACGAACAAATGTAGATTTATCAGGAAAAGCTGAAATATAAACTAAATCCGCACCAACAGAAGAAAATAACTCATTCAATTCAATATAACGTTTACTATCAACTGGGCCATGTGATGTAACAGATTCTACTAATACTAGCCAATTTTTATCTTTAACATACAAAATTACATCTGGCATTTTTCCATGTTCTTTAACATCAAAAAGCAGATTTCCTGCGATTTCCTGATCATAATAGCCCCATTTTTCTCCAGTATCTCCGACATATACAAGAATACTGTTTTGTAAAAATCGAGGAGCAAGTTCTTCGATGATTTGCTTGATAAGTTCACTATGTTTACCTGGTGATATTTGAATTGTGTGTCCCTTTTTAATATTTACAGAAACCATATTAATTATTCTGTCGTGAGCATACTGTTCTATTAAAGTCTTTTGGTTCTTTTGGAAATCTTCCAAAGCACAATTAAAATCTTCTGAATCATACTTTTTAATAACTGTAAAAGCGGAAGGGGAAATTTGATAAACAGCCTTTGGACTATTTACAGGTCTAGATGGATCATCTGGATTATAAAGAACAATCCCTGCTTGAACTAATTGATGTATACTAAATCTTCTGAATGTTTCTCTAGTATTAGGTGCATAGTCTTTTTGATAATTTATCCTAGTAAAATCCATCATAGGTGTGATACCAATTAGTGGATTTTCTGCATTTTCCCATTTTTTTTCTGGAGTCATATTTAAAAGAGCAAGCAAACAATACGCAGTTCTTTCATTTAATTGAGCATTTGGCATACCAAATTGTAGTAAAATATCGATAGCTTCTTTAATTTTTTCAGAAATTAGCTGCTTTAGACTTTTCATTTATAACCTCCATAGAAATAGAATCAAAGAGTTCTTGATTCCACTCTTTACAAGATTCTAGTCTTTTACCCATTTCTACGAGTTGATTAGTTGTTGGATAAGGAAGATTTTTTAAATCCGTAGCATTCACTTGAGTATGTCCACTGAAAAGTCTAAACTGCTCATCTAAAAATGTTGTATTGAGCCAAACTGTTAATCCATATGCAACATCTTTTGATAAACTTGTTTTATTATTATGAAAAACATTTAGATGATTTTCAAAAGCAAACGCAGGTGCTTTTATATCTTCAGATGAGATTAAGGAAGCAACAATTCGTTTTTTTTCTTCTTTTGTTGAAAACCTTTTTACTACCACATAAAATCCAGCTGGAGCAAACATTTGGGCTGTTATATCTGTATTTAAAATAGCATTAGGTTTTTTTGATGCTTTTGGCCAATCGGTTCTAAAATGTCTAAAATGCACTGGATAAAGCAAAGGTATGGTATTTTCTTCTGGCTCTTTACGAATATAATCTTTCAGCCTAAAATCAACGATAGTACCTGTTGAAACATTCAATCCTATTTCTTTTAAAGAGGTACAATTAGCACTTAATAATTGTTCATTTTTATTCTGCTTTGGAATTGGGATATTAATATATTTTTCAGTATCATAACTATTAACAACTGATTCAAACGGGACTGAAAGTATTTGTAAATCACTAAACTCTGCATCTGATGAATAAGAAATTTCTACATCTTCTTGTTCTGTATTTTTCTGCAACATTATTATTATGTTTTCTTGAAGAACAGATTCGTCTTTGAATGCTTTTTTTCTTGATTCAAAAAGATGAATATGCTTTATAGAACAGTTTTCTAAAATATAACTACGAAATGGTTTATAATAAACTCCATTACAAAAACTTCGCGGAATAATTGCAACTAAATAACCTTTATTTTTAAGTTGTGCAATTGATGCTCCAACAAAAGCGGAATACAGGTTTACCGTTTCAAGTCCAAATACTCTAGCATATTCTCTAGCCGGTGACTTTGTTTGAATCTTCTTATATGGAGGATTCATTATTATATGCGTGAATTGTTCATTACTTCCAAAAGAATATTCAAACGAAGTTTTTTGTAAAAAATCTTCTGCTAAAATATTTTGATAAAAGTTTTTTATTTTTTCTCCTTCCTTTGTTATATTTTTTGATAAAGACTCTATTACAGATTCGTCTATATCATAAGCTGTAAGATTTATCTGGGGATTATTCCATTCTTCCTCTATAATCCTATCTAGTAATGCACAAGATAATGTTCCAATGCCAGCACCAGGATCAAGAATATTTATAGATTCATTTGTTTTTGGAAATAAACTTGCCATATATTTTGCTATAGCATATGGTGTCAAGTACTGACCAAAATCTTTCTTATGTGTTTCAGTTGTTCCGACTGCATGCGTGAGTCTTTCTTTTTCAAGATTATCAGATACAAAACTCATACTTCATAATATACCATTATTTTTGATAATTTTCCATTAACATATAGAATCATATTTGTTATGTGTAGTTATAACACAATTCATAACCATTACAAGACTGTCCGAGATAAAGATTCCTACTATTTTAGTTTTATTTTGGCCATAAGGGGGAGATGGTCGGAGTAGCCTTCGTTGGAGGAAAGTTTGTAGCTTATGGGGATTTTTTGATCGTTGGCCCATGGAGATCGAGCAACAGGTTCGAAAAAAAGGATTTCGCCATTTCCCCACAGCATAATGTTGTCTATGCGAGACCATTTGTTCTGGAAATTATAACTGCCAATTTCTGTTGCATATTTGCGGGAGGAATCTGTTGTTGGATTTGCAAGCCAAGGTGAATAAACGGCTACTGTGGAAAGCCCATTAAGGCCTGCATTGCGCAAAAGTAGATTTTTTGAACCATTTGCATTTTTTTCTGTATAAGAAACAAAGGTTTCTACATCTCTGTTAAAATCTCCACAGATTACTGCACAAGAAGAACTTTTTTGATTTTCTAGTAAACGCCCCGCAAGAAGAGATTCCTGCCAGTCTCGCCAGATTTCGCTTTCTTCTTCGCCACCAGACATAGATTTCCAATGATTTGCAAAAAGTGTAACTGGGGCACCGTCTATATCTGCGGAAACTTCCAGCAAATAACGGGAGCTGGGTTGATTTTCGATTTGAGTTCTAATATCTAAGTTATGAGTTGTAAAATTATAAAGCGGATATTTTGAAATAACTGCTATGCCAATTGCTGTATTTGCAGGTTTTTCAAAACAGGAATATTGCCACAGATTTTTTCCTCGCCAAGAGTTTCCTGACAAAAAATTGCTTATATCCTGAACAACGCTTTGATTTTCTACTTCGATTAGAACAAAAATGTCTGGATTTAATTCTTTTATTACTTCGCAAAGCCGTTGAAGCCGAACCTGATATTTTTCTCTATTCCAGTTTCCTGATTTTTGAAAATCTGAATATTCGCAGCCATTTTTTTCGCCGTCAAAAAAAGTTTGAACATTCCAGGAAGCAAGTGTGAAGGTTTTTGAAAATTTCTCTTCTGGAAAACTGGTTCTGTCGCTAAGTTTTTGACAGCTGGTAAAAATGCCTGCAAGTAGACAAAAGCATATTGAATAAAATAATCGCATAACTCTCCCCAGGGTTTTTATGAGCATTGAAAATGGTGTTTTTAAACAACTTTCATTCTTCAAAATGCTTTTGAAAAATCCCCATATAAATATACGATTTAATTTTTTAAAACCGGAAGTTTTTTGGAATAATTTTTTATTTTTTTTTTGATTTTTTGAAGATTTTTGGATTTTGTGAGGTCAGTTCAAGCAGCGGGAACAAGAAAGATTTCACACATTGAATCTTGAACAATAATAGAAAAGACTTGCGAAGGTATGGAGGGCGGCGGAAGCCGGTACGGAGTACCGACCGTAGGGGAGCCCGGAACACCGTTTTGTGGTTAGGATGCCGCCCTCATAATTATTTTACACATTAAACTTGAAGAAAAGAACATCGCCGTCTTGAACGACATATTCTTTACCTTCCTGACGATATTTTCCGGCAGCTTTAATGGCAGCTTCATCACCGTACTGGCGTAAATCGTCGATGGTATAGGCTTCGGCACGGATAAACCCTTTTTCGAAGTCTGTGTGGATTACACCTGCGGCACGAGGAGCTTTATCGCCAGCATGAATTGTCCAGGCTCGGCATTCATCGGAACCGCCTGTGAAGAATGTTCGTAAGCCCATAAGATGATAGGTTTTACGAGCAAGCACTGCCAAACCACTTTCTGTAAGGCCTACACTTTCCATAAAATCTTTTTTGTCGGCTGGATCGTCGATGTCGGCTAAATCGGCTTCGAACTTTCCGCAAATTACTACGACTTCGGAATGTTCTTCGTCGGCATATTTTTGAACTACTTCCACATATTTGTTGGTACCTTCGGCGATTGTATCTTCGTCTACATTGGCTACATAAATGGTTGGCTTCATGGTAAGAAGGAACATATCGTAGATTGCGGCTTTTTCATCGTCGGTAAGGTCTGCTGTACGGGCACATTTTCCATCTAACAGAAGGGGACGGATTTTTGCCACGGCGGAATTAAATGGTGCAAGCTGTTTTTCTGCATCTTTTCCTAAGGCGCGAACGGTTTTTACATTTTTTTCTTCGCGCTTTTCGATGGTGTTCAAATCTGCCTGACAAAGTTCGTAATTGATTGTCAAAATGTCGCTTTCTGGGTCGATTGGAGCGGCTTCGTTGGCATTTTCGCGAACATGCATAATGTCTGGATTGTCGAAGCAACGAACTACATGGGCAATTACGGAACATTCACGGATGTTTGCCAAAAACTTGTTTCCAAGTCCTTCGCCCTGGGATGCGCCTTTTATTAAACCTGCAATGTCTACAAATTTAACGCTGGCTGGAGTCTTTTTTTTAGGATTGTGCTTGCTTGCCAAAAAATCCAGTCGTTCATCTGGCAAATCTACAATTCCAACATTTGGATCGATTGTACAAAATGGGAAATTCTCTGCACTAGCAGGAGCTGCTGTCAAAGCCGAAAAAATTGTAGATTTACCAACATTTGGTAATCCAACGATACCACATTCAAGAGCCATATTTACCTCAACGCGCTAAATTGCGCAAATATTTTTATTTTATTATTTTTCCATTACTGCTTTTGCCAACTGATCGGCGCAGCTTGTACTTTTAAAACCACAGATGTTTCCTGCCAGTTTTTCGTTGATGTACTCTGCTGTCATGCCTTCGCACAATTTGGCAACTGCCTTTAAGTTACCATTGCAACCACCATCAAAGCTTATATTTGAGATGATTCCATCTTCTGATTTATCAAATGTAATTGAACGGGCGCAAACACCCTTTGTCATATATGTATGTGTCATATTTTTAATATACTTTTTTTGAAGGAAAATTTCAAAGAAAAAGTATTTTGAAAATTAATTATTCACCAGACGGTTGATTGTATAATCATGCTGGCGCCAGTTTTTGTCCACTTTTACCTGTAAATCCAAATCGATTTTTTGAATATAGATTTCGGACAATTTTTTTATGGCGGCGGTTCTGATTTCTTTTATCATGGATGCACCTTTTCCAATGACAATGCCTTTTTGGCTGTCCCGTTCAACACACAAAAATGCACGAATCCATAGTTTTTTACCTTCATTACGGTGTTCTACATCGGCAACTTCTACATAAACGGCGTGAGGGATTTCGTCTTTTAAACGGTTGATAGCTTCTCCACGGATTACTTCGCAGATTCGGAAGGTTAAATCCTGGTCGGTGTAGAGTTCTTCGCTGTATAAAGGTTCGCCTACGGGTGAAATGTCGTAGAGGGCTTTTAACACTTCGTTTATGCCTGTGTCTTTTTCTGCGGACATTTCTAAAATGCGGTTTTCTGGGATTTCTGGAAGTGCTTCTTTTAAAAACTTGCGAACTGTCTGGATTTTTGAAGAGGCTCCTGCTATGTCGCTTTTGTTTATGGCGATTACGGTTTTTGAAGCGGAAGCTTTTACCAGTTCTACGGTATGCAGTTCTTCTTCTCCTGGAACGCGGGTACAGTCGATTATGTAAAGAACGCAGTCGGTTCCTGACATCTGTTCTTCGGTAACGGCTTTAAGCTTTAGGTTGAACTTTTTTTCTGAATCGTGATAGCCCGGTGTATCTATAAAAACCAACTGACCGTAGGAAGTATTAACTATTCCTTTTATTGCGTTTCTTGTGGTCTGAGGAATTGGCGAAACTATGCTGACTGGTTCCTGACAGGCTGTATTTAAAAAGGTGGATTTTCCTGCCGATGGACGGCCAATGATTGTAACTACGGCGGTTTTTATTACATCGGTTGTATTTTCTTGTATTTTATTTTCCATGTTGTGTATTTTAACAAAAATACTGACCCCATGCTAGAAGCCAAACATGAAATCTTTAGGCTCCAGGGGACTTCTGTTGATGAGATGCTGTAAAAGTAAAGTTCTAAAGTATACTGATCGGAAGTTTTTTATTTGTAGTTTGCCTGTAAAAACAGTTTTTATATCCCCAATGCATTAAAAAAACGCAAGGGAAGGAGGCGGATGACAGAAAGGCTCTGAGTGCTAGTTGGTAGTTTCCATACAGTGCTCAGTGTCTAGCGAGATATCGAGCGGTTCTGGCAGACGACTACTGACTGGAAGTTTTTTATTTGTAGATTGCCTGTAAAAACTGTTTTTATATTCCCAATGCATAAAAAAACGCAAGGGAAGAAGGCGGATGACAGAAAGGCTCTGAGTGCTGTTGAATAGTTTCCTTGCAGCGCTCAGCGTCTAGCGAGATATCGAGCGGTTCTGGCAGACGCCTTCTGACTGGAAGTTTTTTTATTTACAACTTGCCTGTAAAAACTGTTTTTATTTCCCAATGCACAAAAAAACGCGAAGGAAGAAGACGGATGACAGAAAGGTTCTGTGTGCTGGTTAGTAGTTTCCTTACAGCGCTCAGCGTCTAGCGAACTAGTAAGCGGTTCTGGCAGACGCCTTCTGACTGGAAGTTTTTTATTTGTAGATTGCCTGTAAAAACTGTCTTATTTCCCAATGCACAAAAAAACGCGAAGGAAGAAGACGGATGACAGAAAGTTTTTTATTTGTAGATTGCCTGTAAAAACAGTTTTTATATTCGCATAAAGTGAAAGGTCTTGCGAAGGCGTGGAAGGGGCGCAAAGCGAGTGCGAACGCAGTGAGCACCGTCCGTAGGTAAGCCCTGGAAGGCCGTTAGGTG
>JAKSTL010000093.1 GCA_024402595.1 Treponema sp. | reverse complement strand
TGATTCTAATGGTAATCTTGTTATTTTTGCCTGTACTGGTCATTACGAAGATTAAGATAAGATACCAAATACCCCAATCAATACGAATTGATTTAAATAGCGGGTTTTAGGGCGGCAGCCCTAGGAGAAGGGGTAACGAGCAACGAAGTGCAAGCGAGGGGAAGGCTTTCCCCTACAAATAAGAATTTTCATCAATACAATTTTTAAATGTTTATATCATTCCGATATTCTGCCGGGGTTTTTCCTGCGTACTTTTTGAAAACATTTGAAAAATGACTTTGTGATGAAAAACCAAGATACAGGCTTATTGCAGTGAGTGATTTATCTGAGTACTGCAAAAGGCGTTTTGCTTCTTCTGTTTTCTCAATAAGTATATATTCTGTTAATGTTCTGCCGGTTTCTTCGGCAAATTTTTTAGAGAGATATGGTCTGCTCAATCCCAATTCATGTGCCATTTCTTCGGTGCTTATTGGTTGGGTAATATGGTGCTGAATGTAATTTGCAACTTTTAACGCCAGCTTTGTCGTATTTTTTCCATTCCGTAAATGTTCAACCCGCTCAATAAAATCAAGAATCATATGAAACTGAAGATTAGTAATTCTGTCTGGAGAATTCAGCATTTCACATTTTTGAATATAAGAATCACTTAGTTGGAAAGCATCTTCAAAATCAAGGCCGCCTTTGATTGCTGCCCGAGAAGTTGTTGTTGCAGTAACAATGAACATATTTTTTCGCTGACGTAACTGATCTGGGGCGAGAGTTCCTCCATGGATTGTTGGAATTTGGGACACCCATTTTTTAAAGGCTACAGTGTCGCCTTTTTGGATCATATTGGACATTGTGTTTTCAATATCATAGGTATTATGGATTTGGGACTGTGGTTTATTATTGAACTGAAATTCATCTGCCAGGCGTTGTGATGTTTGCTGTGTCATAAACTGGTTTGTCAAATCATTCTGTTCTGATTCAACGATTGAAATATCCGCTAAACTCTTTTTTTCTCCATTAAGAATATAATTTACTGTACATAGCATCTGCAGAATACTTTCTAGAGATATTGGAGTAATAGACCTCATTCCATTTATGAAGGTTTCTGTATCTTCCGGCTCTACATCGCAATTAAAAGCAAGTTCCCGTAATTGTTTTTCTGAATTCTGAATAAGTCCGCTTGGCCCAATTACAATTTTTGTGTTGCCTGAATTTATGATTCCATAATACTGAAAAGTTTCGGTTGCAAAATAACCAATGCTGTCTGAGATTTTCATAATCTGTTCCTTGTATAAATTTATCGGGTCCTTGGGAAGAGTTAAAAATGAATGATAGAATACCTGTTCTTCATTTTTAAATATGCGGATTGGAATACCTGAAAGGTTACCTATTGTGGTACATATATATTCAATATCAATAGAAGGAAAAATACTGCTCATATATTACAAATATGCAAAAAATATTACAAAAATGCAATACGGCAACTTCAAAGCAGGCTTAGAATTATAATGAAAACGGTGAAATATTGATTAAGGAGTTGCCATGAAAAAGCGTTTTTTTGACTCAAAAATATTAAATACCAGAGTAAAAACAGAAAATATTACTGCTAAAGAAAAATGGCTTGGATATTTACTGGGACCAAGTGGAGCATTGCTTTTAAATGCAATTCTTGGTGGTAGTTTTTTAAATATTTTTTATACAGATGTTATTGGTATTGGTGGACTATGGAAAGGCATGTTTCTTGCTGTTTTTCCTTTAGTAGCAAAAATTTTTGATGCCATTACAAACTTTATAATGGGGTGGATTATTGAAAAAACTAAAACCAGTCAGGGTAAAGCCCGCCCTTATATTTTTGTTTCGGCATTTATTTTGCCAATATCTGGAATTTTGCTTTATACAATTCCAGAAGCTTCTCAGCTTGTTCAGGCAATATGGATTATGATTTCTTATAATCTGTTTTTCTCATTTGCATTTACAATTTATAACATGAGTCACAATATGATGGTTCCTCTTTCAACTAGAAACAGCGAAGAACGAGGTGGTGTTGCCGTATTTACTCAGATTGCAGCAATTATGGTTACAGGTATTATTGCCGCTCTTGTTGTACCTATGGTTTTACTTCCAATGATGGGAACAAGTAAAACTATGTGGATTAATGTGATGAGTGTTATTTCCATAATTTGTTTCCCTCTTATTCTTCTTGAATATTTTTATACAAAAGAACGGGTAACAGAAGAAGCAACAGAGTCAACTCCAAAAATTCCATATGCAAAACAGATAAAAGCCGTTTTAACTGATAATTATACGATTTTGATTTTATTGTATTATTTAGTTTATTCTCTTTGTGGTTGTATTAGAACCAACAGTATTATTTATTTTTGTAACTATGTTCTTGGAACTTATGCAGATGGAATTACTCAGACTTTGCTTAATGTAATTGGCGGTCTTCCAATGGGAATAGGTATTTTTGCAGTATGGCCAATTGCAAAAAGAATTGGTAAGAAAAACATAACACTGATTGGTCTTATTCTTATGTCATTGGGTGGCCTAATCTGCTGGCTGTTCCCAACAAATATGGTAATGATGCTTATTGGTCAGTTTATTAAAAATCTTGGAAGTCTTCCTAGTGCTTATGTATTTATGGCTTTGATGGCAGACGTTCTAGATCATCTTGAATGGAAGAATGGATTCCGTTGTGATGGTTTTGCCATGTCAATTTACAGTACCTTTGCAGTTGTTTTGAATGGATTGAGTCTTGGTATTATTAATGGAGTTTTAAATGCTACAGGTTATGTTGTTCCATTTACTGCAACAAAAGCTAATCTTGCCGAAATTTATGCATCCTTAGCTGAAAAAGGATTAACTGCACAGATGGCAATTGAACAGTTAAAGCCTACAATGGACGGAATTTATACTGTAGCAGTTAATCAGAATGCTGCTACCAATAATTCTTTGATTTTCTTATTTGTTGGACTTGAAGTAATAACCTGTTTGATTTGTGCATTTATTTTCTATTTCATTAAGGTTGAAAAAACAATTGCTATTAAACAGAAAGTAATTGAATGTAGAAGAACCGGTGAAGCACTGGAAATAAACAGCACAACAATTCCTGAATTACAGAAATCAGATGTTGCTGAACTTTGGGAAAAAGAATCGAAGAAGGAGTCTTTGCGTGGAAAGAATATTTAATCCTTATATTTTTCAGGACCAGAAGGATGGGGAAGAAGGTCAGCAGTATATTGCAAATGTAAGGGATGGTGCAAAGTTTGGATTCCGTTATTTTGAAATGTCAGATCCAGAATTATCTGTGGTAACAAAAGGATCGGATGGTAAGCTTCTTGTTTACATAGATTCTGAACCGGCTGGTGAAATAGAATTGCAAAATTGTTCTAAGTGGGCAAAAAGTAATGCTTTAGGAATTCATGTTAATGGTGTCCATGAACTTTCTTTTGTTTATGAAGGTGATGGAATTATTTCAGTTAATGAGATTTGTTTTGAAGGAAAGAACTAATGGCTAAGAGTAAGTTTAAGAAAAAGATTGAAAAGAATATTGCAATGTTCTTTAACAAGGTAATGGGAAGCGGTCTTGCACAGGAAGAAAATACTGCAGACGGCTCAAGATATATTACTCCCGGAATGCCTGAAAAGGTTAGGGAGCTGGCAGAGGAAGGAATTGTTTTATTAAAAAATGATGGAGTTCTTCCTGTTGCTGCAGATAAGAAGATTTCTGTTTTTGGGCGCGTTCAGCATGACTGGTTTTATGTTGGATACGGAAGCGGAGGGGACGTTCATGCTCCATACGAAGTAACTTTTTTCGAAGGCTTAAAGAATGCAGGTGTTTCGTACAATGAAACTTTGAAAAAAATCTATGATTCCTGGTGCGAAAGAGAAGAAAACGAAGCTGACCATGGCTTTTGGGGACACTGGCCATATTTTTATGATGAAATGCCTTTGACTTCTGATATTGTGGAAACTGCAAAAAAGGAAAGTGATGTTGCCGTTGTAATCATTGGGCGGGCAGCCGGAGAAGACCGTGAAAATAAACTGGAAGAAGGCAGTTACTATCTTACTCAGACAGAAAAAGACATGCTTTCCAAAGTAACAGCCGCTTTTGAAAAAACCGTTCTTATTATGGACTGCGGTAACGTAATCGATTTGTCTTTTACACAGGAATACAAACTTTCGGCAATCATTTATGCATGGCAGCTGGGGCAGGAAAATGCCAACGCTTTAGGTAATATACTGGCCGGAAAAACCAGCCCTTCTGGAAAATTAAGCGACACTATTGCAAAGCGCTATGAAGATTATCCTTCGGCTGCAAACTTTGGTGGAAAAGAATTTAACGATTATGCAGAAGGCATTTATGTCGGGTACCGTCATTTTGTAAGCCGTGCAAAAGATAAAATCTTATACCCTTTTGGATATGGACTTTCATATACAAGTTTTTCTTTGGAATCTGCTCCTGAAAATGACTGCTGTGTAAAGTGTACTGTTAAAAATACCGGTAGCTTTGCTGGAAAGGAAGTTGTTCAGATTTATGTTGAGTCACCTGCAGGAAAACTTGCAAAGGCAAGCCGTGTTCTTGTTGGTTTTGCAAAAACAAAGCTTCTTGAACCGGGCGAAAGTGAAACTGTAACAATTGCATTTGAACAGAATGACTTTGCTCCTTTTGATGCAGAAGGTGTAACAGGCTATAAAAATGCATTTGTTCTGGAAGCAGGTGAATATAAAATCTATGCAGGAACAGATTCACTTAACAACGAAGTAATTCATACTTTTACTGTGTCTGAAACAATCTGCGTAAAACAATGTCTTGATATAAGCCTCGAAACCAGAAGGGAGCGTATTCTTGAAAATCTGCCTGAAGAAATTAAACAGACAGGCGACAAAGGCATCAAACTGATTGATGTTAAAAATGGCAAGAACACTATGGAAGAATTTGTTGCCCAGCTTTCTGATGAGGATCTGTGTGATATCAACAGAGGCGAAGGTGCCATGGGCTCTGCTCTTGGTACAGCTGGAAATGCCGGTGCTTATGGTGGTATTACAGAATCTCTCCGCTCAAAAGGAGTTCCTGCAATCATTACAGCTGATGGTCCCGCAGGTCTTCGTGTAAGAAGATTTACAACTCTTTTGCCATGCGGAACAGCAATTGCCTGTTCATTTAATGAGAAACTTGTAGAAGAACTTTTTGAACTTGTGGGTAACGAAGCATGCCATTTTGGAATTGATGTAAACTTAGCACCTGGTATGAACATTCATAGAAATCCTCTTTGCGGAAGAAACTTTGAATATTATTCGGAAGATCCATTCCTTTCAGGGCATATTGCTGCAGCTATGGTGCGGGGTATTCAGAAAGGTGGTGCTGTGGCGTGTCCAAAACATTTTGCCTGTAACAATCAGGAATACAACCGCAATCACAATGACAGCCGGGTAGGAGACCAGGCATTAAGAGAAATCTATCTTAAAAACTTTGAATATTGTGTGAAGCTTGGTAACCCTGGAAATCTTATGACCAGTTACAACAAGGTAAACGGTGTCTGGAGTCATTATAATTACGACCTTGTAACAACAGTATTGCGTAAAGAATGGGGCTACAAAGGCAATGTGATCACTGACTGGTGGATGAGAAAATCTGCTTCCCCAGAATTCCCACAGATTCGGGATAATGCTTACCGTGTTCGTGCCCAGGTTGATGTTTTGATGCCAGGAAATATGTCTTACATCAAACAGAAATACAGTTTTGATAAGGCTCTATACAAAAGCTTGAAGAGTGGCAACGGAATTACCAGAGCGGAACTTCAGCGAACTGCAATAAACGTTCTTAATTTTGCCATGACAAGACTGTAAGGTGTCGGATGGAACATATTGATTTTAATCTGGACTGGAAATTTTATAAAACTCATGCTGATTGGGAAGAGGGAATAAATGTAAGCATTTTTGGCGATAGCGATGCTGTAATTCAGGGAATTGGAACTACTAAAGGCGATGTGGAAATAAAAGTTGAAGCCAGCAAAAAAGAAAATATTTTATATAAAATTAAATTAAATTAAACTAGCAAGGGATAAACATGAAAGGAATCAGACTTAAAACCAATTATTTAATAAATCCGATTGGGATTGATATAAAATCTCCAGAATTTACATGGAACTGTGAAGGCGGAAAAAATCAGACTGCTTATCATATTGTTTGTAGAGACGAAAAAAAATCGGTTTTATGGGACACAGGTAAAGTTACATCAGATGCAATGAGGGTAAAATATTCGGGAGAAATTTTAAAAAGCAGAACCCGCGTAACCTGGACCTTGCAGCTTTGGGATGAGACTGACAAGGCTGGTAAGGTGTCTGAAGCTTTTTTTGAAATGGGACTTTTTGAAAGCAGCGACTGGAAAGCAGAATGGATAACCGGAAACTATACTGTGGATAAGAAAAAACGGTATCCTGTTGACTGTTTTAAAAAATGTTTTTGGTTACCTGAAGGAAAAACAGTAGAAAAAGCCAGAGCTTATATGACTGCCTGTGGTGTTTATGAAGGAAAATTAAACGGAAACAAAATAGGCAGATTTTTCCTTGCTCCTGGAATTACCGATTATAGAAAAAGAGTGCAGTATCAGACAGTAGATATAACAGAACTGGTACAGACTGGAGAAAACAAACTTACATTTATGCTCGCTGACGGATGGTACAGAGGTTCTGTTGGTGCCTGGGCTATGAAAAATTATTATGGTTCTGAAACAAAACTTCTGGTCCAACTGGAAATTTTTTATACAGACGGAACTTCTGAAATCATTTGTAGCGATCAAACTTTTGAATGGACAAATGAAGGTCCAATCAGATTAGCAGATAACAAAGACGGTGAAATTTATGATGCACGGCTGGAAGATTTAGCTGGGGCAACCTGGACAAAAGCAAAACTTACAAATCACAATATACTTCCTTCTGCATCAAATAATTTTGATCTTGTAAAACAAGAACAATTTACAAATCCAAAGCTGATAGTTACTCCTTCTGGAAAAAAGGTTCTGGATTTTGGTCAGAATATTGCGGGGATTATTTCTTTTAAGTTGAATGCAAATGCAGATCAGAAAATCTTTATGCGTTTTGGTGAACTTATGAGGGATGGAGAGTTTACCCAGAAAAATATTCAGTGCATAAAAAAAGACCTTATAACGCCTCGTCAGGAAATTTTATATACATGTAAAGACGGACTCAATTCCTATACAACTACTTTTGCAATTTTTGGCTTTCAGTATGTGGAGATTGAAGCAGATTTTGAAATTAATCCATCTGATTTTACGGCCATTGCAGTATATTCGGATTTTGAAACAACTTTCAAATTCATCAGTTCAAATGAGCTTTTAAACAAGTTTGTAGATAATACTCTCTGGTCATTAAAAAACAATTCGGCAGATTTACCAACAGACTGTCCTACAAGAGAAAGGCACGGTTGGAGCGGCGATGCACAGATTTTTGTGAACACTGCAAGCTATATGGTAAATTACGTTCCTTTTGCTTTGAAATATGAAAATGACTTGTGCGACTGGCAGGATAAAAGAGGCGCATTCCCTCAGATAGCACCGGAAGGCGGAACAGACTTTTATATGCGAACAATGAATGGTTCTGTAGGCTGGGCTGATGCAGGAGTTTTAATTCCATATCGTCTTTGGAAAAAATATAACGATATCAGTATTATCGAAAAATATTATGACAGCATGAAAAAGTATGCTGAATTTATGATCAGCAGAACAGGGAAGTTTCAACCGCTTATATCAGTAAGAACTGGTTTGTCAAAAAAAGAAAAAAAATATCTTTATAATATGGGGCAGCATTATGGGGAATGGGCAGAACCAGCCGATATTCATCCCTTCAGCATAAAGGATTTTTTGTCTTCACATCCGGAAGAAGCAACCGCTTATCTTTCTTATGTTATGGGTGTAATGGTTGAAATTGCAGAAGCATTGGGAAAAAATATGGATATTCCTCGTTATGTGGAGTACCGTGACGGTGCAAAGAAAACTTATCAAAAGCTTAGAAAAACTCAAAAATTTACACTTGATACAAACCGACAGGCAAGTCTTGTACGTCCTTTGTATTTTAATCTTCTGAATGAGGAAGAAACTGAGTATGCCCAAAAGCGATTGATAAAAGCACTGGAAGATTATGGCTGGCGTGTTGGAACCGGATTCTTATCTACTCCGCTTATTTTATTTGTTCTTCAGAATATTGATCTTGAATTGGCATATAAACTATTGGAAAACGAAGAAAATCCTGGCTGGCTTTCTATGCCTAAAGCTGGAGCTACAACAATTTGGGAAGACTGGGCCGGACCTAATTCTGATAATGGGGCAGGTGGAGGCATTGCATCCTTGAATCATTATTCCAAAGGAGCTGTGTGTGAATGGATTTTCAGTGAAATGTGCGGCATTAAAATCGGAACTGATAATCGGGTTACCATTTCTCCAAATCCCGGAGGACATTTTGAATACGCAAGACTGGAATATGACAGTATTTACGGAACCATTATCTGCGGGTGGAAAAAGACTTCTGATGGCAAATACGAATATGAAGTTGTTGTTCCACCAAATGTAAAAGCTGATGTAGTTTTACCGGAATAATTGATTGTCCAGACAAACAGAAATTGATTTAAATAAAAATAGGAGAGTTTTTTTATGAATCTTGAACAAGGAATTTATTTCGTAGCAATTCTAGTATGTGCTTTGGTTTTTCTTGCAATTTCAATTTATGCTTTTTTATCAAAGAAACCGATTAATTTTTGGGCGGGAGAAAAAATATCAGTTAGCCAAGTTACTGATGTAAAAATGTATAATCGAGCAAATGGAATTATGTGGCTGGTGTATGGAATATGTTGGTTAATTGCTGCAGTTATTGGTCTGTTCAGTATAAAAGTTAGTGCCCTTATTGTAACGGCTTTAAGTATAGGAATTGTAATATTAGTTTTAATTTATCTAAAAATTAGGAAACAATATTTTAGAAATATAAATGAATAATTTTTAGCGATAAATCAGAGGATAATCTTCTGGATTTTCAAGGCTTTCTAACTCAATATCTGCATCCAGTTCTTCCCAATGAAGATTTCCAGAAAAATCAGTTGTAAAACTGACAATTTGACTTGGGGTTGCAGTTTCAAA
>JAKSTL010000092.1 GCA_024402595.1 Treponema sp. | reverse complement strand
AATGCATTCCAGGATCATCTGCAACACCAACAACAAGTCCTGCATTTACACCAGTATATGCGACGGTAAACAAAGGATCAGCCGCTACATTCAAACCAACATGTTTCATTCCACAGAATGCACGTTTTCCAGCCAAACTTGCACCAAAAGCCGATTCAAAAGCAACTTTTTCATTTGGCGCCCATTCACAATAAATTTCCTTATACTTTGCAGCTTCCTCAGTAATTTCCGTACTAGGAGTGCCAGGATAACTTGAAACAACAGCACAACCACCTTCAAATAAACCACGGGCAGCAGCCGCATTTCCAAGCAATAATTCTTTCATTTAATTACCTCTTTAAATTCACTCCATTATAACATATTTTTTATCTTGCTTATAAAAAAAATGTATATAAAATTATATATAACAATATACATTAAAAATAATTTTTAGTTGAGGAAAAAATGAAACTTGTAATTTTAGATGGAAATGCTCTTAATCCTGGAGATTTATCTTGGGATGGTATAAAAAAAATAGCCCAAATAACTGTTTATCCTAGAACAAATCCTGAGGAATTAATTGAACGCATTGGTGATGCAGAGGCAATTTTAGTAAACAAAGTAAAGATTCAAAAGGATGTTTTCCGAAAATGTCCAAAATTAAAATATATTGGAGTAACGGCTACTGGCTACAATGTAATTGATGTGGAAGCCGCAAAACAAGCTGGAGTTATAGTTACAAACATTCCAGCCTACTCTACAGATTCCGTAGCTCAACATGTTTTTGCTTTTATTTTGAATTTTACCAATTCTGTTTATATTCATAATGAATCAGTACAAAATGGACAGTGGATTACTTGCCCTGATTTTTGCTATTGGAAGAACCCATTAACAGAACTTACTGGAAAAACCCTTGGAATATTCGGTTACGGTTCTATAGGTTCAAAAGTAGCTCAAATTGGTAAAGCCTTTGGAATGAATGTAATTTGCTGCACAAGAACACCAAAAGAAAATATGCCAAAATCAGTAAGTTTTGAAGAACTTTTACAACAATCAGATTTTCTATCTTTACACGCCCCACTCACAGAAAAAACACAAAATATTATCAATAAAGACAGTTTGAAACTAATGAAAAAATCAGCTTATTTAATAAACACTGCAAGGGGTGGATTCATAAACGAAAAAGATTTAGCTGAATGTTTAAGCTCCAATGGCATTGCCGGTTATGCAGCAGATGTAGTTCTTGAAGAACCAATGAATAAAGAAAATCCATTGTTAGGAGCAAAAAATTGCGTTATAACTCCACACATTGCCTGGGCTCCTTTAGAAACTCGTCAAAGATTATTAAACATCGTTGAAGAAAACCTTAAAGCCTTTTTAAACGGAAATCCACAGAATGTAGTAAACAAATAACTTTATAGCAAAAAAAAGCCGATCAAAAAGACTTGTGGTGGTTGAGTTTATCGAAACCACCAAAACATCAATAGTCATAAGTGATTTTTTTACCGACGCTCAATCCACAACAAAGTTTTTAATCAGCCTTTATTCTAACTAAAAATCTTTTATTTTATTTATCAAATTAGGTTAAGATTATTTTGCAAACTCAACCTAATTTACATAAACAACCAGATTTTTCTATTTAATTTTCTTAAATACAGGAATTGCATCAATTGGAGTTTCTACAGAAATAGTCTTTCCACCATCACTGCAATCAACAATTTCCTTAGTATTAAAGTTTTCCCACTTACCAGCTGGTAAATAAACATTACGAGCTTTACATTCAGCTTCCAAAACAGGTGCAACCAAATATTCAGAACCAAACATATACTGATCCTTCAATTCCCAACATTTTTCATCTTTAGGGAACTCATAGAACATTGTTCGCATTACAGGAGAACCATTTTCTGCAGCTTCTTCCATCACCTTAGAAGTATAAGGAATCAAACTTTCACGAAGCTTAATCTGTTTTTCCATAATCTTCTGTGCTTCTGGACCATAAGACCAAATTTCATTAGGACGACCAGTGTACAAATATCCACCGCCATATCCTCTCTGTGGATCTTTATCTAATGGTGGAGTATCATGTGGATCTCGGTCTCCATGCAAACGCAAAATTGGCGACCAAACAGCCCATTCAAACCATCTTTCCAAAAGTTCCACAAATTTTGGATCTTCTGGATTACCATACATAAATCCACCAATATCAGTAGTCCACCAAGGAATACCAGCCAAACCAATGTTCAAACCTTCCACAATAGAAGTTCTTAAACATTCCCAAGTAGATTGAACATCACCATTCCACAAAACATTATTGTATTTCTGTGAACCAACCCAGCAGCATCTTTCCAGATTTACAAAATTCTTTCTACCAATAGCCTTCATTCCATCATAGAAAGTTTTACTGTAATAGAGTGGATAAATATTTGAACAAGAAAGTGCAGATCCCAACTGATAGCGATAATTACCATAATCATACACATTAAAGTCAGGTTCAGCATTATCCATCCAGAACATATCAATACCAAAATCAGCATAATTTTTATTTACAATGTTCCACAAATATTCACGAGCTTCAGGATTTGTAGCATCAAAAGTAAGACAGTCGCCCATAAAATCATAAGTCTGGTTAGTTCCCCGTTCAGTTCGTACTAAAAATCCCTTATCCTGCATTTCATAGAAGTGAGAACATTTTTTATCAACCGAAGGCCAAATAGAAATCATAACCTTTGTTCCCATAGCATGCAGTTCATCGCACATAGCTTTTGGATCCGGCCAATACTCAGGGTCAAAACACCAATCTCCCTGACGAGGCCAATGGAAGAAGTCAATAACCATTACATCAAGATGAATACCCATTTCTTTATATTTTCGAGCAACAGTCAAAACTTCATCCTGAGTTCTATAACGAAGCTTACACTGCCAGAAACCAAGATAATCTTTAGTCAAAACAGGAGCACGACCAACCGCAGCCGTAAAATTCTCCATAATTTCAGCAGGAGTATCCCCAGCAGTAATCCAATAATCCATTTCCTTAGTGCACTCAGCAACCCATTCAGTAATATTTTTTGCAAAATTTACATGACCAACCGCAGGATTATTCCACAAAAAGCCATAACCCAAATTAGAAACCGCAAAAGGAATAGAAATTTGAGAATTTCGCTGAGCCAACTCCAAAGTACATCCCTTCATATCCAAATATGGAGCTGGATACTGTCCCATACCAAACAATTTTTCGTCATCATTTGGGTCAAAACGAACAGTCAATTTATAATCACCGCCAATAATTCCCTGCCAATGACGGTTAATTATTTTTGTACAACAAGATTCTTTGGTAGCCGAAGGATCATAAGACCGATAATACTCGTGCAAAATCTGCTTTCCATCCTTCAAAAAAGTTACAACTCCACCAAAATTCACCTTTGCAGTTAATTTTCCATTAGAAATTTCAGCCCCTTCACCAGTCATAGCAACTTTTGCAGTTCCATGATTGATTTTTTCCGTAAGCGCCCAATCTCTATCAATAAAAGCAGGATCCAAAGTTGACCTCACGCGGAAAGAATCCTTTCCCCAAGGCTCAATCATCATTGTTTCGTTACCTTTTTTAAAAATCAGTGCATTTTTAGCTTCCAAAAACATAGCTACCTCAAAAAATTTATTTATATTTAAAGGGGCGCCTGCCCCTCGGCCGCACTTCGTTGCAGCCTACCCCCTCTAACGGGTAGATTTTTCTTAAAACAAGATTATTCTGGTAAAAAATAACCTCAGTTCCAACGCGACCCGTAACGCCCAATCCTAAAAATTAAACATTACACCATAATTTTAACACATAAAAAATTATGTTCCACTAGAAAAATTATAAAAAATTACTTAAAAAAAAGGCTATATCAAAAAAATCCATAATAAGGAATAATAAAAGATCTTCTATTTGTTTACAAACTTCATTAAAAAAAGCTAAATCCACATCAGCAGACTTAGCTTTTATAAACAATACAAAGGGACTTTTCAACAAACTCAAAATCTCCATTGCATCATAAAAATCAAAATAAGAATATTTTCAATACCTTATACTGTAAACTGATTAATCTGGCGACCAATTCCCACAATACTGTCATCCATTTTATGAGAGATTTCTTTCAAGGAAGAACCAGTTTCATTAATCTTAGTTGCACCCATAGCCATTTCTGCCATTCCATCTTTCATAGCAATTGTAGCATTCTGTAAGTTTTCAATTTCATCAAGAATTGCCTTATTTCCTTCAGACATTTCTCTAGAAGCAGTTTTAACTTCCAAAGTGCTATCATTCATAGAATGTAATGCATCTGTAATCTGCTTAGAACCAAGAGCCTGTTCCTGCATAGCAATTTTAATAACTCTAACCAATTCATCAGTTTCTTCAATTCTCGATGTAACATCCTGGAATGCTTCGCTGGAACTCTGAGAAGCTTCAACCATTTGTTCAATAGATTCCCTAATATTGTTCAACTGAATACCAATTGTATTTGACTGCTCACTAGAAGTTTCAGAAAGCTTTCTAATTTCATCAGCAACAACAGAGAATCCTTTTCCCGCTTCACCAGCATGAGCCGCTTCAATAGCCGCATTCATAGCAAGAAGATTAGTTTGTTCCGCAATAGCCGCAATTGCCAGGTTAGCTTCCTGCAAAATCTCACTCTGATCTTTAATAAGTTCAATTTTATCGTTAGCATTAGACTGCAAATTAGCACCAGTTTTTGCACTAACAGCAAGCTTTTCAAAAGAATCGGCCATTTTATCCATAGAAACATTTACCGAAGTAATATTTCCAATCATTTCTTCAACAGTTGAACTTGCTTCGGCGACACTATCACTCTGACTAGAAATCATTCTTTCCAAAGATTCAATATTCGATGCAATTTCATTTACAGCACCCGCAGTCTGAGTAACACTATTTCCCTGATTTGTAATTTGATCCTGGATAGAAGAAATATTTGCAATAATCTGATGAATTGCTGCTGCCGTATCATTCGTACTTTGTTTTAATTCTTCACCAGCTGTATCAAGGGAATAATTTGCAGCCTGAATATTTCTAACAATATTCTGCATTTTTTCTTCAAAACGGTTAAATCCATTTACAATGTCACCAATTTCGTCGTTAGTTGGACAATTCAATCTCTTTGTTAAATCTGCCGTACCACCAGCAATTTCAATAATTGCAGATTTTACCATCATCAGTGGAACAAGCAGTTTTTGAATTAAAATATATCCCAAAAGACATCCAAGAAGAAGAGAACCACATAAAGAAAGATACAAAGCCAATTTTATTCTAGCTAAATCTTTATAGAAGAAAGCTGCTGGAACTACACAGAAAACAGACCATGTTGCTGTAGTACCAATTGGTTTATAGCTAGCAAGCATTTCCATATTTCCTATAGAAGGATCTTTGAAAGTTCTAGTATTAGTTTCACCAGCCATAACATCATTCAAAACTTGAATAATTTCACTGTCCAAATCTTCCATTGCACCATTGCTTCCATCATCTACCTGTTCATTTGCATTAGCAATAGTTTGTGAAGTAACTCGATTTATGATTGCAGGATGAAAACCAGCTCCAATATCAATTTTTTTTACAACTTCTGTAAGTCTGTCACCAAAAAGAATAGCAACAACAATACCAGTAATTTCTTTACCTGTATAAACCGGAACTGAATAAATCTGAAGAACTTTTTGCCCTACATCACTATAAAATGGGTCACAAACAAAATCCTGTCCTTTTATAGCAGCCTGAAAATAATCTTTATGTGCTGAACTATGGTAAATACCCGCGGCACTGTAACTATATCCTTCTTTGTTGTAATAAGAGATGTTTTCATATTTAGATAAATCACCATTTACCATTTTATTCAATTGAATACACTTTTCTTGCAATGGAAAATCAGGATCCTGAACCATAGGCATATTTGCAATATTATGCAGAAAATTTAACTCCATCTTATTCATATCTTCAATTTCGATAGCAATACTTTCAGATACATGAGCTAAGTTTGAATTAACAGAATTGATTAAAGTCTTTTTTGACGTCTCGTAGGAAACGACTCCCAAAGCTGTATTAGAAATAATAATAATTCCTAACATCAAAATAATAATTTTAAATCTTAAATTAACTCTCATATGAATCCTCTCTAATTTAAAAATTTTTAATATTTTATACTTTAAATTGATTTATTTCTTTTCCAATATGTTCAATTGAATTGGTTACTTTGCCAGAAATTACAGCCAGGTCATCACCAGATTGCGTAATTCTATTTGTACTGTCAGTCATATTTTCAATGCTTTGTCTCATAGTTCCAGTAGCACCCTGTAACAAGGAAACTTCCTTAAGAATTAGTTTATTTCCTTCCGTCATTTCCAGAGCAGCCGCTTTTACCTCAGATGTACTGTCATTCATATCAGAAAGAGCTTCTGTAATCTGTTTGGAACCAATCTGCTGTTCATCCATTGCCGCTTTAATTTGATTCACAATCTGATCTGTATCTTGAATATTTGAAGAAACATTTGTAAAAGCCGCAGTTGATTTTGCAGAAGCTCTTGCTACTTCCTCAATAGAATCCTGAATAGAATCCAATTCTTCTCCAATTTTTTTAGATTGTGCTGTTGAAGTTTCGCTCAATTTTCTAATTTCATCGGCAACAACCGAAAAACCTTTTCCCCGTTCACCAGCGTGAGCCGCTTCTATGGCCGCATTCATAGCAAGAAGATTAGTTCTTCGGGCAATTGTTGCAATGGCATCATTAGCTTCTTGAAGCATTTTAGACTGCTGTTGAATCTGTTTAATTTTATTATTCACATCGGTCTGAGTTTTTATTCCCACAGAAGCGTTATCCTGTAAAATATTAAAGGAATCAACCATTTTTTCTACCGAAGAATTAACAGAATTAATATTACCAACCATCTGTTCTACCGCAGTTGAAGCTTGACTTACACCAAAAGATTGCTGATCAATCATTCTTTCAAGAGATTCAATATTTGAAGCAATTTCATTTACAGCAGCGGCAGTTCCTTGAACACTTTTTGATTGATGAACAATTTGGTCGTTGACATCACTTATATTTTCTATAATGTCAGAAATATTTTTAGTAGTTTCATTTGTACTGGACTGTAAATCGCCATCAATTGACAATAGCTGATATTCTGAATCCTTTATAGATTGAACAATACCCTGTAGTTTAGAAACAAACTTATTAAATCCTTCTATAACAATTTTAATTTCTTTCTTTGTATGTTTTAATTCAATTCGTTTTGATAAGTCTGCATTACCTGAAGCAATTTCATTAATGGCATTACCAATCATATTTAAGGGTTTTAGAGAACGACCAACGGCTAGAGTAATACAAAGGCCAATGAAAATTACAATCATTGAAATTGTAAAAATTGAATCCCGTAATCCCTTTAAGTAAGCTTGATATTCTGAATAATCAATTATTGTCATAGCGGTAAAAGAGGTTCCATTAACAGGTGTATAGGAAACATATTTTAATTTTCCATTTTCTCGGTAGAAATCTCCTCCCGCATTTCCTGCCATTAAATCTACTAGAATCTCTTCTAAACCTTTATAAACAGGATTTCCTTTTACTAATTCTTCTATATTTGTGCCTTGTATAACTCTATCTCGATTTCTATCTCCAACAATGAGCTTCATTTCTCTATCAACGACAATGCCGTAGCCAGTTTTACCGATTTGTAATTTTTCACATACATCGCATAAAATATCACCACTGGCGGCAATCAAAAGTGTATTGATGACTTTTCCATCTCTGTCAATAATTGGAGAACCGTAAAACATAGTCATTTCGTTAGTAACTGTATTAACCAATGGCCCAAGAATTGCATCATTTCCTTTTGCAGGCTCTGTAAAATAAGGGTCCTCACAAAAGTTTAAATAACCGGCACCTTCAACTCGCAGATTTCCCTGCAAATCCATAATGTTTATACCAATTATTTCTGAATCCAAATGAGCGACTAAATCTAGCTGATCCTGTTTTTCATCATTGGAGGCATTTTTATCTTGAAATAAAGCAGTTTTTCCAATTGTTCGCATTAAATCATATTTACTTTGAATATGTAGATTTATTTCGTTTGCGACTTGTTTTGAAATTGTAGCTAAATCTTCAGACAAAGTTGTTTGTACGGCTTTTCGTGCCTGAATAATAGATTGTGAAAAATATAATATACTTCCAAAAATAGTTAGAAATAAAACTAAAATAACTAAGGTCATTCTCAAGCTTTTCATAAAATTGCACCTGCATGAAAAAAAATTAAGACTTTTTAAATTTTCTAGTTTGAGAACATTTTAAATATATAATTATTATATCACAGTTATTTTATAAGTAAACAAATAACATAACACAATCTACATTTCCAATTGTTATTTCAAAATTGATATTTGATTATTCGTAATCCTTTTAATCTGTTGTGAATATAAAAACAGTTTTTAAATGCAATCTACAAATAAAAAAACTTCCAGTCAGAAACCGTCTGCCAGAACCGTTCGATATTTCGCTAGACACTGAGCGCTGTATGGAAACTATAAATCAGCACTCAGAGCCTTTCTGTCATCCACCCTCTTCCTTTGCGTTTTTTTTATGCATTGTGAATATAAAAACTGTTTTTAAGTGCATTCTTAAAACAAAAAAACTTCCAGTCAGAAGGCGTCTGCCAGAACCGCTCGATATCTCGCTAGACACTGAGTGCTGTATGGAAACTATCGAACAGCACTCAGAGCCTTTCTGTCATCCGCCATCTTCCTTTGCGTTTTTTTAATGCATTTGGGAATTAAAAAATGTTTTTACAGGCAATCTACAAATAAAAAAATTTCCAGTCAGAAGGCGTCTGCCAGAACCGCTCACTAATTCTCTAGACACTGAGCGCTGCAAAGAAACTATTGAACAGCACTCAGAGCCTTGCTGCCAGATTCTTCCTTCCCTCCCATTATTTTTAATCTGTTGTGAATATAAAAACAGTTTTTAAGTGCAAACTCAAAATAAAAAAAACTTCCAGTCAGAAGCCGTCTGCTAAAACCGCTCGATATCTCGCTAGACGCTGAGCAATGTATGGAAACTATTGAACAGCGCTCAGAGCCTTTCTGTCATCCGTCCTCTTCCTTTGCGTTTTTTTAATGCATTGGGAAATAAAAACTGTTTTTACAGGCTAACTTCAAAAAAAATAACTACCGGTCAGAAAGT
>JAKSTL010000091.1 GCA_024402595.1 Treponema sp. | reverse complement strand
TCGGTGTTGAAAAACTTAAGGATTGTCAGGCTCATCCAGAAAAACCTGAATATGCAAACTTCACAGTTCGTGTATCTGGTTATGCTGTACGCTTCATCAACCTTACAAAAGAACAGCAGGACGACGTTATCGCTCGTACATGCCACGCAGCTCTCTAGTAAATAGGGTGTGCTAGTTTTTGCTTGCAAAAACTAGTGAAGCACGACGTAAGTCGTGCGACTCACGCAGCACTTTAGTGTGAAGTGGTTTGCGAGTTTTGCAAATGCAAAACTCGTTAGTTCGACGAAGTCGAACGTCTCACGCTGCTTTGTAGAAAATAGAATGTGCTAGTTTTTGCTTGCAAAAACTAGAGAAGCACAGCGTAAGCTGTGCGCCTCATGCTGCACTTTAGAAACTGTATGCTAGTTTTTGCTTGCAAAAACTAGTGAAGCACGACGTAAGTCGTGCGCCTCCCATTGCCAGTTTTGGTGATGGGATTTTTTTTGCGTTAGGCGCTGGAGTGGCGCGGAGCGCGTGCGAAGCACCGGCCGTAGGTAAGCACGGAAGTGCCGGCCCCGAAGGGGAAACGCCCGTTTAACTATAATTTTATAACACTTTATTATCTAACAGTTGCAGAATGTTAACTTGTGGAGTATAATTTTAATAATATTAAATTTCTTTAATATTATTATATTATTGTGACAAGAATAAAGTTATGAAGTTCATTTCCGTTGAAGATTCTACAGAAACAAGTTCATTAGCTCAGGAGTATAAAGGCGCACGAGAAATTGGTGTGGTGCGATTGGGCGAAACTTGTCTTTTCTTTAAAAAATTATTCAGAATCTATTTTATTCCCTATAAATGTCTTTCGAGGGCCTATAGACGGGTGCTTTTGGTGCCTGCAAAAATGTGCTGTGGTTCTGGAGATTTGCCTGTAGAAAATCTTGTTATTCACAATTCAAAGGATGAAGAAGTTGCGGTTGTAAGTATGCCTGGTGCAAAAGCGGCTGTGATTTTATTGGAAGAACTTAAGGTAAAATCGCCTGAAACTGTAACTGTTTGTCCTGAAAAGCCAAAACCTCCAAAAAAACCTGGAAAATCGGAAAAATCTTTGCAAGCTAGTAAATCAAAAAGCGAAAAAAGTTCAGAGGTAGAAAAATGAAAGCTTTAGATGCTTTGGAAAAGTTGCTTCCTTCTTATAACGAATATTATGATGTTCTGAGGGAAAATATTCCTTCTCCATTTAAGGCGGAGGCGGTTTTTATTTCTCATGCGGAACAGTATTTTCTTGTTCGTTCGGCTAAACTTTCTGACATTGATTCTACTGAAAGGATTTATTTTGCGGCAGAAGAGCATTTGTCTGAAGAAGCATTACGGGCAATGGCGGAAACGGCCTGGACTGAAGGTTTGAAAACTGTGGTTCCTTATTATGGTCATAGAAATTCGGATGTTTCTGTAATTGTTTTTTGTGACGGTGCAGATGAAAATGTATTAAAAAAATGTAAAAAGATAAAATATTCAAAATCTTACAAGTTTACGCTTTTTGGATGGAGTAATTTTAAGCTTGTAGTTGTGGATATGTCTACTGGTGAGGTTGCTTCAAACTATCACGGTGGAGACATTAAAACTTTTGTTAAAAAATTTATAAAAAAATGCAATGCACAAAATGCATGACAATGACAGAAAGTATTTTTACAAAGCTGCTTTTTATAAATATTTTATAAAACTTTTTTTTAGTTTCTAAAGGAGGAAACAAAAATGGCATTAATTATTATTCTTGCCGCTATTGCTTTGCTCGTTATAGGCTATATTTTTTATGGTTCTTGGCTTGCAAAACAGTGGGGAATTGACCCTACAAAAGAAACACCTGCCCACAAATTGGAAGACGGTGTAGACTACGTTGCTGCAAAACCTGCAGTTGTTATGGGACATCACTTCTCATCAATCGCTGGAGCTGGTCCAATTAACGGTCCTATTCAGGCTGCTGTATTTGGTTGGGTTCCTGTATTCTTATGGTGTGTTATTGGTGGTATCTTCTTTGGTGGTCTTCAGGATTTTGGTTCATTGTTTGCATCTATTCGTAATGATGGTAAATCTGTTGGTGAAATCATCAGTTCTTCTATGGGAAAAAGAGCCAAGAAGTTGTTTATTATATTCGCTTTGTTAGTTTTGATTCTTGTTATTGCTTCTTTCGTAAATGTTGTTGCTGGTACTTTCTTTACTACAGCTCAGCAGATTGCAGATTCTGGAAAGGCATTTGGTTTTACAACTAATCCTACAAACAATCAGACAACAGCTATGATTTCTGTTTTGTTTATTCTTCTTGCTATTGTTTATGGTATTCTTACAAACAAAGTTGGAATGAAAGTTCTTCCTGCTACAATTATTGGAATTGTTGGTATTGTTCTTATTACTGTATTGGGATTGAATGTTGGTTTTGTAATGAACAGAACCGGTTGGATTATCTTTGTTGCATTGTACATTGCGGTTGCATCTTTGATTCCTGTTTGGATTATGCTTCAGCCTCGTGACTATCTTTCTTCTTACCTTCTTTACGCTATGATGGCAATTGCTGTTGTAGGTATTGTTGTTTCTTCAATTACAGGAAGTGTTTCTTTTGATATTCCTGCATTTGCTGGATGGAAGGTTGGAGCTAACTACTTGTTCCCAACATTGTTCATTACTGTTGCTTGTGGTGCTTGTTCTGGTTTCCACTCTTTGATTGCTTCTGGTACATCTTCTAAACAGATTGATAACGAAAAGAATGCTAAGGCTGTTGGTTATGGTTCAATGTTGATTGAATCTGCTCTTGGTATTATTTCTTTGATTGCTGTTGGTGTTGTTTGGGCAAACAAAGGAAGTTACGGTTCTCCATCTGCAATTTTTGGTGCTGGTATTGCTACTATGTTTGGTGCTCCTGGAACTCCTGTTTACAATACAATTTCTGCTCTTCTTACATTGGCTGTTTCTGTATTCGCTTTGACTTCTTTGGACTCTGCTACTCGTTTGAGCCGCTTTATGTTCTCTGAATTGTTCTTGAAAGACGGTGAAGCTACATGGAAGGATGCTACTGGTATTCGTAAAGTTTTGGCTAATCCATTCTTTGGTACAGCTTTAATGGTTATTATTGGTTCAACACTTGGATTCTTGCAGCTTTCTGCTATCTGGGGTCTCTTTGGTGCTGCTAACCAGTTGTTGGCTGGTATTGCATTGTTGGCAGTTGCTGCATGGCTTGGTAATGTTGGAAAGAACAACAAGATGTTCTATATTCCAATGATTTTCATGCTTGTTGCTACTTTGACATCTTTGATTTTAACTGTAATTGGTAAGATTAAGGCAATGGTTACTGGTGCTGACGGCGCATTCTTCTGGGGTAACTGGTTCCAGTTGTTCTTTGCCGCTGCAATGGTTGTTCTTGCTGTTATTCTTGTTATTGAAGGTGTTCAGACTTTCGTAAAACAGGCAAAAGCTGCTAAAGCTAAATAAAATTTGCTTTTAATTAAGCTCTGATATAAGGGGCTGCCTAATTGGTATATTCTGCGGAATAAAACTTTTGAAATCAACTTTTGGTTTGGTTTTTAGATTGGTTTTATTTTCTAAGGCATGTATTCTTTTGGGCAGTCCTTTTTGTTTTTAAAATATAGTATAAATCTTTTGTAGAAAATGTTATTATTTTGTTATGGCATATATAAAAGCATCAACTCAGTATAAAAGAGAACATAAGGCTGATTACGGTCGGGAAAAAATTGAAATATTGTATCAGGATCAGTGGCTGTGTGTAATTTATAAACCAACAGGACTTTTGTCTGTACCTTATCCTGGAAGTAAGGTTAGAACTGCTCAAAGTGTACTGGAAGAAGTTTTAAGAAAACAGGGAACGGTTAATAATAAGCATAAACCTTATGTTGTTCATCGTTTGGATAGAGATACCAGCGGTGTTATGATGTTTGCTCTTACCGAAGCTGCTCAGCGAAAAATTATGGATAACTGGCACAAAATGGTTACGGAACGGTTGTATCACGCACTGGCAGAAAATCCTAAGAAAAATAATTCTGGTTTCGGAGATTCTAAAAATGATGATTTGCAGACTGAAGGCTGGATTACGGATGCTCTGGCTCAAAATGCCCACAATGTTGGTTTTGTTCCGCAGAAAGGCGATTTAGATAAAAATGGAAAACCTTTTAATACGGTGCCAGCCAGAACTCATTATAAAAAAATCCTTTGCGGACCAACTCATACGCTTTTTGAACTTTCTTTGGATACGGGTAAGAAAAATCAGATTAGGGCACATTTGGCGGCTCATGGATTTACTCTTGCTGGAGATGAAGAACATAGAGCAAAAACGGATGCTTTTCACAGATTATGTCTTCATGCCAGAACTTTGGAGTTTGATCATCCATTTACGGGGGAGCATTTGAAGTTTGAAGTAGCTGAACCGGAAGAATGGGCGGAATATGTTAAAAAGGGTGATGTAAAGCCTGAGACTCCTGTTTGGATGGTGAAGAATAATCTTGATGGGGAAAAAAGAAGGACAAAAAATCATTATGAAGATTATTCCAGCAGGGATTTTTCGCAGAAGAGACTTTCGGCTAAGGATAAAGCTCATATGAATTATATTGAAAGCGGAAAGAAACATCGTTAGATTTAAGTTAGGTGTGAAAATATTTGAGAAACTGAAAAGTTTTTTTGTGGATAGAGGACAGGAGATTATTCATGGAAGATAAAAAACAAGGTTATATTCATCAGTTGGAAAGTTTTGGTTGTGCCGATGGTCCTGGCTCTAGATTTATTATTTTTTTTGCGGGATGTCCATTGCGGTGTAAATATTGTCATAATCCTGATACCTGGAAAATGACGGAAGGCACTTTGTATTCGGTGGATCAGTTGCTTTCGGAAGCAGAATCTTGCAGAAGTTATTGGGGAAAGAAGGGCGGAATTACTGTAAGTGGTGGTGAACCGCTTTTTCAGCTTGATTTTCTTTTGGAACTGTTTACGGAATGTAAAAAAAGAGGAATTAACACTTGTATTGATACTTCTGGTGCTCCTTTTACAAAAGATGGTGAATGGTTTGAAACATTTAAAAAATTGATGGATGTTACGGATATTCTTTTGATGGATATTAAACATATTAATGAACAAGAGCATGTGAAGCTAACAGGGCATACGGGCGAAAATATTCGACAGATGTTTGCTTATCTAGATGAAATAAACAAGCCTATTTGGATTCGTCATGTTTTGGTTCCTGGCATTACTGATTCTGATGAATATTTGATTGCAACTAGAGATTTTATTCGAACTTTGCATAACGTAAAAAGAGTTGAGATTTTGCCTTATCACGGTTTGGGCGCAATGAAATACAAAGATTTGGGAATTGACTATGAATTAAAAGATTTGGAAAGTCCTACAAAAGAAAGAATAGAAAATGCCCGAGCGATTCTTGAATGCGAAAAATATGATGAATGGAAGAGGGATAAATAATTCGGAATTAGGAAGTATAAATTAGGAATTCGGAATGCGGAATTAGGAATGAGGAATTAGGAATTGAGAATTAGGAATGCGGAATGCGGAATTAGGAAATAGGAATTGAAAATTGATAGTGCAGAATTGAGAATTGATTTTTTTTGGGGTGAAGTTTGCCTGTAAAAACTGTTTTTATATTCCCAATGCATTAAAAAACGCAAAGGAAGAAGACGGATGACAGAAAGGCTCTGAGTGCTGATTTATAGTTTCCATACAGTGCTCAGCGTCTAGCGAACTAGTGAGCGGTTCTGGCAGACGACTTCTGACTGAAAGTTTTTTTATTTGAGATTGCATTAAAAACTGTTTTTACATTCACAATGCCGCGGCGCCGAGCGTGAAATGGTGCGAAGCAGTCCGAAGGAAGTATTCCGTAGGACCGTCCGTAGGTAAGCCATGGAAGGCGAGTTGTGGTTTTATTTGCGCTATTTTTATTCATCAGTGCATTTTTTGTGTGTTGAGAAGTGTGGATTTTTTTTGTATAATTGATGGTAAATATTTGGAGTTCAGAAAATGATTGATAAGTGGGAAATTGTAATTGGTTGTGAAATTCACACTCAGCTTTTGACTAAGACTAAGGCTTTTTGTGCTTGTGAAAATAGATATGGTGGAATGCCGGATACTCGTGTTTGTCCTGTTTGTTTGGGGCTTCCTGGTGCAATGCCTAGAATTTCTAAGGGTTATGTAGAATTGGGTGCGGTTGCGGGTCAGGCTTTGAATTGTGATATTGCCCGTTTTACAAAATTCGACCGTAAACATTATTTTTATCCAGACTTGGCTAAGGGTTACCAGATTACCCAATATGATATTCCGCTTTGTACAAACGGTTATGTGGATTTGCCTTTTAGAAATTTTCCTGAGGATGAACAGCCTGGTGGGCCAAAATGCAGGGATAAGAATTTTAAAGGGGAAGATTGTATTGTAGAAAATGAGGGCGGAAAGTATCGTCGTGTTCGGGTGGAAAGAATTCATCTTGAGGAAGACGTTGGTAAATCTCTTCACTTGCAGGGCGCTCATTCTTACATTGATTACAATCGTTGTGGAACTCCTTTAATTGAAATTGTTACAAAACCAGATATGACTTCTCCTGAGGAAGCGGCTTTGTTTATGCAGACTGTTCAGGAAATTTTGCGTTATGTTAAGGTTACAAACGGTAATTTGGAAGAAGGTAATATGCGTTGCGATGCCAATATCAACTTGAATGTTTGGGAAGACGGCAAGCTTTATCATACTCCTATTTCAGAAATTAAAAACTTGAACTCATTCCAGAAAATAAAAGATGCTTGTGCTTACGAGGCTCAGAGACAGCTTAAAGAATTTCAGGAAGATCGTCAGGAATTTAATCCTGGTTTTAAAGTTACAATGGGTTGGGATGATGTAAACGGAAAAACTGTTGTACAGCGAACTAAGAATTCTTTTGTAGATTATCGCTTTGTTGTAGAGCCAGATATTAAGCCTTTTACTGTAAGCGAAGAATTGATTGCTGCTGCTAAGGAAAAGGTTGGTGAATTGCCAGAAGCTAAGCGTCAGCGTTACAAGAAGCAGTACAGCATGACTGATTTTGATGTGGAAACAATTACTACTACAAAGGATTTGGCAAATTTCTTTGAGGAAGCGGCTGTAAAATCAAAAAATCCTAAGCGAGCGGTGAATATTATTTTGGCCGAACTTCTTGCGGTTTTGAATGAAAAGAAAATTACTATAAACGATGTTCAGATTACTCCAGCCCATATTGCACAACTGGCCGATGCATTGGAAGAAGATAAAATTACTTCTAAACAGGGCAAGGAAGTTTTTGCGGAAATGATGGCTTCGAATAAAATGCCGCTGGAAATCATTAAGGAAAAAGGCTTTGAAGTTGTGAGCGATACTGGTGCAATTGATAAAATTGTTCAGGATGTTATTGCGGCAAATCCAAAGGCTGTAAATGATTATAAGAGTGGAAAAACTTCGGTTGTTGGTTGGTTGATGGGACAGGTTATGAAAATGTCAAAAGGTCAGGCTAATCCTAAACAGGCAACTGAAATTTTGAATAAGTATCTTTCGGCTCTTTAATAAGTTATGCAGTTTGATTCAATTATTCTGGATGTGGACGGTACAATCTGGAACACTACATCTATTGTGGCTGGAGCTTGGAATCTGGCCATTGAGAAAAATTTTCCTCAGGTAAAGCCTGTTTCGGCAGAAATATTGCAGGGGCAGTTTGGTAAAACAATGAAGGTTATTGCTGATAATCTTTTTTCTGTTTTAACCGAAGCTCAAAAAGAAGTTCTGATGGAATGTTGCTGTCAGGAAGAACAAAAGGCTCTTGGGGAAAATACAAAAGATATTACTTATCCTTTGGTAATAGAAACAATAATTGAGCTGGCGAAAAAAGTTCCGGTTTTTATTGTGAGCAACTGTCAAAAGGGTTATATTGAAGTTGTTATAGAGAAAAATAATATTGCTGATTATATCACTGATTTTGAATGTTATGGAAATAATAAAAAATCCAAGGATGAAAATATAGCTCTGTTGGTTCAAAGAAATCATTTGCAAAAGCCCGTTTATGTTGGAGATACGCAAGGAGATTGTGATGCCTGCAAGAAAGCGGGTGTTCCTTTTATTTTTGCAGAATATGGTTTTGGATCCGCAGATTCTTATTATGCTTCAATAAAAAACTTTTCTGAACTTAAAAATCTCTTTTAATAAATTCAAAATATTTTCAATCATAGAGTTTTATACAATAATTACATTAAAAAAATTCATTGAATATAATTTGACTAGAACTTATAATAATAATTAGAAATCTAACTAACTGTCGTTTATTCTTTTGTAAATTTGACTAAACGACTAAATTATGGGGAAAGCATGAAATACGGTTATTTTGACGATGACAATGCAGAATATGTCATCACTCGTCCAGATACTCCAACTAGCTGGAGTAATTATCTTGGATCAACAGTTTATGGTGCTGTAATTACAAACAACGCCGGTGGATATGGTTTTTATAGATCTGGTGCACAGGGAAGATTTATGCGTCTTCGCTTTAATTCTATTCCAATGGATCAGCCAGGTCGTTACTTCTATCTTCGCGATCAGGAAGATGGTGATTTCTGGTCAGCTTCGTGGCAGCCAGTTGGTAAACCACTTGATCAGTATAAATCAGAATGCCGTCACGGTACTGCTTATACTACAATCACTTCTGAATACAAAGGAATTAAATCAGAAACTAAATATTATGTTCCACTTGGACAGAACTTTGAATACTGGAGACTTAAGGTAACTAACACTTCAGACAAAGCTCGTAAAATCCGTGTATTCTCTTATTGTGAATTTACAAACCAGTGGAATACAACACAGGATCAGGTAAATCTCCAGTACTCAATCTTCATCTCAAAAGGTGAAAAAGTAGGCGATAATCTTCTTCGTTACTCTGTACAGGACAACCTTTATATTCAGCATCCAGAATGGGATGTTGGTGGTGCTTACATGAGCGAATGGGTTGCTTTGATTGGTACTCCAATGACAGGTTTTGATACAAGCCGTGAAGCATTTATTGGAACTTACGGTTCTTATGAACATCCACAGGTTGTCGTAGAAGGTGCTTGTAAGAACTCTGAAGCTTATGGTGATAACACTTGTGGTACAGTTCAGGGTGATTTGGAACTTCAGCCAGGTGAAACAAAAGAAATTATGTTGATGCTTGGTATTGATGATGCTCGTGCTGTTGGACAGAAAATCGTTAATGAATTTGGTAATTTCAAACGCGCTGATGAAGAATTTGAAAAATTGGTTGCTAACTGGCATGCTAAACTCGGTTCTTACAAAGCTTGTACTCCAGATGAAGATATTAACCACACAGTAAATGTATGGGGCTTGTACAACTGTT
>JAKSTL010000090.1 GCA_024402595.1 Treponema sp. | reverse complement strand
TTCCGCTACCCCTTCTGCGGGCAAAACTAAGTTTTTCCCGCAACGCCCTTTTCTAGTTGTAAATAGACTTATAAATTTCCAAAATTGGAAGAGGAATAGCTTTTATCTGAATATTTGGAATATCTTCAAATTCATAGGCAAAATCATCTGCAGAACTCCAGGCAAAAATGTAAACAAAAGTCTTTTTAAATTTTGGAGCCAGTTCTGCAACCTTTTCTTTGAATTCATCAAATTTTTCGTAATCATCAGTAAAGTAAACAGCTGTAGCTTCTTTGCTTCCAGTAAAAAGCTGATAATATTCAGTTGAACAGATTTCATCCAAAGTGTTCTCTCCAAGAGAAAGAAGACATCCTGCCTTTTTAGCTAGTTCTGTTCTGTCGTCATCATTGGCATTTTTACAGTTGTTCTGCCCAATAAATGCAGTTTTGTAATATTTGAGAGAATTTCCAAGACCCGGGATTTGTTCACCTTTGGAGTTTGTGTAACCTTGCATTACACGACGGTTTCGTTCGTAAGTAACTTCTTCACAAATATTGTTTTCGTTTAACTGAACAAGAATACACTGACGATTTCCGCCGTCTTCTTCATTTAACTTCATTGTTGCATGAAGAGTTGTACCGCTACCGGCGAAGAAATCGAGGATAGTGGAGGAAGGGGAACATAATTGAATACATTTCTCAATTAAATATATAGATTTAGGGTGATCAAAAGTATTATTTCCGAAAATGGACATTAATAAACGTGTTCCTTCTTCGGTTCTCATTTCTGTTTCGTCCCAAAGTGATTTCACTTTTGATGTTTCTTTTCGGCATTTTTCATAAATATTCCAATTACCATCTTTTTTTTGTTTAGCAACTATTTCGGATAGTTCTATTTTAATATTATTATTAAGATTAGATTTATCTTTTCCCCATCTCCAAACACTTTCTTTACCTGTGCTGTTATATGGGAAAATTTCTATACTGTAATCCTTATCTTTGATTAGTGATACGGAGCAACACCCATATTTATCATTAATTTTAGGATTCACATAAAAAGGATAGAATAAATTAGGTCGATTTCCTTTATGAAATTTTGGATTTCGATTTCTTAGCTCTCTTAAATCATAACCACCTTTTTTATCTTCATACTTAAATTCTATATCTTTTGGAAGCTCTTTTAGGGTACCAGTTCCATAAACAAGAATGTATTCATGCATTACAGCAATTTGATCATAGTCTCGACCACCTGGGTTTGAAATCGAAATTATTTGACCAATAAAATTATTGGCTCCTAGAATAATATCACATAAAATTTTTAAATTTGCTTGTTCATTATCATCAATGGAAATAAAAATTAACCCATTTTTAGATAACAATTGTTTGGCGAGTTTCAATCGTTTATACATAAAACTTAGCCAAACACTATGCCGTAAAGGATGGTCTTTAGGTACAGATGTTCCATCAGGAAATTCTGTTATAAATCTAGCATCCTTATATCTAAACCCATCACTTCCCGTATTATAAGGTGGATCAATATAAATCACGTCTACCTTTCCTTTGTGGGTATAATTCAAACACTGCAGCGCGTGATAGTTATCACCTTCAATTAAAATGTGGGTTGGTTTACCATCATCGTTTTTTATGGATTTTTCTTTTACTTCTTCTAAAACTGGGATTTTATTTTCGCTGTCTTTTTCAAAGGCTTCTGGAACATCTATCCAGTTTAAGCCGTATTTCTGGCGTTTAATTTCGTAAGTCTGTTTCTTTTTTAATAATTCAATTTCTTCTTTTAATGCTTTGATTTGTGCTTCGTATTGTTCTTTTTCCATAATAAACCTTATGTAACAAAGCAAATATTTATTTAAACTTTATTACATAAAGTTAATCGGTAGAATAAACTCCAATCTTTAAAGTATTAATTATAATTTCACTTGTACACTAAAGTACATGGAAGATTATAGCGAAGCATTCAGAATGAATATTAAATTTTACAGAGAACAAAAAGGATGGTCGCAGGCGGAACTTGCAATTCAGGCTAACAGTTCTAACGGTCAAATTGGAAATATTGAAGCTGGTAAAGCTTTGCCTTCTTTTGAATTAATTCTTCGTATTGCTGATGCTTTTTCCATTCACCCTGCAGACCTGTTTCTTCGCGATGCTTCTAAAGCTCAAAACCGTGAATTGTATTCTAAATACCACGAATTGCTTACAAATTGCGAATTCCTTCCTGAAGCAAGGCAAAAAATCGTAAAACAATTAGCTCAGTCATTAGCAGAGGCAGAACCTGATTATAAAAATCAAAAGAAATAATAATCCATCACCCGAATTGCGAATCTAGCATTTACAATACATATCTCCACGCTGCCAATTACTTTTCCGTTGCGCTCTACAATAAGCTTCCATCGCTAACGAATATCGTTCCCTGTAGCATCCACATTTTATAATCACAAAATCGATTTTTGATTAATGTCTTTTGCGGCAGGTTCAAAAAAAATTAAATCTTTAACAAAAAACGAACATCGCATTTCCCAATTTCAAAATTATTGAAATCTTCCTTTGAATAAATCTTATGAGAAAGCATGTCTTCGTATTTGTCAGAATTGCTCATATTCATTTTTATGCAAGCCTTTTCAAAATCACAATTGCAAATTACAAGAACCCGTTCATTTTTATAATTTCTACTAAACACAAACTGCTTGTTAGAAATATATTCCGTTTTATAATTTCCATATTTCAAAGCTTCAGACTTTTTTCTTAATTCAGAAAAACAAGAAATTGCATCTGCTAAAAACTGCCCGTCAAATCCTGGTTTTGCAAAATCAGGTACATCAGAAAATGGAGGAAGGGAAGGGCGAAGTTGAAAATCATCATATTGACCTCGTTGTCCCTTTATACCAAACTCACTGCCGTAATAAATGGAAGGAATGCCTGGAATGGCAAACATCAAGGCGTAAATCATGTAAAGATGATTCTGTGGATTTTTCACAACCGAGCCAACCCTATTTACATCATGATTATCAAGAAAACTATAAAGAGGCGCATATTTGTACAAACCTCGTTCTTCCGAAAACTCCCTTTCAAGATTAAAAGAAAGTTCATAAAAATTAAAATTATCAACAGAAGAATACAAAGCCGAATAAATCTGATAATTTGTTACAGAATCCAACCTTTTAGAATTGCACCATTTGTTGTAATCGCCGTGAACCACTTCTCCCATAAGCCAAAAATCCGGATTCAAAGTTCTGCAAAAATCCCCAAGCTTTTCAAGAAATCGCCCATCTATTACATCTGCCGTATCAAGCCGCAAACCATCAATTTTATATTCATCTATCCAATATTTTACCGCCCCAAAAATATGATTCTGAACATCATCATTCATAAGATTCAGTTTTACCAAATCCTTGCAACCAGCCCATCCATCATAATCAAAACAATCCCCATAATTACTGCGCCGTTCAAAATTAAGATTCAAATACCAATCCTTATAAAGAGAATCCCTGCCGTTGTGCTGAATATCCTTAAACGCAAAAAAATCCCGCCCAGTATGATTAAAAACCCCATCAAGAACAATGGAAAATCCCTTCTGATGTGCCAGCCCACAAAAATCCTTAAAAGACTGATTGTTTCCCAGCCGCCGGTCAATGTAATAATAATCAAGTGTGTCGTAACCATGGCGAGAAGATTCAAAAATAGGCCCAAAATAGATGGCATTACAACCAAGCTTTTTTATTCTGTCCAAATCCTGGGCAAAAACTTCAAAAAAGTTCCCAGCGCATTGGTGAAAATCATTATTTCTTGGGCAATTTCCCAAACCAAGGGGATAAACATGATAAAAGATTTTGTCTGCAAAAATATTTTTCTCAAAAAAATCCATTTTCTTCCTAGTTCGCCGCTCCATACACAAAACAATGAATTATCTGATAAATCATTTCTTCAGAAAAACTCATTTCACCTTTAGAAACCAAAACCGCCGTAGAAATTGCAGTATTGTAAAAAATCCGACTGTACAGATTTTCCTTCCCTTTCATATTTCCAAACTCTCTGGTAGATTCCAGAAAGAAAGTGTCAAAGGCATTTTGTATTTCTTTAGTTGTATTCAAATAGATGGTTCTTTGTTCGCTGCCTTCCGGACTGTTTAAGAGCGTGCAGTGAAGATTAAAAAACTCTTTGTTTTGTATAGCAAAATCAATTTCAGTTTTAAGCGCTTCTGTAAGCCCTTTTATAAAATCATGATTATAAGTAAGCGCTTCCCGAATCTTTTGTAAATGTTCCCGACC
This sequence comes from Treponema sp., assembly GCA_024402595.1. Taxonomy (GTDB): domain Bacteria; phylum Spirochaetota; class Spirochaetia; order Treponematales; family Treponemataceae; genus Treponema_D. The sequence continues at coordinate 5,572 of JAKSTL010000090.1, read as the reverse complement.
TGTTGTATGAACAATGTACTCCAAAACCCCCGATTTACTTTTAAAATAGTAATACAAAGTTGGTTTCGTAATTTCCGAAACTTGGCAAATCTCCTGAACACCAACCCCATCATAACCTTTTTGCGAAAATAAACTGATTGCATTTTGAATAATAAAATCTTTGTTTTCCATTTTATATACCGATGAGTATACAGTATACTAAACGGTATATATAGTCAATACTGCTTCCCGTCTATTTTTCTGTTATACTAAAGATAAAGGCAAAGTTGTAAAAAGGATTCACCCATGGAAGATTTTATTAAAAAGATTGATGAAAAAGCCACTGCTAAAGGCAAAGGTGTTTTGCTTTTGTGGCAAATATTAAAGTTTCTTGTTGTCAGTTGCATGGCCACAATCATTCAGTTGGTGCTGGTAAATGTTCTTCACAATTCCATGAAAAATATTACAACACCAATTACAGGCTTTCTCGCAAAAATCTTTACAGAACAAACAATGGGCGTTGGCAATACAACCTGGGGTTACATTTTACCTTGGTTCCTCTCAAACCTTATTGCCAATATTTACGGATACATTCAAAACAGGATCACCACATTCAGATCCGATTCTCCATGGTGGTGTATGGTAATTTATATTTTCCTTTTAATTGCTTTGATTTTATTCAGCACTTGGCTTCAGGGAGTAATTTTTAATGCGTGCACCAAAGTTGATATAACCCTTGTTTCAAAACTGGCTCCAACCATAGCAGCCATGAGCGCCGGAACTCTCCAGTTTGTAGTTTTATTCCCATTGCAAAAGTACCTATTTTTCAAAAAAACTTCGCGGGAGTAAATGCCACCAAACAAAAACGAAATAAAAAGAAAGGTTATAAAAGAAAAGGTTAAAAAGAAAGGACTGTCCCCCAAGCCTCAATCCTTGCAGTCCTAAAAACTTTAGAACCACAATTTTCAAAAACTTAAAAGACAGTCCATAAAAGGAGATCGTTTCGTAGATTCTTATCTACCGAAAATATAAAAACTCAACTAGTCCTTAACTCTGATAATGGTACAAGGGCCAGGACCATTTGTTTCAGGATCATAATCATAGTAAAGTCTTAAGTTACAATCTGTAGAAGCAGCTTCTACATCAATAACAAAAGTCTTGAATACTTCAAATGTTTCACCAGCTTTAATGTCAGCAGCAATAATAACATTTTCATCACTACGATCATCTACCATTTCTTTCCACCAACCAACAGAAGCAGAATGGTCTACAGGGAACATCTTAAGTGCTGGAATATCAATATCAGCCTTAGCCTTCCAATAGATTTCAAGAATATCACCAGGTACAGGAGGTTCTTCCAACAAAGACATGTAAGAAATATCAGCCTGATAGTTTTCAATCTGAGACATATCCTGAGAACCATTAATCCAAGGGTGACCAGTCTTAACTTCAGTGAAAGCAGAAATTTCATTCAAGTTAATTTTGATTGTTTTTGGACCAACAGGAACTTCAGAAGCAGGCAATTCTTTCAAAACATCAGTTGTTTCAACACCGTCTACATCATAAAGAGTAAAGTCTGTTGCATCTTCCTGTTTAGCATATCCAGCTTCAACATGATCTTTATTGTTGTAAGAAATATAAACTTTAAATTCACCAGAAACGCTATTCTGAAGAACAATGTCATAAGAACCTTCGTAAATTTCACCAGCAACAATGTTTTCAAATTCCATAGCACCGTCAGCAGCAAGTTCAAGCCAGTAATTTACAGTTGGGTCAATAAGAGAGAATCTTGCAATAGAAATATCGTGGTCAGCTGAGAATTTATAATACATATGAACAGTATCACCAGCCTGAGGTTTATCCTTGCGAACAAATTTTGTAAAATCCATAGCTGGATCACTCTGATGGTTTACATCGTATTGATTTTTTACAACATGAATAGTCGTTCCAGTAGCCGATTCAGCCAAATCAATAGTATATTCACGAGGGTGAACAGAAGTTGGAGCCGAAGACTTCGAACCAGAAGTTGAAGCACAACTCATAAAAGTAAAAGCTGTAGCTACCAAAGCAATGGCCGCTTTTACAAATGTTTTTTTCATAAAAATCCTCCTAGATTTTTTCTTGCTACAATTTTATAGCCATATTTTTCTCCAAAATATCAAAATATTATGCTAAATTATAAAAACTTCGGTATAAATTACCATCAAAATAAAAGAGGGGAAGTCTCCCCTTGCGCTCCAAAGTCCTCACTTCGTTCCGGTCTTTTCCGCTATCCCCTCAGCGGGGCGCCTCAAACCACACAAAACACCAATCCACAAAAACTTAAAACTTTCCCACGCGGCCCCGCAACGCCCCGCCAAACTCACCCCCATTTAAAAACTTCCACACAAAGTCTTCCATCAAAAAATCCAAGTTAAATAAAAAGAGGACTGTCCCCTAGGACAATCCTCCTTTTCAACGTCTCCCCAATCTGAGCTTCGATAAATCTCAGCTTGGCTATTTTGTGGATGAGACTAAAATAATGCTGCTCGCATTATTTTTTAAGACATCGTCAAGGCCCGTACGCCTTCGGCTAACTTAAAGCCTTGACAATGTCATTAAGAGGCGCGCCAATAAATTATCGCTCCTCTTTAACGTCTCCCCAATCTGAGCTTCGATAAATCTCAGCCTGGCTGTTTGTTGGATGAGACTAAAATAATGCTGCTCGCATTATTTTTTAAGACATCGTCAAGGCCCGTACGCCTTCGGCTAACTTAAAGCCTTGACAATGTCATTAAGAGGCGCGCCAATAAATTATCGCTCCTCTTTAACGTCTCCCCAATCTGAGCTTCGATAAATCTCAGCTTGGCTATTTGTTGGATGAGACTAAAATAACCGCTTTCGCGCTTATTTTTTAACGTCTCCCCAATCTGAGCCATCTTCAGTTACGATTGTGCCGTCTGGGGTGAAGTGGATTTCGCGGAATTTAACGTTGCGTTTTTGGTTGATGCCGTTTGAAAGTTCGCAGTCGTGATAGAATAAGTACCATTTTCCGTTGTATTCAATAATAGAGTGGTGTGTAGTCCAACCAAGAACAGGAGTTAAGATTTTTCCACCGTAAGTATATGGACCATAAACATTCTTAGAAGTTGCATAGCACAAAAAGTGAGTAGTACCAGTAGAATAAGTAAAGTAATAAGTATCACCTTTTTTGAACAACCAAGGGTCTTCAAAATATCGTCTATCCTCGTCGCCACCAGTCAAAGGCTTACCGTTTTCGTCAACAATTACCAAGTCTCTAACTTCTTCAGCCAACTCAGTCATATTGTCTTTCATCAATGCAATTTTTGGAGTACAAGCAGGTTCATCACCCTGAGGTTCTTTGTTATCAGCCGACCATTTATTGTTTCTGTACTGATCCAGCTGACCACCCCAAATACCACCAAAAGTAAGATAATATTTACCATCAGTGTCCGCAAACATACAAGGGTCAATAGAATAAGTTCCCTGAATGTAGTTTGGTTCAGCCTTAAAAGGCCCCGCAGGATTATCACCAATAGCAACTCCAACACGGAACATACCTTCCTTGTCACGAGCAGGGAAAACAAAATAATACTTACCGTCTTTTTCAGCACAGTCAGGAGCCCAAACCTGTTTAGAAGCCCAAGGAATATCTTCAAGCTTTAAAACGCATCCGCAATCCCGTGGATAAGTTTCATCATTTTCCATTTCATAAACATGATAATCCTTCATATCATACTGATCGCCATTATCATTATTTTCTACATCAATATCTTCATCATGAGAAGGGTAGATATAGATTTTTCCATTAAAAACATGAGCAGAAGGGTCTGCAGTGTACAAATCTTTTACAAGTGGTCTTTTCTGAATCATAAAAAAACATCCTCTAATTTTACAGTTAATTTTTATTGTAAAGCTAACCCTAATTTTCAGTTATGAAATAGATTTTTACAATAAGATGTTTTACTCATTCATAAAAACCAAATTATAAAATAACATTATTTTATAATTCAGCTATAGCCCCTGGACATTCAAGTTCAGCGTTTCTCGCCGCACACCAGGTTCCTTTTTTTAAAGCCGCCTCAAAATCCCCAGAGTTTACATATTCATACAAAAAACCGCTGTTAAAACTGTCACCGCAAGCCGTAGTGTTAACAGCCACAACTTTCTCCACAGGACATTCTGCAAAAATCCCCTTGTCAGCCCCAAAAGAACTCTTTGTTCCCCTGGTAACCACAATAATATTCTGCAATTCCTCACTTTTTTTCACAACCGCAAGTTTCAAAAGTTCTTCATCAGACAGCCCGCTTTTCCCATCCGAATCATATTCTTCATAAATCTTTTGTGTAAAATCGCCAAAAGTTTCCAAAAACTCTTCTTCATTTATTTTAATAATAGAAGGCGTACAAACCTCCAGCGTATTCAGCAAATCTTTACCATGAAAATCCGCCAGAACAATTTTTCCCTCATCCAAAGATTTTTTTACAACCACAGCATAAGCATCATCCCGCCAAACTCCAGGTCTACTGCCCGCCAAAAGCACCGCATCAACTTTACCAATCATTTCCGGCAGCACTTCATTCAAAAGTTTACACTCCTGCTCAACAAAATCCTCAGTTCTGCTAAAAACCGGCTCTCCCACCACCAGTTCCGTAGTCGTTCCCGCATTTTTATCCAGCAAAGTCCAGCATTCCCGCGTATTTCCAGGAATCGTTGTAAAACTTAAGTTCAGATTATCTTTTTCCGCCAGCCGTACAAAATCTTCAAAATTATTCTCACCCAAAGGACAAAAAGTAAAAACACAATCCTTTTCCAGCTGCGCAAGAATCCTGGCCGAATTAACCGCCTTTCCCGAAGCATCAATTCTGTAATATTCCGACCTGTTCACCTTTTCCAATTGAACTTTCGGAAAAACAATCGTCCTCTGCAAAGTCGAACTAAAACAAACACAAAAAAACTTTTTCATAAAAACCTCATAAAAAGCAGTTTCAGATTTCGGGCCAAAGGCAAACCACAAAACGGTGTTCCGCCACTCACTGTCGCTCGGCCGCTTCACTCAGTTCCTTCGCTCCAGTGGCTAAATGGCTCCATACCTTTGCAAGTCTTTTCTATTATAATGTAAGCATAATACAGGGAAAAAAAACAAGGAAAGTGGAGCTGACCGGACTCGAACCGGCTACCCTTTGATTGCGAACCAAATGCTCTACCAGGTGAGCTACAGCCCCTTTTTCTACATTATACCAAAAAACATATAATTTGCAAAAGTACCAGATAACTTTGTTTTTCATATTATTTTCCACATCTGTCCCCAAAGTGTCCTATAAATAAGCCAGAAACTGTCTAATAAGTATCTGTCATGCTGAATTTATTTCAGCATCCCACTAGATTTACTGTGATAATCGTTTAGAGGTCTGTCCCCCAACTGTTTCTTACCACAACAAAAGTTTAGGGGTCTGTCCCCTGTACATCCTTCATTCCAACCGATTGAGAAAAAATGTTTTTTGGGCTATATTATGCCCTATGAAAGAACTCGAACTTAAATACGGATGTAATCCAAATCAGAAACCTGCAAAGGTATTTATGGAAAATGGCG
>JAKSTL010000009.1 GCA_024402595.1 Treponema sp. | reverse complement strand
GTAGTTTCCTTGCAGTGCTCAGCGTCTAGCGAGATATCGAGCGGTTCTGGCAGACGGTTTCTGACTGGAAGTTTTTTATTTGAAGTTTGCCTGTAAAAACAGTTTTTATATCCCAATACATTAAAAAAAACAAAAATAGTAAATTATTGAATAGAGCAGGAAGTTTTTTTCAGAGGAATTTATTTAAAATCGGAATTAAAAAAAGTGTGAATAATTGAAATCAAAATTTAATCAAATAATTTTTCATAAATTCTTTTACTTATTTTCAATTTAGTTCTATAATGATTGAAAGAGTAATTAATTCTGCGATTTTGATTTCTAGGAGTATTCAATGGCACAAGAACAGATTAGACCAATTATTAGTGTTGACTCGGACAAATGTATGAACTGCCATCGCTGTATTGAGGCTTGTCCAGCCAAGATGTGTAATGATGGTTCTGGAGATTATGTAAAAGTTAATAATGCATTGTGTATTGGATGTGGCCGCTGTATAGAAGCCTGTCCACATGGTGCCCGATATGGAATTGATGATTTTGATATCTTTATTGAGCAGGCTAAAAAAGGAACAAAAATAATAGCTGTAGTTTCACCATCAGTTGTAGTTTCTTTCAGAGGTCGTGATCTAGAATTTAACGGATGGCTCAAATCAATCGGAGTGGATGCAGTTTTTGATGTAAGTTTTGGTGCAGAATTGGCAACAAAATCTTATGTTGAATATATGAAGAAAAAGGATCCTAGCATTACACTTTCTCAGACATGTCCAGCTTTGGTAACTTTCTGTGAATTGTATAGACCTAATTTGTTGAAGTATTTGGCTCCAGTTGACAGCCCTGAATCTACAACAATGAAAATGGTTAAACGCTATTTCCCTGAATACAAAGAACATAAAATTGTAGCTATTACAGGCTGTTATGCAAAGCGCCACGAGTTTGATGAAATTGGTATTGGTGACTACAATGTTACAATGAAGTCTCTCGATGCATATTTCAATGCGCATAACATCAATTTGGCAAACTTCCCAAAGATTCAGTATGATAATCCTTTGGCAGAAAGAGGCGTTGGTTATTCCTCAACTGGTGGTATGACCAATACTGTAGAACGATATATTCCAGGAATTACAGCTCAGACAAGACGAATTGAAGGTCTTCCTGGTGTAATTGAATATTTTGTTCACATAGAAAAAGCTATGAACCAGAATGTAAAACCTGTATTCAAGATGGTAGATTGTCTTGGATGTTGGAAAGGTTGTAATGGTGGTGCCGGAACTGCTACCGAACGAGTAACCCTCGATGAAATGGAAAGATACATCGTTGATAGAAAAAATGAACGAATGGAATACTGGAAAACTTCTGATGGTAGAACAGGCGCAGGTCTTAAAAAACTTAACAAGACAATCAATTTGTATTGGGAAGAAAATCTTTACACAAGAAATTATGTAAATAATTCAAATTATTTTGCTTCAATGGTAAAAAAACCAACAAAGGAGCAGATTGCAGAAATAAATGCCAAGATGGGAAAAACAAGCAAGAAAGATATGCTTGATTGTGCATCTTGTGGATATCGTTCTTGTGAACAGATGGCCGTTGCAATCTTTAATGGTTTGAATAAGCCAGAAAATTGTCGTCATTATAAGAGTCGTCAGCTTGAACTTGCAAATGAAAACAAACAGATTGAAGTTCAGAATGCAATTGAACAGGTTAAACAGACAAGTTTGAATCAGTTGGGACAAAATGACCATGATGTTGGAGCTATTGAAACCGTTTCAACTGCAATGGTAGACAGTGTAAGTAATTCTTCAGCAGCTATTGAAGAAATGATTGCAAATATTCAGTCTATCAACACAGTTTTGAACAACAACTCTGGTTCAATGCAGGCTCTTTCAGAAGCAACAAAAACTGGTAAAACTGCAATTGAAGAAATCAGCGTATTGGTTGGTGAAATTGAAAAGAGTTCTAACGGTTTGAGTGAAATGTCTGGTGTTATTCAGCAGATTGCTTCACAGACAAACTTGCTCGCTATGAATGCCGCAATTGAGGCCGCTCATGCTGGTGAGTTCGGAAAAGGCTTCTCTGTTGTTGCTGATGAAATCCGTAAGCTTGCAGAAAGTTCTGGTAAAGAAGCAAAACAGATTTCTGAAGTTTTGAAGAAGGTAAAGTCTTTAATAGATTCAACTTTTGGAAAAACAGTTGCCGTTCAGCAGGATATTGACAATATTGTTACTCTTGCCGAAGAAGTTTCAAATCAGGAAGATGTTGTTAAAAATGCAGTTTCTGAACAGAACGAAGGTGGACAGCAGTTGCTTGAAACACTTCAGCTTATGCGCGATAGTACACAGAGTGTAACAAGTGCAGTTGAAAATCTTAGAAGTTCAACAGAAACGGTAAAAGAGGCAATCAACAACATCAATTTGTCGATATAATCAAAACAAGACACTTGAAACCATTTATTAAATAAATAATTTCAAAAAAAGAGATTGAAGTATAGTCGAATTATCGAAGCAATATTTCAGTCTCTTTTTTTAATTATGATGCACGGTGCAGTAAAACTGTCAAAAACTTGCCCTGCGTCATTTTATATAATCATCTATCTTACTTAGCAATTGGGGAAAATCATGGCTACAAAAAAAACAGACAATACAAAAGCATCTGTAAAAAAAACAACTTCGTCCAAAAGTACTAAAAGCAAAGGAACTAAAAAAAGCAAAAAAGGTGCTAAACTAACTTCCATTCTTACAACAATTGTTTTAATTTTAGGTTTAGTCTGGTTCTTTGGCGGAAAACCAATCGTAGAACTGGGTGGTGCCGAAGGTGTAACAATTATTCTTACGGAAGATCCTATCATTTATCATATTCCAGAATATTTGGCAGGAACATATCCACCAGAAACTAACTATGCAGAAATTAATGGAACAGAAACTAATGGCGCTCCATCACAGTCCCTTCCACCACAAACCGCCCAAACTACAACAGAAACCGCTCCCGTAGAATCTGCACCAACCACAACCAAAACAGCAAAATCAACAGGAACAAAAGGTTCAGATCCAAAGGCCGATCAGGGACATGCAGAAGACAATCCATTGCATTTTGGAAATCCAAGCGATGCCTACTCCGATACAACAAAAAATACCAACTATTTAATGACAAAACCTCAGTATACTCTTTCTTATAATACAAAAACCTTGTGTCCAAACTGGGTTGCATGGCATCTTGATACAGGAAATATTGGAGATGCAGATCGTTGTGATGATTTCCGCCCAGATGAAGAATTGCCAGATGGTTGGTATGGTGTAAAAAAAGCTGACTATCAGTATAACAAGTATGGCTTTGACCGAGGCCATGTTTGTCCTTCTGCCGATAGAACAACTACAAAAGACGATAATTCCATGACATTCCTTATGACGAATATGGTTCCTCAGTCACCAGATAATAACCGTGTCATTTGGATGCATTTTGAAAACTATGAACGAGAATTAGCAAGAGCGGGAAACGAACTTTATATTATTGCCGGACCTTATGGAACTGGTGGTACAAGCTCAAAAGGAACTTTTAATGAAATCCCAATCACTTTAAAGAGCGGCGAAACTTTGAATATGAATGTTCCTGCTTCTACTTGGAAGGTAGTTCTTGTGCTTCCTGTTGGTTCCAACGATTTAAGTCGAGTTACTGCAGATACCACAGTGATTGCTATTAATGTTCCAAATGAAATGGGTATGGGTAAAACTGGCGACTGGGAACAGTTTATTACCACAATCGACGAAATTGAAGCCCTTACAGGTTATGATTTCTTTGAACTTCTTCCAGATTCAATTGAAAATAAACTTGAAGCAAAACGCTACGAATATTCAAAATAATAAAAAATGCTAACTCTTCTTATCCATATTTTTATAAAAAATAAGGATGATTATAAAAATCCAAAGGTTCGTCAGCAATATGGCGAGCTTTGTGGATTTTTTGGTATATTCCTTAATTTTCTTTTGTTTCTCTCTAAGTTTATTTTTGGAACTATAGCCGCATCTGTTTCTATGATTGCTGATGCTTTTAACAATCTTTCCGATGCCGCATCATCTTGTGTTCAGATTATTGGATTTAGTCTTTCTTCCAAAAAACCCGATTCAGAACATCCTTTTGGGCATGGACGCATAGAATATATTTCTGGACTTATTGTTTCCTTTTTAATCCTTTTAATGGGTGTGAACCTTGTAAAAACTTCCGTGCTTTCTCTCTTTCATCCAAAAGAAGTTACCGCTGACATTTTTTCCATCACAGTTCTAGTGATTTCTATTCTGATTAAAATGTATATGTACTTTTATAATCACAAAATAGGAAAAAAAATTGGCGCAGTTTCTATGGAAGCCGTAGCAAAAGATAGCCTTTCCGATATGATTTCTACCGTCGTTGTTTTAATTTCAGTCATTTCTACAAAGTTTACCACTTTTCCTGTAGACGGCATTGGCGGAATTATTGTCGGTTGTTTTATTCTGAAAAACGGAATTGATTCTATAAAAGAAACCACAGAACCTTTGTTGGGTGCCGCTCCTTCAAAAGAGTTCATTAAGGAAATAGAAGAAGAGCTTTTAAAACATAAACCAATTCAAGGAATGCATGATCTGGTAGTTCACGATTATGGGCCTGGACGAAAAATGATTTCTCTTCATGCAGAAGTTCCCGGAGATCAAGACATTTTTGTAATTCATGAAGTTATTGATGAAGCCGAAGTTGCCATTTCAAAGCGCTTTAATTGTAATGTGGTTATTCACATGGATCCTATTGATGTTAACAATCATCGTCTGGAAGGATTAAAGGTAATTTTAAAAATTGAACTGGCTAAAATCCATGAGGAACTTAAGTTTCATGATGTAAGAATGGTGCCTGGAATAAAATGTTCAAAATTGATTTTTGATGTGGTAAAACCTTTTTCCTGTACACTCACTGATGATGAACTGGTTAAGGAAATACAAAAGCTTCTTTTAGAAAAACTTCCTGATATGGAATGTGTGATTACAGTTGATTCACCTTACACCTGATTTTCGCCTGAATAATTTTTAGATTTTCTGACAAAAGTTAAATATTGAAAGTTTATATTATTTTCAGCTTTTTCTTCTTCAAAAATGATTTCCCAATTTTCGTCCAAAGGTGGAAAAAATCTATCTCCTTCAAACTCTTCATCTATTAAAGTAGCATAAATCTTTTTTGTCAAAGGTAAAAACATCTGATAGATTTCGCTGCCACCTGCAACTAATATTTCGGATTCTTCATTCTGTGGATTTTTGCACAAAGATAGGGCTTCTTCTGGAGTTTTTGCAAGAAGACATCCTTGTGGACATGTATTCAAAGTTTTGGACAGTATAACAATGGTGCAGTAGGGAAGGGCGTGTCCAATTTCTTCAAAGGATTTTCTTCCCATAATGATATTCTTCCCTTGGCATATTTGTTTAAAACGGTTCCTCTCAGAAGGAAGATTCCATGGGATTTTTCCTTTATTTCCAATCACCCGATTCTTTGAATATGCCACAAGAAGAGAAATAATCATTTTCAAATTAAACGTTAATTTCTACAAGTGTTGCAACTCTCTGTTTTGGAGCGTAAACACTTCCCAGATTTCTATAAGGATTTTTAAAATTCTCCAATTGAACTTTAATATTACCAATATGTTCTCTTAGTAAATCTCGGTTAATTTCGTTCTGAAGTAATACTTTTGATTGTAAATCACTTACTTCTTTCTGAATATTTTCAATAGAAATTGCGTCTTCAGTTTTTTCTGCTTCAGAGGCAAAAGATTTATACATTTTATTCATTGGAATAATTACTTTCTGCAGATTTGAAAGGCTTTTTACCACCTGCTGTTCTAATTCTGTGTGAGCCAAAAGTGTTTCTGGATTTTCGGCAGAAATAGAATCCTGTTGTTTTTCCAGAACATTAAGATATTCCTGAAACTGTCCTCTCTGCTGTTCCAATAAGCACTTAAATCTTTTTAAAATTGAAACTCTTTCGTCAATTTCTTCCTGTGAAAGTTGTACCATACAAATCTCCTATCCCGTAATATTCAAGGCTTTTTCAACCTTTGCTGCTGGAGCGTTTGCAGTACTGTTTGCAATTTTTCTCCAGGAATCTGTGAGCTCATTCATCATTTTTATAATAAATGACAGTTTATTTTTATCGTGACTTATGTTTATGTTTACTAATTCTTCATTAAAATACAAATAGAGTGACATAAGATTTTTTGCAATTTCGCCACCTTTTTCCATATCCAAAGACACTTGCAGTTCAGTAATAATTGCCTGAGTTTTCTGAATGCAAATACCAAACTTTTCGATATTGCCCGGTTGGATTTTATTGTTATCACCAATGTAAGTTAAAGCAGTTGAAAGTTGTTTTATTGCTCCTTCATATAATAGAACAACAAGTCTACCTTGACTGGCGGTGCTGATATTAGTTTTTTGATATGCGGAATATGCATTTTGATAAGCCATCTTGTGCCTCCTCATCTAAAATTGTTTTGCCGATAAGACACTTTATTTTCGGTGTTTAAAAAAATTACTTTATAAAAAGTTTCAAAAAAATCTTAAATTTTAAAAATCTTTTTTGTCGACAATTCAATTTATTATTAGTATATTAATACGGTACTTACTAAAAAAATATGTACGAATAGGAATAACAAATGGCAGAAAATCAGACAGACAACAACCAGAAAAATGATAATGATGAAAACGACCCTTATAAGTTTTTTAAGTTTGCCGGTCCAGAAGATAATAAAAAAGATGATAAAAACAAGAACGGTAAAAAAAGAAAGATACCTTTTGCAATTATTCTTTTATTGATTCTTGGTGCATTTGCAATTGCAGATGTTTTCTTCCTGTCAAAACCTGATGATTTAATTGATTATTCAGAGTTTGTTCAGAAAATTGAAAATGGACAGATTGTTCGTGTTGAAATTGGAGAAAATCATTTTATAGGATACGGCCCTAGCAGATTATTGTCTTCTGGTGGAAATCAAAAAGGTATTCAGCTTTTCCAGCCAAAAGTTGCAAAGTTCGAAGATCAATATAAAACTTCCGCTGTACTCATGCAAAAGTTTATTGATTTATTGGATGAGAAACACATTGAATATAAGTTTGTTCAAAAACAGAATAATTATTTTCTTCAACTTCTTATAAATCTTATTTTCCCATTTGGAATTATCCTTTTGTTCTACTTCTTTATTTTTAGAAGAATGGGCGGTGGCTCTGGTGGCGGTGGAATGGGCAGCATTTTCAATGTTGGAGCAAGCCGAGCAAAGGTTGTAGAAGAAGGAAAGATAAAAACTCGGTTTACAGATGTTGCAGGTGTTGATGAAGCTAAGGAAGAATTGGTTGAAGTTGTAGATTTTTTGAAAAGTCCAAAAAAATATACAGATATTGGTGGAAAGATTCCAAAAGGAGTTCTTCTGGTTGGAGATCCTGGAACTGGTAAAACTTTACTTGCACGAGCAGTTGCGGGAGAAGCAGGTGTTCCATTCTTTAGCATTTCGGGTTCTGATTTTGTGGAAATGTTTGTAGGTGTTGGTGCCAGCCGTGTTAGAGATTTGTTTAAACAGGCTAGAGAAAAAGCTCCTTGTATTGTTTTTATAGACGAAATTGATGCTCTTGCAAAAAGTCGTGCAAATGGATTCAGTAGTAATGATGAACGGGAACAGACATTAAATCAGTTGTTGGTAGAAATGGATGGTTTTGATAACGAAAAAGGACTTATTATTCTTGCCGCTACCAACCGTGTTGATGTTCTTGATCCTGCTATTTTGCGTCCAGGCCGTTTTGACCGTCAGGTTCCTGTTGAAAAACCTGATGTTAAAGGTCGTGAGGATATTCTTCGCATTCACGCAAAAAATGTAAAATTGGACAATGATGTTGATTTTGAATCCATTGCTCATGGAACAACAGGTTTTGCCGGTGCCGATTTGGCCAATGTAGTAAATGAAGCAGCATTGCTTGCAGTAAGAAATGGCCGAAAGAAAGTTACCATGGAAGATTTTAATGAGGCTATTGATAAGGTTAGCATTGGTCTTAAAAAGAAATCTCGAAAAGACAATAAAAAACAGATGCGACTTACATCTGTTCACGAAACTGGTCATGCTTTAATTGCCGCCTTTACTCCAGATCACGAGCCTGTTAATAAAATTACAGTTGTGCCTCGTTCTCATGGAATTGGAGGATTCACTCAGTATCGTGAAGAACAGGAAGAAAAGTTCTGCCTTACTTATAAAGATATGATTAATGAAATTGATTGTATGTTGGGCGGTCGTGCTGCTGAGCAGATTCTTCTTGGTGATATTTCTACAGGTGCTTCAAATGATATTGCAAGAGCCACAGATATTGTAAAGCAGATGATAACTGTCTATGGTATGTCTGACCGTTTCCCAAATATGACTTTAGGAAAAGGTGTTCTTGGAAATCGCGGCGGAGAACCAAGTTTAGTACGTGAGTTCTCTGAAGAAACTCAAAATTATGTTGATAGCGAAATTGCTCGTATTATGACCGAACGATATGCTCATGTAGTTGAAGTGCTTTCTGAACATAAAGATTTGTTGGACTATATTGCAAAACGCCTTGAAGAAATTGAAACGATGGAAGGCAAAGAGTTCTATGATATTGTTAAAGGTGAGCAGCATTGTAAGGAGTTAGAAAGTCAGGTTGTGGAATCTGCACAAGCACCTGAAGCCGAAAATGAATCAGCCCAGACAACAGAAGCAATTTCTGCAACGAAATCAGGAGAAACAGAATCTTCTCCAGGCGCAAAAACTGAACAGGATACTACAGAATAGAAAAACACTTCTGTTTACAGTACTTGTAATTTTAATCACAAGCTTAATTAAATAATTGATAAGTGATAAAAATAACGGTATAATGCACTGATATGAAAAAGATAATCAGTGCATTTTTTATGCTTGCAGCAACATCTCTTTTTGCGCAGGGAATTACTACTGCAAGTGCATATTTTAAAACAATATCTGAATATTACGGAACTTTAAAAGATTACGAAGCTGATTTTGAAATCAAAGTAGAAAAACAGGAAACTGCGGGAAAAGTTTCTTTTAAAGCCCCAGATTTACTTCGATTAGACTATACAAATCCTCAGGAACAGGTAATCTGTTTTAATGGAGATATGCTCACTATTTATCTCCCAGATTCATCGGCAGTTTTACAGCAGTCAATTTCAAAAGAAGGAAATACCGTATCTTTAACTACACCTCAAGGACTTTCTTTGTTAAGCCGTTATTATTCGGTAGCTTACGAAACAGGACAGAGCGCAGAGCCTTTAGAAAATGGTTCGGATGAAATGGTAGTTAAGTTTATTCTTAGCCGAAAGAGTCCTTCAGAAGCTTTTAGATACATTAAACTTTCTGTTAACGAAAAAACAAAATTAATCCGCAGAATAGAAGCTGTTACACCAAAAGGCGAGACCTTGCTTTTCAATTTCTACGATTATAAATTAAATCAGGATATTACCGATCAGCGATTTATTTATGATCCACCTTCTTCTGCAAATAACTTTAACAATTTTTTGTTTGCTGAATAATCATTTCTTCAATAAAGGATAGCCCTATGGAAAGTTTTGGCAAGTTACTTCAGGATGCCCGATTAGAAAAGAATCTTGATATTGAAAAAGTTGCTAGAGAAATATCAATTGAAAGAAAATATCTTCAAGCCTTGGAAGAAGAAAACTCTTCGGTTTTTCCAGGCGAAGCTTATATGATTGGATTTTTGCGAAATTATTCCAATTATCTTGAACTAGATACAGATTTTATTCTTAAACTTTATAACAATAAAAAGATTCAGGAATCACCGGTGCCAGAAGGATTGTTGGAGAAACCTAAATCACGGTGGCTGGTGCCTGTAATTGTTATTCCCATAGTGTTTATTGTTGGTGTTGCCGTTACAGTTTTAGTTCTTTTGCTGACACGAAAAACTAAAGTTTCGGAAGAGGAAGTTGTTGTTTCGAATCAGCTGAAAACTCGACAATATCAGTTAACAGATAAAAAGTTTTCTCAAAGAGTGTACAAAGGAGATCAGATTCTTGTTTCTACAGAAAATGGTCAGATTGTTCTTACTGTTAGAGATACTTTATCTTCCTTTGGTTTGGATACTCCAAGCGGTGTTTATTATACAGATTTGGCCGAGGAAACAGAAATAGATATTGATGGTGATTCTAAGCCAGATTTAATTATCTATGTTGCAGATATTTCTTATACAGATGCCAGTCGTGGTGTTGAAGTAAATATGCTTTTGCGAAATGGTCTTTATAATCAAAGACAATCTAATTCTTCGGTGGATGAATTGTCTATTCCGTTGGCATCAGATTTGAAGTCAAAACATCCTCAGAAAGTAATTATTGAAGATAACCGTGCATATCCTTTTACAATAAATGCAAGTTTTAGAGGACCATGCTTATTCCGACATAAAGTAGACAATTCCGAGACGGTTGAAACCTATTTTACTCGTGGTGAAGTTTTTACTGCCACTCCAAAAAACGGCATAAGATTATGGATTTCAAATAATAACACAGTTAAATTTTCGCTTATTGCTGATTCAAAAACTTTTGATTTAGACATTGGTGCTGCCGGTCAGGTTTTTGTAGAAGATATTAAATGGATAAAAGATACAGACGGAAAATATAAACTGGTGGTAATTGAACTTGACTAAACAATATTTTTATATCGATCAGCATGGATGTGCAAAAAATCAAACTGATGGCGAAATAATTGCTGGTTTTTTACAGGATGAAGGGTTTGTTTTTACGAAGAATCCAGCAGAAGCGGATTTTATTTTTATTAATTCCTGTGGTTTTATTGAATCGGCAAAAAAAGAATCTATTGACTCTATTTATGCGGTAAAAGCTGCTTATCCAAATGCAAAAATTATTTTAACCGGTTGTCTTGCCCAGCGATATGCTCAAATGCTTTCGGAATCTATGCCAGAATTAAGTGGCGTTTTTGGTAATGGTGATTTATCAAAAATTGTTGATTTTATGAAGACTTTTTCTTCTGAATCTAACAAGGGATGTTTGCTTCGCACTTATGAACAGACTGGAGTAAGTACAGGAAATCGTCCATATCTGTATAATTTTAAGGGCAGTGCATTTGTAAAAGTAACGGAAGGTTGTTCTAATCATTGTTCTTTTTGTGCAATTCCTTTGATTCGTGGAGAATTGCGCAGTCGTCCTTGGCAGGATATTGTGGAGGAAGTAAAAACTCTTGTAGATGCTGGAGTGTATGAAATAAATCTTATTGGTCAAGATTTGGCGGCTTATGGTACTGGGCTGGAACCTGTGGATTTAGCATTGAAAAAAGAAGCAGATGGTTTACAGCTTTCACCTTTGGGGCTTTTGCTTACAAAACTTCACGAAATAAAAATCAATGAAAATAAGGATGATGATTTTTTAATTCGTACTTTGTATATTCATCCAGATCATTTTACCCCAGATATTCTTGAAATTATGAAGTCTGATGAACGGTTTGCCCATTATTTTGATATTCCATTTCAAAGTGGAGATGATGAAATTATTCACAAAATGAACAGAAAGGGTTCTTTTGAACAATATGTTCAGCTTGTGAACAATATTCGTGCTGTTTTACCAGATTGTGCTATTAGAACAACTTTTTTAACAGGTTTTCCGGGAGAAACAGATAAATCTGCAGAAAATACTCGAAACTTTCTTAAAACAATTCAGCCAACTTGGTCGGGTTGTTTTCCATATAGTCGAGAAGAGGACACACCTGCTTATAATTTGAAAAATAGAGTGCCTGGGCGTGTTGCAAAAAAAAGAGCGGCAATGCTGGAAGAGATTCAGCTGGAAATTACCATGAAAAAGCTGGAATCTTATGTGGGACAGAATCTTAAGGTAATTATTGAAGAAATAATTGAAAATAATAGCGAAGAAAATCCTACAGAAGGTCTTGCTATTGGGCGGGCATGGTTTCAGGCTCCAGAAGTTGATGGCTGTGTTGTTATTCGTTATGACTTGGATGATGCAAAACAGGTGGAAGCGGTAAAAGCTGGAAATGTGGTTTCTGCAAAGATTCTTGCAAGTACTGGTGTAGATTTGGATGCAAGATTTGTTTCTCTGCAAAAAAAATGTAAAGAAACTGATAAGCTTCAGTTTGTGCTTTAAAGATTCTAAGGTTTCTGTAATATGAATGAATTGAATCCTATGGAAGAATATCTCGCGGTTCTAAATGAGGAACAGCGACAAGCAGTTGAACACGAAGGTTCCTCTTTATTGATTCTGGCTGGAGCTGGTTCTGGAAAAACGAGAGTTATAACTACAAAAATTGCTTATCTCATAAATCAAAAAAATGTAAATCCTTTCTCAATTTTATCTGTAACTTTTACAAAAAAGGCAGCTAACGAAATGCGGGAACGGGCTGTAGCAATGGAAGAACAGGCTCAGCATTCACAAATACGAACATTTCACTCTTTTGGTTCTTGGTTTTTGCGAAAGTTTGCAGAAGATGTTGGATTAGAATCTTCTTTTACAGTTTACGATGATGAAGATATGGCAACTCTTGTAAAAAAAGCAGTACCTACTCTTTCCACAAAAGAAAGTCATGTTGTGGCTCATCAAATTGCCCTTTGTAAAGATTATTGTTTAACTCCAGAAGATGATTTGTCTATTACCGCCAGCGAGTTCAATCTGAATGAAATTTATTCTGCCTACGAAAAACGCCTTCGAGCAACAGGAAATGTGGATTTTGGAGATTTAATCATGATGCCTGTAAAGGTTATGGAAGAAAGCCCGATTATTTCTTCTTATATTCATCAGCGTTTTAGCGTTATTATGGTTGATGAATATCAGGATTCCAACATTGCCCAATATAGACTTTTGCAGGAACTTTCTGGTGTAAAAAGTGATTCTCCCGCTTATGTTTGTGTTGTTGGTGATGATGATCAGTCAATTTACCATTTCCGTGGTGCAGAAGTTCAAAATATTTTAACTTTTCCAGATAAGTTTCCTGGAACCGACATTATTCGTTTGGAGAGAAATTATCGTTCCACCAGTAAGATTCTTTCATTGGCAGAACTGGCGGTTAAAAATAATTCAGGAAGGCTTGGTAAAAATCTTATAGCTCATCGTGGGGAAGGTGGAACTCCCGCTTTGATTTTTGTGGACGATTATACGCAGGAAGCATTTATTTGCGGAAATCTTATAAAAAAATCTGTGGAACGGGGACAGAAGTATTCGGATTGGGCAATTTTGTATAGAACCAATGCTCAGTCCTTGAATTTTGAAAAAGAATTTCTTCATAAAAAGATTCCTTATGTGGTTGTGGGTTCGCTTAAATTTTATGAGCGGGAAGAAATTAAGGATGCACTGGCTTATTTGTCTTTGTGTGCAAATCCTAAGGATGAAATTTCTTTTAGAAGAATTGTGAATAAACCTGCTAGAGGAATTGGTGAAAAAACTCAGGATAAAATTTTAACTCAGGCATTGCAGACTCGTACAGACGACAATGGAGAACTGTCACTTTATTATGAAGATCTTTTGGTAACCTTAAAAAATATGTCTGGGGAGTTATCAAAAAAAGCCAGAGATGGAGCGGAAAGCTTCTGTAAAATGTTTGAGATTTTTGCCAATAATTTTAATTCTTCTAAAAAATTGTCAGATTTTATTGAGCTTGTGATTCAAGATTCTGGATTGAACGATTATCATAAGGCAACAGATGAAATTGAAGGCACACAACGGGTTGCGAATCTTCAGGAATTGGTAAACAGTGCCAGTTCTTATGAAGGTTCTGTGGACGGACTCGTAGCTTTTTTGGATGCCATCAATCTTGACCGTTCTTTGGAAGAAGAAAGTGAAAAAAACGGCAATTCCAATGATGCAGTTACTTTGATTACCTTGCACAACACAAAAGGTCTGGAATATAACAATGTAATTATTACTGGCCTGGAAGAAGGCATTTTTCCAAGAGCAGATAAATCTGTAAGCGACCTAGAAGAAGAAAGGCGTTTGTTTTATGTAGGTATTACAAGAGCTAAAAATGAACTTTATGTTACTTCAGCGCAAAAACGAGTGATGTATGGTTCCTTGCAGTATATGCGCCCAAGTATTTTTCTTCAGGAAGCCGCCGCCGGTTTTAAAATCATTGGTAGAACTCCCTTTGGCTTTAATCCTCTTGGTGGAAAATCAAAAAATGCTGGCGTAACTTTTGGTAAAAATGCAGATTCTTTTGCTTCTTCAAATGCCTCTCAAGAGATTTCCCAAGTTCAACAAGAATTGATGGAAAAATGGAAAAAAGGTGCAAAACTCTTTCACGATGAATATGGCTATGGCATAATTACCGCTGCAAATATGGTGGAAGGTGAGTTTAAAATTACAGTAGCCTTTGAAAATGGCGGAAAGAAAGTCTTTTTACCAGAATATCAACAAAAATCTCTCACCCTTATAAAAGATTAAACTGAAAATCTTTACAAATACAATTTTCCTCGAAATAAAAAATGACAAAAAAACTTTTTGCTTTTATAATTGATACAAATGCTTAATGGAAAAATGAGAATAGGTCTAATTCTTGACTATTTATCATCTGAATATTCTGAAAATCTATTAAATGGAATTGCCTCATACTGTAAAGAAAATAATGTAGAGTTATTGGTTTATACTATTGGCGAAATTAAATCTACATCAGAAGGTTCCTATAATTATCAGAATCTTGCCATAACCGCTTTAATAAAAAAAGAAAATATTGATGGAATTATCATCGATTCGGGAACTCAGCTCCATGGTATGTCAAAAAAAGAGTTCCTTTCTTATCTTCGTTCTTATAAATCAGTTCCTATGGTAAATGTTTCCATGGTTTTACCAAAGATTCCTTCTATTACCGCAGATTCTAATCAGGCTTTTGATTCTATGCTTCAATATATAATTGATGTACAGCATTGTAAAAAAATTGCGCTGATGGGAGTAAACAGTAATTCTCAGGAAGTAAAAAACAGAACGCAGATTTTTAAAAATGTGTTGAAGAGAAATAATCTTTATGACACACATACACTTATTCTAAAAAGTAATTTTGAATATTCATCCGCCTATCATCAACTGGATGCTTATTTAAAGAAACATAAAACTTTTGATTACGACGCCATTGTTTCTTTAAACGATGATACCGCCTATGCCTGTATTGATTTTGTTCAAAAGCGTCTTCATAAAGATGTGCCACAGGATATACTTGTTACGGGCTTTGACGATTTGCAACGGGCATCTTTTTCAAATCCAACTCTTACTTCGGTAAATCAACAGGTAGATTATCAGGGATATATTGCCGCACAAACTTTGTGTAAAATCCTGCGGGAAGAAGATGTTCCAATGACACAGGAAATTAAAGCAAAGACAATTCTCCGTCAATCTTCCAGAAGAAATGCTTCGGAACTTTATAACGAAGATTATATGCAGGATGATTTAAGCGAAGATGTAAACGATAAGTTTTCAGTTTCAGAATGGTATAATCGTCGTTCTCAATTATTGCAGGCTGCTCAATTTTATGCACAAATGAATCATCAGACGGAATTAACCAATGTGGGAAGTCTTCTTACCGAATCGCTAAAAAATTATGGATTCCAATCTACAGCTATTATAGTATACGAAAAACCAGTAGAGATGCATCAAGCCTTTGAATATTTTAATTTGCCGCATAAAGCCATTGTGCTTGGTGGTTTTGATTATAAAACTGGATTTGATGGTTCAAAGATAAAAACTCCTGTACTTTTTGACCCTAACGACTGGATGCTTCCTCCGGGATTAATCAATATTTCTACGGAAGGTTCTATTCTCATTGCGCTTTATCATAACGAGATTCAATATGGTTATATTATTTTGGATAGAAGTTCGTATGATGCGGGTGTTTATGATGTGGTGGCAAAGGCTATAGCCAATCAAATAGAGTCTAGTTTTTCTTATACCAATTTTCTGCGGGAAAAAACTGTTATTACAGATAAATATACAAAGCTTGATTTAATTGCTAATACGGATGAATTGACTGGTTTGCGGAATAGACGGGGATTTATTCAAATTGGACAGGCAACAATGAATTATTCAGAAGCGACTGGAACTACAGGTCTGGTAATTTTCTGTGATATGGATGGTCTTAAAAAAATCAACGACACATACGGGCACGAAGCGGGTGATGAAGCCATTAAAGCCCAAGGTCAGATTCTTAGACAAAACTTTAGAGGTAATGATGTTTTAAGCCGATTAGGTGGCGATGAGTTTGCGGTAATCAGTCCTGGGATGACGGAAGAAAAGTTCCTTGAACTTAAAGCTAATATTGATAAAGATTGTGCTGAATGGACAAAAAATAACCAGTCGCCTTTTGGTTTGTCTATAAGTATGGGATATTGTCTTTACCCTGATGAGAAAAATGGTTATCAATTGAATAAAATCCTTTCGGATGCAGATTCATCTCTCTATAAAGAGAAACGGCGGAAAAAAGCAAATAAATAGTAATTTTTAATTTATTGTTTTTCTGAATTGGCGTTATAAATGATTCAATAATTTGCTAGGTTTTAGGATTGACTAAATTAAACGGTAAGAATATGACAGAGGATATGAAAAAGAAAACAGATAAGTCCAATTTGCCTTCCAATAGAAAAATTAAAATTGGTCTTCTTTTGGATTATATTGTTACAGAATATTCGGAGTTTCTCGCAGAAAGTGTAAGACAGTGTTGTAAAAGGCTGGATTTGGAATGTCTGGTTTTTCAAATTGGTTCTCTCCAGAATCATTTTGGTGATTTTGAATATCAGAATATGGCGTCTACTGCCTTTCTTAAAGAAAATAATGTGGATGGTCTTATTTTTAATTCTGCCACATTAACTCATAATGTAGATTTTAAAACTTACACTTCATATTTGAACTCATACTCTCCGCTACCCATTGTAAATATTGGAAATGAAATTACAGGCATTCCTTCTGTGGTTGTAGATTACGAAGAAGCTTTTACCGCTTTGCTGGATCATGTAATTCAGGATGTAATGTCTAGAAAAATATTGCTTTTATCTGTGGACAGTCAATCGGAAGAAGTTTTGTTCCGCGAAAAACTTTTCTGGCAGACAATACAGAAGAACCGTCTACCAATGTCTTCTGTAACTGTAATAAAAACTTACTATAGTTATGAATCTGCAAAACAGGAATTAACAAAATATATTGAAGAAAAGAAATTGCAGCTACAACAAAATGGGCGACAGAGTTTTGAAGTAAAAGATTATTTCAATTTTGATGCCATTATTGCCTTTAATGATGATATGGCGGTGGCTGCATCAGATTTTTGCAAAGAATTAAAACTTAATGTGCCAGAAGATATTGTCATTACAGGTTTTGATGATTTACGAAAAGCCCGATATTCAGAACCATCTTTGTCTACCATAAACCAGATGATTCCACAAATGGGAGCTTTGGCAGTTAGTACTTTACATAAAATGATTTCTGGTGAAAAAGTTCCTCTGCTTCAAGTTATTGATGGGAAAGCCGTTTTAAGACATTCCACAGGTGCTTCTGCTTTTTTTAGTAAGGTTTGTAATCAAAAATCCATCGAAATAGATAGGGCTTCTCTGTCCATTCTTTCGGAATCAAATCCTGTATCGCAAAGATGGTATAATAAAAGGTCTCAGGTTTATCGTGTTGCCCAGCTTTACATGGATATAAAAAATGATTTTGTAGATGATGATGATGTAATAAATAAAATTGTTGACAATCTGCTTTCTTTGGATTTGCAATTTTCTTCGGTTGTTGTGTATAGAGACCCTATTGAATGCAGTGAGGTTTTTGATTATTTCCATTTACCACACGAAGCGGTTCTTCTTTGTTTTAATGATAAGGTTAGAGAAAATAATTATCGGGCAAAAAAAATGGAAGCTCAGAAGGGTGAAGATATTGTTGTTTTTGACCCAAATGATTCTCTTTTACCAGAACCTTATAATTATTATTTCGACAGTGATAGTTCAAAGGCGGTGGTAATTCTTTCTTTGTTTGCTGGAAAATATCAGTATGGATATATAATGCTGGAAATGTCTGACTGTGATTATGCTGTTTACGATTTACTTCGTCGCTCAATTTCCAATATGCTTTTTACTTTGCATACCATAAAAGTTGGTCAGAATGATAAGAAAATATATACAGAACAGTATGCAACTCTTGATAAAATTGCTCATACCGATGAATTGACAGGCATTTTGAACAGACGGGGCTTGTTCGATTTTGGCGGAAAAACCTTGGATTTATCTAAATCTATGGGGCAAAAAGGTTTGCTGGTTTTCTGTGATATGGATGGTCTTAAAAAAATTAACGACAATTTTGGTCACGAGTCTGGAGATAAAGCAATTATTGCAGAAGCGGGAATTTTAAAATCCAGTTTTAGAGCAACAGATGTGGTGGCCAGAATTGGTGGCGACGAGTTTGTTGTTATAAGTCCGGGGCTTAATCCAGAAATATTTGCCAGAATCAACGAAAAGGTGCAGGAAAAATGCATCCGCTGGACAGAAGACACCAATTCCCTGTTTGTGCTTTCTGTCAGTCTTGGTTATGTTGAATACCCTTTGGATGGAAGCTACGACCTTTCTGTTCTTATGTCTGCCGCAGACTCTTTGCTTTATCAGGAAAAGCGACGAAAAAAGGGTTTGCTATAAGCTTTAAGAATCTTCGGAGCTACCAATCTCTCTGAATATAAGTAGCTCTTGGACGGGCTGTAATATCAACTCGACGGTTTTGAGCTCTACCTTCTTCTGTAGCATTGGAAGCAACTGGCATTGTTCCGCCGTATCCTTTATAAGAGAATAAATCTTCGCTAATGCCCGCTTTAATCAAAAGGTTCATAACAGTTCTTGTTCTTTCAATGGAAAGATTTAACTGTCCCACTGGTTTTCCCACATCGGCAGTATGACCTTCAATTAAAATGGTGTATCCGTCTTCAAAAAGCAAATCTTTAAGCTGTACTGCAATTTTAGAAACTCGTTCTGCTTCTCCTGGCAATAAATCTGGTGAATCTGGGTAGAATTTTAAATCTACAGAAAAGAGAATGCCTTCAATTGTATCAGAAACATCAATTTCAAAAACTTTATTGGTATAAAAATAATTTTTAATTTCTTCATATTTTACATAGTAGCTGTCATCTTTTTCTGGAGTTGCTATGTCAAAAATAAGATTTTCCTTGTCCAAAAGAATTACAACTTTTCCATCTTTCAAAAGCTGAGTATTTTCTGGAATTGTCAGGATTTTTAATGCATCACTTCGTTTAATAACCGGATCTGTTCTGTTTCGGCCAAAAACTTGAATTGCTTTTATGTAAAGTGGATCGGAG
This sequence comes from Treponema sp., assembly GCA_024402595.1. GTDB lineage: Bacteria > Spirochaetota > Spirochaetia > Treponematales > Treponemataceae > Treponema_D. The sequence continues at coordinate 34,371 of JAKSTL010000009.1, read as the reverse complement.
CCAATTCTGTCTTCATATTCTTCTGTGTTATCAGAATAATGATAGGCTACAAATCCTTGATTTTTAATGACTTCGGGAGCTTCCATGCTTTTTTCAAAAATTACATTCATATTTTCATCCCAGATTTTTGGGAAAAAGCAGGCAGAGAATTGACTTTTTACATATTCTCCGTGAACTGGATAGCTGCCTCTTGCATCAATAATAATTCCCGAATAGGCACGAGAAGGTGTAGTGTCAATTGGTTCTTCCTGTGTATAAGGCTCCCGATGATTTACAAGAAACTTTCCAATATCATCAACTTTAAGGGTGTTTGAAGTATTTAAGGATTTTATGTCTTTAGAAAAAACATCTGGAGTTTTATATCCGTTCATAATGAAGTTGTAAACCTGATCTAAAGTTAAATCCTCGTTTATAACATAATTTGCAAGTCTGTTCGCAGAATCTGTATACAGCGAAAGTAAAGGTGGCTGAATCAATTGTGGCATTTTTATAGAAATAGATGCAGAGGCTTTTTTCTTTCCAGAAGGCATTTGAAGTCCTTCTTTTTGTGTGTCAAGACTTAACTGAGAAATGAATTGTCTTGTAACCCAATTTATGCGGCTTGTAGATTCAATGGAACCAGAAGTGTGCTTTGTGTTGGAACCTGCGCCAAAAAGTGGTAAAGCTATGGCAAATGCTAAAAAACAAATAAAAATCCTTTTCATTACCTCATTATCGGGCTATTTGGAAGGAATATAAAGGATTTTTCCAATTCTCAGGATGTCATTTTCATTTATATTGTTTAATTCGCATAGGATTTTTACGGTGGTGTTATGTTTTTTTGCAATGGACCAAAGAGAATCGCCTGCAACAACTTTGTATTTTGATGGAATCTCAATGGGAGTTAGTTTTTCTAAAGCTTTTTTTGCGGAAGGAGATGTGCCCAAGGGTAATCTTATGACTGATTCATGGGAAGGATGAGTGTAGCCCAATTTAAAAGAAGGATTCAAGTCTTTTAGAATGGTCGGTTCAATCCGCATACTTTGTGCCAGCTGTTCAATGGAATAAGCCTGATTTACGGTAATGTAATCAAAAAGACCATTTCTCTCATTGTACAAAACTTTATATTCTTCGGCGTGGGAAGGTAAATCCAGATTATAATAGCCAGCATTTATAGCTAAATCTGCAATGGCAAGAAGTTTAGGTACATAATCCGCTGTTTGCTTAGGAATTAATTGATTTTCTGCTAAATACCAGAAATCTTTTACAGGAGATTTGTTCAATGCCTTGTTCATAGCACCAATTCCACAGTTGTAAGCGCCAATGGCTAATGCCCAGTCGTTATAATAATTATAATTTTCGGTTAGTTTTTTAAGAGCGGCATCGGTAGATTTCCATGGGTCATATCGTTCATCAATGTAATCATTTAAAACTAAAAAAGGGGAAACGCTGTTTTCCATAAATTGCCATAAACCAATAGCACCAGTTCTAGATTTTGCATAAACCTTGTAATTTGATTCAACTATGGGTAAATATTCCAGTTCTGGTGGAAGTTTTTGCTCAGAAATGCATTTTCTAACATAAAGGCGGTAGTTTATGGAGTTTTCCAGGCTGTCGTGGAGTAGCTGCTGATTTTTTGGAGAGTTAAGATATAATTCGCGGAATCTTTGAACTTCTGCCCGTTCTTCTCCATCAATTGAGATTGATTTTTTCTGAAGTTGAACTGTTTTTTTTAAACCTTCTGCAAAAACATCAGAGCATAAAAACAAAAGAAAAAAACATCCAAATTGAAGAAGAGAAGGGAAAGTTCTTTTTCTCACAGCTTGTTTCCTATGTAGATTCCTGCCCATTCCCAGTTTCCATTTATATCTGGATCAAGTGGAAAGTCAATTTTTCTAAAATATAAATACCATACAGAAACATAGTTACTCCAACCCCAGGTTCTTAAATAAGCTTCATTAGGATTTGATGTTTCATCTAAAGTTTCGCTGTAACGGATTCTGTTTCCACGCATCCAATCGTGCATAGAAAAGACTTCCTGAGAGTTGGCGTCCATTTCGTCCTGTTTCCAAGACATAGAGAAGAAGTTAACTTTTGCTTTATATTTATCCAAAGCACGCCAGTCGTAATTTCGAATTGCTTTTTTTACTGCGGCTTCCAGTGCTGGCAGACTTTCAAAGGTCCAGTCTTTAGAAGAATTGTTAAAATCAATTAAATGGCGGGCATTTTTATAAGCATCTGGCTCACCAGGAATCTGGATTGTAGTTGCGTCTGGCTGCTGTAAAAACAGGGTGCAGGTTTTAAGTGCTTGATTCCATTGATTGTCATTTTCGTATTCAAGTGCAAGGCGAAGGTATAATTCTGTGGTGTTAACATTGTCAGGAAATCTGTTTATAAGTTCGTTAAAATATTTGATTCTGTGGCTTGGCGTCTTACTGATTTGAATAAGATTCTGAAGGCACATAAAGTGAATGGAATTGCCTTTTACTAGTAAATCTGGGCAAGTTTGAAGGATTCGGTCAAAATAATATTCTGCCACGGGTTCTGCATTTAAAGAAAGATAAGAATAGGCGGTCATTAAAAGCCAATAGGAGTTGTACATATCATCGGGATTATTTTCGACCCAGTTTGTTAAAAGTAAAATTACTCCTTGATAATCTTCTGCGGATAACAAGTTGTTTGCCATTTGATTGATGATGGCGTATCTTTGTTTTGAATCCAGTTCTTTGGTATCCAGGATTTTTTGTAATTGTTCCTGGGTGCTTTGAGTAGAATTAACTTGTGATGTAATTTGATTTGTAGAACTGTTACATGCAGAAAAAGCTAACGAAAAACTTAAAATGCAAAAAGTAAAAAGAAGTTCTTCAAGAAATCTTTTGGAGAATATCATATTTTTAAATTTATCATTATGAAATATTATTGTAAAGATTAATTTAAGCGTTTATACATCTCGATAAATGAATAACTGTAATTTAAATAAATAGAAGCTTTCTATGACTTTTAATTTTATTGAACTTATAATATAATATTGCGACACTAGGCATAATGGCTTCGTTAGGAACGGATTTTTTTCTGATGATTTGATTTTTAAGATTATAATAATTGAAAGGATTTTTTATGGACAAAAAACAAACTCATTTACTTGATATTTCTGCAATCATAGGAATGGTCATTTTAGTTTTAGCCCTGTGTTTTTCAATTTTTGTTTCTGAAAATCAGCATATAATCATCAACACTTTACTTCCTTTGCTTTTGGTTGCTTTGGGAATATTAATCTGCATTTTCACTTTTACATATTCTCACAAGGCTTATCATTTTTTTACAAGTATGCTTCTGCTTTCCTGGGGTATTTCTGATTTTCTTATGGTGCGAAAATTTATTCCATTTAATTTTTATCAGCTTTGGCCAATGCTGGGAGTTTATGTTGGAATAATCATTTTTGCTTCTGGTTTTTATAAATATCGAAAATTAAAATTTGGATATGCATTACCAGGATTAACTGTTTTCTTTTTAGGATGTTTTTTCCTTCTTTTTTCACTTAAAATTATTAAGGTTCCCTTTAGCGTAGTTGTTATGGTTGGCGGACCTTTGTTAATGATTTTTACATGCCTTTTCCTGTTTAGCTTTTTTGCAATGCAGCAAAAGTATAAGAATCTGATTATTAAGGATGATGAACACGATTCCTTTGATGATGATGAACTTATTGGTAAAATCTAAATCGCTTTTTTCTAGATTTTATATTTTTCTTAAAAATACGGTGTGAAAGTGAAACCAAAAAGAACAAGGTTTACGAAAGCAGTTTTAATGACTTCTCTTATTACTTTTCTCTTTGGTGAAAATTTATTTGCCGCTAAGAAAAAAAATAAAACTCCGGCAGAAAATGATAAAAAGGTTGAAGTTCAGCAAACCAACGAACAGACTTCTATGCCTGAAAATAACGGAACGCCCGAAGATGGAACTTCTATAAGATTGCCTGCCGCAAACAGAACAAAATTAACATATTTTTATAAAATTGATTCTGAAATTGTAAAGGCGGTGGAAAATGGTTCACCAGATTCTATTCGATGGGCAATGACAAAAATCCGCAAAAGTGAATCGGATTATTCAGAAAATGAAAAAGTTTTAATTTATGTGGCGGCTTCTCTTTTTGAAACTTTATATCCTTCTGAAAAAAGAACTTGGGAAGTTTTTGAAGTTGCCGAAGAAAACGCTTACACAGGTGCAATAAAATCGGCTAAAAATGGTATTTTTGATTCCAGTACAGGCAACGAAGATTTTCTTTTAACTATTCTTCCAACGCTTGTAATGTTCAACAGTTCGCTCAATGATAAAGAATATCTGAACTGTGAAGATTCAATTTTGAAAGCTTTAGAGCAACAGCCGGAATCGGTAATTTCCAACTATATTGCGGGGTATTATTATCTGCTGGAAAAAAATTATGCTCTTGCGGAACAATATTTGGAAAAAGCCTATGGAAAATATAACAAAAGTCGCGAAATTGTCCTGGCTTATTCTAAAACTCTGCTGCAGAATAACAATGCTTCTTACGCCACGGAAATAATGATGCCAGTTTTGGAGAAAAATCCAGAGGATATTCAGGTTCTAAAACAGATGGCTTATGTTTCATTCGGTCAGAAAAATTATTCTGATGCAGAGGAATATGTTGCCCGAGTTCTTCAGCAAACTCCAAACGATCTGGATTTTGTTCTTTTTCGTGCAAAAATCCTTGTAGAAAAAAATGATTTTGTTCATGCCGTTTCTCTTTTGAATATGTATTCCCGCCAGAATGATACTTCTTTGGAATATCTGGTTCTTAGGGCTCGCGTTCAATTGGATTGGAGTAAAAATACAACTGCCGCAACAGAAACTATAGAACGGGCATTGCAACTTTATCCTGACAGTGAAGAAGCTTTGTTAATAGCCACAAAAATCTCTTCCGCAACAGATTCGCCGGTAGCAGGAAAATATGCCGATGAACTGGCTGAAATAATTTTGAAGAATCATCCTGAAAATAAAGAGGTTTTGGTTTTTGCTTTAGATGGTTTGTTAAAACGAGAAAATTGGCAGGAAGCATACGAAATCAGTGTAAAGCTTTTAAAAAACGACAGTGATTCTTCGGAAATAATTCAACGCCATGTAACAGTTTGTCTTGCTCTTGGAAAGAAAACAGAAGCTTTTAATGTTGCTTCTAAGGCTTATGCAAAAAATCCAGACGATGAAAATATTACACAGTCGTATATTCAGGCTTATGTTGAACAGGAATCTCGAGACGATTCTTTGGCTTTAATAAATAATCTTTTAACATCCTGCTCGCCAAAAATGAAAAGTTATCTCTATTATAGAAGAAGCTTTTTGCAAATTACAGAAGAAAATACTCTTGCTGATTTACGCGCCAGTTTAGTTGCGGGACCAAGAAACAGCGATGCCTTGTTCCGATTGTATGAAATCTACTACGAAAAAGATGATTTTAGAAAAGCCCAGTATTATTTGCGTCAGGTTGTAGCCATAAATCCTAATGATTCAACAACTAGAAAACTTAACGAAGCTCTTACCCAGCTTATACAGTAAAGCCTTTACCTTGATAATTTGATTATAGACAGAAGACGGCTTTAGGTGTATCATAGTAAAATTGATATTATTATCAAAAAAATGAAAAAAGGACGGAAATTATGTTTGGAATCCCATTTTTAACAGCGGGTACAGGTGTACAGCCTGGTGGTCCAGCTGGATTTCTTGGAACAATTGTTCCATTTTTGTTAATCATCGTTATTTTCTATTTCTTCCTTATTCGTCCACAGAATAAGAAGCAGAAAGAAACAGAAAAAATGCTTAATGCTCTTAAAAAGGGTGATAAGGTTATTACAATCGGTGGAATTCACGGAACAGTTTCTTCTGTAAAAGAAAAGACTGTAATTGTAAAGGTTGATGAAAATACTAAACTTGAATTCAATCGTACAGCTATTTCTTCTGTAGAATTATCTGATGAAGAAAAGGCAAAATTGGCAGAAGCAGAAGCTGCTAAGAAAGCTGAAAAAGCTGCTAAAAAAGCAAAAAAATCTGATGCCGCTGCAGAAACTGTAGCTAAAACTGAAGATTCAGAAAAATAAAAAAAACTTTTCGGAGTAAATAAAAATGAACAAACGAACTCGCTTGGTTATTCTTATTGCAGTACTCGCTATCTGTTTTGTTTTTCTTTGGCCAACAATAAGCTGGTATGGAAGAACTCCTAAGGAAGTTCAACAGCTTGCTTTAGGTTCTACAGAAAACATTAAAACTTATGCTGAAAACAAAGCAGCAGACGATGTACGAACAATTAAGGATTTAGCAAAAAAGGATTCATCAACTGTTTTGGCTGATGATTTAGAACAATTTGCATGGTTGAATAAAGCTGCTGCTAAAAAGTATAAGTCTTTTGGAGAGAAAAAATCTGCTTCAAAGATGACTGTTGCTGATGTACTTGGCGCTTATAATTCTGAATTGGAATTCATGAATGTTATTAAGGCAAAATATCGCGACGAAATACTTAAGGCTAAAAAATATTATGATAATTCTGTAAAGCTCGGTCTTGATTTGTCTGGTGGTATGAATGTTATCGTTCGTGCTGATTTGGACGCTGCTCTTGAAGCTCAGGGTGATTCTGTTGCTGATACAGATGTTGGTGCTTTCAAAAAGGAAGCAATGGAAAATGCTATTGAAAATCTTACAAGTAGAATTGACCGCTTTGGTTTGACTTCTCCTGTTATTAGACAGCAGGGCGAAGATAGAATCTACATTGAAATTCCTGGTGCTGCACAGGCTGATGCAATCAATACTTTGATTATGGGTAAAGGTATTCTGAATTTCCGTCTTTCAGATATGGAAGCAACTGCTGCTTTCCAGACATATTATGCTCAGCATCCAGCTTCAACATTTAATGCAGTTGGTGAACTGATGGACCCTTCTGTAATTCCTGATGATTGTGAAGTTTTTGGTGTTTATACAAAGGATGAATACGGTCTTGATGAACGATATGACTGGTTGGTTGTTAAGAAGGAAGTTGCTCTTGATGGTAAACACATTCAGTCTGCTGAAGTAAGAGCAGATCAGTTTACAGGTCAGCCACAGGTTTGTTTCAATCTTGATTTGGAAGGAACTACAATTTTTGGTGATTTTACTGCACAGCATATTGGTGATTATCTTGCAATTGTTAGCGACAACAAAGTTAAGTCAAATGCTCGCATTCAGGATGCAATCAATACTGGAAGCGTTTCACTTTCAGGTTCTTTCTCTCAGGATGAAGCTAATAATATTAAAAAGGTTCTCCAGACAGCTTGGTTGAATGTTCCTCTTACTGTAGAAAGTCAGCAGGTTATTGGTGCTTCTCTTGGTGAAGCCGCAATCAAACAGGGTGTTATGGCAATTATTCTTGGTTTGAGCTTGATTCTTGTATTTATGCTTATTTTCTACAAAGCATCTGGTATAAATGCTGTTGTTGCTCAGATTTTGAACCTTTACATTATGTTTGCTGTTCTTTCTGCTTTCAATCTTACACTTACACTTTCATCAATTGCCGGTATGATTTTGACAATTGGTATGGCTGTTGATGCTAACGTTTTGATTTTTGAAAGAATTAAGGAAGAATTAAGAGCCGGAAAGACTCGAGCCGCTGCGGTTCAGATGGGTTTTGATAATGCTTTCTGGGCAATTATGGACTCTAACATTACAACATTTATTGCTGCTATCTTCTTGTCACAGCTTGGTTCTGGTTCAATTCAGGGCTTTGCCGTTTCTTTGGCAATTGGTGTAGTTTCATCTGTATTTACTGCTTTGTTCGTATCTCGCTTGATTTTCGACTTTGACACAGATGTTCTCCACGCAAAGAAAGTAAGCATTGGCTGGGGGATTAAATAATGAAAAAGACATTGAATTTTAATAAAGGATTTCTTCCTTGCGTTATTTTAAGCTGTGCCATTATCCTTTTGGGTGTTGTAGGATTTTTTGTAAAAGGTATTAACTTTGGTATTGATTTTAAGCCTGGTCTTATTGAGGAAGTTCGTGTAGCTTCTCCAGTTGCTGAAATTACATACGATGGTTCTGCCAATATTACAATGGATCTTTCTGCTGGTCAGTTGGATTTGATTATTACAGGTATTGGAACAACAAATGAAACTCGTTCCTTTAATTTTAATGAAGTAAAAACTGTTGGTGAATTGGCCGCTGCTGTTAATTCAGTAGAAGGTGTTAAGATGGTGGCAAAAGCTGCTTCTTACGATACAACACAGTTATTTTTGAACTCTGCTGCAACAAATCAGTTAACAAATGCTGTTTTGTATGTTTATCCTGCAGGAACTTCAAACATTACCACAGATGATGTTCGAAGTGCTTTGTCTGGTATTGATGGAATTGCAATTAAACAGTTAGGTTCTGGTGCTTCTGCAAGTTATCAGATTCGTATGGGAGTTTCAGATTCTTCTGCCCAGAACGAAATGAACGATATGCTTGATAAAATCAATTCAAAACTTTATCAGTCTTTTGGTAAAGAAAAAGTTGCTGTTGTAAAAACAGACTTTATTGGTTCTAGCATGTCTAAATCTAACACAATTAAATCTATTATTGTTTTGTTACTTACAGTAGTTTTAATTTGGGTTTATGCTGCTATTCGTTTCCACTGGGACTTTGCTCTTGGTTCTGTAATTGCCTTGATTCATGATAGTTTGATTATGCTTACTTTCATTACATGGACACAGATGGAGTTCTCAACTACAGTTTTGGCTGCTGTTCTTACAATTATTGGTTATTCTATCAATGCCACTGTTGTTATTTTGGACCGTATCCGATTTAATTTGAAATACATGACAGAAGCTGAAAAGTTCAACGAAATCTTGAACAAATCTCTTTCTGATACATTGCTCAGATCAATTTTGACAACTGCAACAACATTGTTCGCTGTTCTTTCTTTGTACATCTTTACAACTGGAAGCATTAAGGACTTTGCTCTTGCTATGATGGTTGGTTTGGTTAGTGGTATGTATTCTTCTATCTTCATTTCTAGTGCTTTCATTTCTGCTTGTAGAAAAAATTGGAAGCCAGAGTTTGGAGTTCATCATTCATTAAAAAGAGTAAAGACTAACGAATAGTTTTTAGTTCTTTTAGAATGTTCGAAAGCGTCTTCATTTTATGAGGGCGCTTTTTTTTTATTTTTATGCTATGATGTTTTTATGGAAGTTGTTCGTGCTAAGGTTTTAGGTTATTGTGCTGGTGTAAAAAGAGCTGTGAAAATAGCCAATGAATTGTTGGATACAAAAACTGATGCAAAAATATATTCTCTTGGGCCGTTGATTCATAATGATGAAACTTTGAGTGTGTTAAAAAATAAAGGCCTAATTGTAGTAGAAGAAAATGATTTAGATAAAATACCAGATGGAAGTACTGTGGTAATAAGAGCTCATGGGGTAAGTCCAGAGGTTATAGATTGTCTTTTGGAGAAAAAATGTAAAATTGCCGATGCCACTTGCGCCCGTGTAAAAAATAATCAGAAAATGGTGGAAAGGTTTTCTAAAGAAAAAGATTTTGTGATTATTACTGGAGATAAAAACCACGGAGAAGTAAAAGGCATTGAAGGCTATGCGGGAAATAATTTTGTGCTTGTTCAAAATTGTGATGAGGCTTTGAACTTTGCAAAAAATGTGCATACAGAAAAATCTGCATTTTTGTTAAGCCAGACTACTTTTAATGAAAATGAGTTTTTGAAAGTTGCGGAAATATTAAAAAAGACTTTTCCTTATTTGGAGATTGAAAATACAATTTGTCCTGCAACAAATCAACGGCAGGAAGCTTTGGTGGAATTGTGTAGTCTTGTGGATGGAGTTTTAATTATTGGTGGAAAAAACTCGGCTAATACTAAAAGACTTTTTATGACTGCCCAAAGTTTAATAAAAAAAACTGCTATGATTCAAAAGGCAGAAGATATTCCTGAGGATTTTTTTGCATTGAAAAGGGTTGGAATTACGGCTGGGGCTAGCACTTCTTTTGAAATTATTGAAAAAGTGGAACAGACTTTAATGGAAAAAGGTTCTGTTTGAAAGGTTTTGCGAAGGCGTGGAAGGGGACGCGAAGCGGAGTTGAGCCTTGGCGAAACCGACCGTAGGTAAGCCCTGGAAGGCCGTTAGTAGAAGAGATGGGCGTTTTGTGGAAGAGATTTTTTTGTAGAAAGGATTTCGCCCAAATTAAAAAATCATGCCTTAAGATTTGCCGATTGAAATAACTTGATTGTTTTATTATAATTATATTATGAGTAGATGTTTTACAATGTTAAAACCAGGTGTTGTAAATAGACGCTTGGTAGGCGAAATTATTGATCGTCTTGAACAGAAAGGATTTAAATTAGTTGGTTTGAAATTGATGTCGGTTCCAAGAGAATTGGCTGAAGAACATTATGCAGAACACAAAGGTAAACCTTTTTATGATGAATTGGTTGATTATGTAACTTGTGGTCCTGTTGTAGCTATGGTTTGGCAGGCTGATGATTGTGTTGCTTTGATGAGAAAATATGTTGGTGCAACAAAGCCTTCTGAAGCAATGCCTGGAACTATTCGCGGTGATTATTGTACACACACAGCACGCAATATTATTCATGCTTCTGACAGTGATGAAAGTGCAGAACGCGAAATTAAGCTTTGGTTTAAAGACGAAGAAATTGTTGATTGGCATGATTGCTGCAATGGCTGGTACTAATCGGCTGAAACAGATTTTTTAATTGAATTTGTGAAAAAGCTTGAACTGTGGGTTTGAGCTTTTTTTTTACGAAAATCGGTTTTGAATATTTTTAAAAGAGGTTTGGTTATGGAATCAAAATCTGTTGGTGTAATTGGTGGAGGTGCTTGGGGTACTGGTTTGGCGCAGGCTCTGGCTCGTGGAAAGCATAATGTGCAGATTTGGGCGTTAGAAAAGGATGTTGTAGATTCTATTAATAATGATCATGAAAATAAAAAATTTTTGCCTGGTTATAAGCTGGATGCTTCTATAAAAGCTACTGATGATATTGTGGAAGTGGCAACGGGGAAAGAATTTTTGATTATTGCGTCGCCTTCGTTGTATTTGAAATCGACTATTCAGAAATTTGTGAATGTGCCAAATATTTCGGATGGTTCTACGATTATTGCGGCTTTGACCAAGGGTTTTGTACCTTCAGAAGAGGGGCCTAAGCTGATTCTTGAGACTATTGAGGAAGCTTTGCCTGAGCATTATAAGGATTGTACGGTTTATGTAGCGGGGCCTTCTCATGCGGAAGAAGTTGCTATGGGTAAACTTACTGGGTTGGTGGCGGCTTCTTTGAATCCTAAGAATTCTATTAAGGTGCGGGAATTGCTTAAGGTTCCTGGCTTGATGGTTTATTCAAGTTTTGATGTTATTGGTGTTCAGATTTGTGCGGCGGCGAAAAATATTATTGCCAATGTTTATGGAGCTATGGATGCTATTTCGGAAACTTCTGATATTATTGGTGATAATTCGGAAAGTCTTTTGATGGCGGCTGGTTTGAACGAAATTCAGACTCTTGGTTTTGCTATGGGCGCAACACATGCCGAAACTTTTACATCTATTAGTGGTGTTGGTGATTTGGATGTAACTTGTAAAAGTAAATATGGTCGAAACCGTCGCTTTGGTCAGGATTTGGTTAAGACTGATATGCTTTCTAAATTTGAAAATATTGATGATTTGATTGCTAATGTGGGAAAAATTGGTTATTTGCCAGAAGGTGCAATTGCCTGTAAATATGCTCACGAAATTGGGCTTAAAAAGGATATCAAGCTTCCGCTTACCAATGCACTTTATAAAATTTTGAATAAGGATTGCAGCGTAAAAGAAGCTTTTGATGAATTGCTATCTTTTAATTAAAAAACAATAAGCTTTTGCAATTTTGGAGGAAAAATGTTAGAGAAAATTTCCAGTACTTTTAGTGGAATTGTTAGAAAATTTAGTGGAAAGTCTACTATTACAGAAAAAAATATTGAAGATGCTGTTGAAGAAATTAAAATGGCACTTCTTGAAGCCGATGTAAATCTTAGAGTTGTTCGTCGGTTTGTAAATTCTACAATTGAAGAAGCAAAAGGCGAAAAAGTTTTAAAGGCAGTTGATCCGGGCCAACAGTTTACAAAAATAATTTATGACAAAATGGTGTCTATGCTGGGAGATACAAAACAGGATTTGCATTTAAAAGGTCCTGATACCCAGTCTGTTATTTTAATGCTTGGTTTGCAGGGTGCTGGTAAGACAACGGCTTCTCACAAATTGGCAGCTCGTTTGTTAAAAGAAGGCAGAAAACCTTTGTTAGCTGCTTGTGATTTGGTGCGTCCTGCGGCTGTTGAACAGTTGACTCAACTCGGTGAAAAAATTGGTGTTCCTGTTTATAAAGAAAACTCCAAGGATGCTGTAAAAAATGCAAAGGAAGCTTTAGATTTTGCAAAGAAAAATGGTTACGATACAATTATTATAGATACTGCGGGTCGTCTTCAGATTGATGAAGAAATGATGGATGAACTGGTTAGAGTAAAAAAAGCTACAGATCCTTGTGAAGTTTTGCTTGTAGCCGATGCAATGACTGGTCAGAATGCAGTTGATATTGCAAAAACTTTTGATGAACAGTTGGGATTAACTGGTGTAATTCTTACTAAGTTTGATTCCGATGCTCGTGGTGGTGCGGCTTTATCTCTTAAAACAATTACTGGAAAACCAATTTTGTTTATTGGTACTGGAGAAAAAACTGAAGATTTTGAGATTTTCCATCCAGAACGAATTGCCAGCCGTATTTTAGGTATGGGTGATGTTGTTTCGTTGGTAGAAAAAGCTCAGGAAACTGTAGATGCCGAAGAAGCTTTAAAACTTCAGAAAAAACTCCAACGAAATGAGTTTACTTTGCAGGATATGCTCGAACAGTTCCAGCAGGTAAAAAAGATGGGAAGTATGCAGTCTATAATTGATATGCTTCCTGGAATGTCTGGTGTAGACGCTTCTCAAATGGATTTAAGCAGTTTAAAAAAGAACGAAGCTATTATCCAGTCTATGACTTACAAAGAAAGATTGAATCATCTTATTATTGGACCAAGCCGTAGAAAACGAATAGCAAAGGGTTCTGGAACTTCTGTTGCCGATGTAAATAAATTGTTGAAGCAGTTTGAAAAAACTAAGCTTATGATGAAGAAAGTAAGCCGAAACAAAGGTATGCAGGGAAGAATGATGAATCAGATGGGAATAAATCCTAATATGATGGGCGGACTTGGTGGCGCCGGCGGACTTCCTGCAGGTATGGATATAAACAGTCTAAAAGGCATGGATTTGAAAAAACTGCAGGAAATGGCTAAAAAGTTCCGCTAATTCTGTTGCTTTTTTAATTTACAACAATTACAGATGCCGTTCTTCCATCTGGTGAATAAACTTTATCTGGGTTTGTATTATCTTCGATAGGTGTAAGACCCACATAGTAGTTATAATAATATTTACCCGTTGGAAGCGGCAGATTTAATTCATAAAATCCTGGCGAAGTTTCTTTTAATTCATAAATCCAAGGGTCCCAATTGGTAAAGGTTCCCGCAAGATTTAATCTAAGCCCTTTTTCGCCCTTGTAAACAAAATGAACCGTATCATCCTTTGTTTTTCCAGTATTTTTTATAATGCTGGCTGGGTCTTCAATAAAAGAAAAATAAAGATTTACATTGTCGTCATAAATCTTATTTGGGTTTAAAGGGTCGGTAGTCCAAAGCCCATCAATAATCAGGCGATATTTTATTGTGGTTAGCTTGTGCTGTCGTTCGTAGCAATAAAACAGATGTTTGTTGGTTTTTGTTCCATCAATATCAGTTGTGGCCAGCAGCTTGTAAGGATGAACAATTTTATAATTTTCAAAATCAAAAGCAATTCCCACATTTCTGTGATTAACATCTGCCGTAAAGATTATATAATCATCTGTAATGATAGGCGCACTTGGCTTTTCAATTTCGTGAATTAGAGAATCAAGTTCAAATGGCGTATACTCAATTTTAGCTTCTTTTGCCATCATTGGAACAGCAGAAACCACTGTTAATCCCAAAAGCAAAAAAGCTTTTTTAAGAGAAAATCCTGTTTTCATAATTTTGTTATCGGGCTAAAAAATAAAAAGTTTAGACCTTCATAAAAAAAGATTAAAAAAATGGCAAAAAGGATTTTAATATTGCAAATATAAGTCTAAAATAGAAAATAGAGTTAAAGTCAGCGGCATTTTTGACCGTTGATTAAGTGATAAGTAGTATACTTGTACAATGGGAAAGGTGGGGTAAAAATAAAGTATGCCAGGCTTAAAACAGCTCAAACAGTTCGAAAAAGATATTCTATCAATTGGTGATGAACTTACTCTCCGTGCATCTAGGGGTGAAAAACCTGTTAGAGTTCCTATTCCCAAAAATATTCAAGTAGAGGATGATTCTGAAGACTTTGTTCTTGGTATGCCAGAAGAACCTCTTATTCATACAACGGAATCTACAGTAGACGATGATCTTTCGGAAATAACAGGTATTGTTACAGGTGCAAGGGATGGAAGAAAACAGACAGAAGAGGCGGAACAGGATGCTTTTGCCGCGCCAGATTTGTCTTCACTTTTAGCACCAATGGATTTTGAATCTGGTTCTCAAGAATCTGAAATGCCAGATTTATCTATGTTTATGGACAATGCTCCCGAAGAAAATGAAATCCAGCCAGAAGAGCCTCAGAAAACAAAGGAAGTTTCTGTTGCAGATATGGGACTTGAAGCTTTGCTGGCAGGTGCGGGTTTTGATGGTTCGGAAGGTGCAAATCAAGAAGATTTACTGGCTGATGATGAGTTTACCGATTCTGACGATGATGATTTCTTTAATAATCTTGAAAAAGAAACTCAGGAATTGGACAAGGCAGCTTCCTTTGAAGATACTAGCGCTAATAATTCAAATAATGATTTTGGTTTAGATTTACCACCAGAAATTGCAGAAATCTTTGCAGGAAATAACAATTCTGATTCTTCAACCCCAGAGGATTTTAATTCTGATATTGATAACAGTGTTTTGAATCTTGAACAGTCAGAACAGAATGAAGTGGATAATCTTCTTTCGGACATAGATTTTGATGAACCTTCTTTCCAAAATGAAAATGATTTTTCTGAAGATTTTTCTAATGCCTTGGAAAATGGTTTTAATGATGACAGTTTTGGTTCCACTTCTCTAGATTTTGATGCTCCAAGCCCAACAGATTTTGAAAATCCGAGCGATGCACAGACTGATTTTGCTGCCGATGATTTTGAACTTCCAGCAATGAATACTGATATGCCAGTTGATTCAGATTTTGGCACGGAATCAGAGGCAGATTTTAATTTAAACGACCTTGATTCTGAAGATTTTGCTATTCCAGATAACAGTGATTTTGAAACTGTAACTAATTCTGACTTTGATACATCAAATATGGATGCAGCAAATGTGGATATGTCAGATATTGATGTGCCAGATTTTGGTGCAACGGATCTTGATAATTCTACAGACTCGTCAGAAGATTTTGAATCTGTGAACCTTGATGATTTTGACTTCAACTTTGATGATGACAATGCATCTAATGAAAATACATCCTCTGAAAATGCCATGGAAAATGCCCAGGAAAATCAAGATTCAATTTCCGACTCTATAACTGAAGATATTACTGACAGTTTTAATGAAGGGCAGACAGACAATTTTGACTCAGATTTCTTTGATGATGCAACAGAAACTTCTACAGAAGGTCCAGCTGATTTTGGTGATTCCTTTGAAAATGTTTCTTTTGAGGATACACCAGATTTTTCTTCAGATTTAGGCGAATCGGATACACCAGATGGTTTGTTCAGTCAAGATGATATTGTAATTCCTTCAGAAAATGGCAGTTTCTCTGTTACAACAGAAGATATTTCTGATTTGGCCTTTGATAATAGCGCC
Source organism: Treponema sp. (assembly GCA_024402595.1). Taxonomy (GTDB): domain Bacteria; phylum Spirochaetota; class Spirochaetia; order Treponematales; family Treponemataceae; genus Treponema_D. The sequence goes on along the minus strand of JAKSTL010000009.1, from coordinate 18,454 downwards.
TCCAGTGACGACAATGCTTTTTCAAATGATTCATTTGATTTTGATAATGACAGCACTGGCGAAATACCAGATTTTGCAGATGAAATAAACTCTGATTCCTTTGATAATGGTTTTGGTTCAGACGGCTTTGGAGATGATTCCTTTGATACCACTGGGATGGATTCTGAAGTTTTTGACACAACCGGTATGGAGGATATGGATTTTGATGCGCCTTCTCTAGACAGCGGTTTTGATGATTCTGATAATGGCGACTTTGAAATCCCTGGTTTTTCTGATGTTTCTATTTCACAGGATATAAAATCTTCTTCTAGAAAACCAGCAGATCCAGACTTAGATGTTCCAGATTTTAGTCAGGGAATGATGGGCGTTGAACTTCCTCCAAACACTTTGGATGATGAACATTATGAAATCTTCATGAAAAACTTTAAGGAATATCCTTTAAATGTTCGTCTTGCCTTTGAAGATTTAATTGTTCAGAATGAGTTCACTGATGATGCAGAGTTTGAAGTTATAGAAAAGATTTTGAATAAAGCTCCAGCTCGTCAAGTTGCAGGTCAGTTGGAAAAAATGCTGGATATTTCTATTCCAGTTCCAAGAGATTTTGAACATCGTAGCGCCAGTGAATATGAAGCTTATAAAAAATCCCTTCAATATCAGATTCGTAACAAGATTCTTCCAATTGCTCTGGTAGCTTGTGTACTTGGTCTTGTTTCCTGGGGACTTTTCAATTTTGTAAAGAATTGTATTTATATTCCTGCAAAAGCAACAAATTATTATAAACAAGGCTATGTATTGCTGGAAAATGATGAATATCCTTTGTCTCAAATGAAGTTTGATCAGGCTGCCAGTCTAAAGATGAAGAAAAACTGGTTCTTTAAATATGCACAGGGCTATAAAGATCATAAGCAGTATCAGCGCTCTGCCGAAATGTATTTAAAGATTTTAAAATATTTTAATCACGATAAACAGGCCGGTCTTGAATATGCTTCAATGGAATTAAATGAGCTTTCAAATTATAAGATGGCAGAAGAAATAGTTAAGCGTCAGATTCTGGATTATCATGTAAATGACCCTGATGGAATGCTTATGCTGGGCGATACCTATCTTGAATGGGGAACAGAAAAGGATTCATCAAAACTTAATCTGGCAAAAGAACAGTATTATAAACTCCTTCAATTGTATGGCGACAAAGATATTTACAATGCCCGCTTAATGAAATATTACATTCGTTCTGATAATTTGAAGGAAGTGCTTGGTTATCAAAAGCGTTTTGAAGATAAAAAACATCAGTTGAGTGGGGAAGACTGTACAGAACTTGGCGGATATCTTCTTGAAAAGCTTTATGGTCCATTAACACCCGCAGAAGAACCATTGCGTTATAAAATAGAAGGTCTCCGCAAACTTTTAATAAAAGCGGTTACAGATGCTCCAGAAAATCCTGTGGCTCATTATAATCTTGCAAATTATTATATAAATACAAATGATGTTGGCAGCGTTCAACCAAGACTTACAAAAGCTATAGAAAAGTTTAATAATGCAAAGCAACTTTCTTCACGCGAAGTATTCAAGTTTATAGATTCTTATCGTCTTCTTGGAGAAAATTATCTTAAAACTGGCGATTATCTACAGGCTCAGGAACAATATACAAAAGGAATCACTCTTTATACCGCAGAAAAAGAAAATGCAGGTTTTAAAGGAAATGAAAAAATCGGTAAGCTTTACGCAGATTTGGCAGATTTAAATTATCTTCAGTCTGGTGATTATGAAAATGCTTCTATAAATTACAAACATTCTATTGAACTTGGTTATGATAATCCAGCTATTAGATACAGACTTGGATTTATAAATTATAAGAAGAAAAATTATCAGGATGCTTTAAGTAATTTTATGAAGGCAGGAGAAGGAAATATCAAGGAAAATAATCTTCTTTTGGCACTGGCAAACACTTTATGTCTTAGAGATGATGATTATGCTGCTGAAGGTTATTACGAACAGTTGATGAATAATCTGGAAACTACAATTTCTATTCAGGCAGGAACTATTTTCCCACAAAGTAATGTGGATCAATTTGATTTGATTACAGCTTTTATGACGGCTTCAAATAATTATGGCGTGGTTCTTCATAAACTGGCAAAACGAACTGGAGATAGTGGAAAGAATGCTTTGGCAATTATTCAGTTCCAGCAGTCTTTACGAGCATGGGATTCTTTAACAAGAAATCAGCAGACTATGGTGCGATTGGAAGGCAGTAATCTTGCTGAAGAAAATATTAAATATGTTACACACCCAATTTCTGAGTTTGAACCATCAATTTATCTTGATATTCCAAAAACTCTCTCAGATTTGGAAAGGCTCTAATGATTTTTATAAACGATAAACGAACTATTTTAAAGGAAGTTTTCAGAAAATCTATTCATTTATGTAGTGCTTTTGTTCCTCTTTTGTTGAAGTATGCTTATTGGCCTGTGACGATAGCTTTTGGATTGATTGTAACTTTATACTTGATTTCTGAATGTTTACGATTAAAAGGCATACATCTGCCACTGATTTCTCTTGTAACAGAAACTGCCGCCAGAAAAAATGATGATGGAAAAATTGTTTTAGGGCCAGTCACTTTAGTTTTTGGAATATTTATAGCAAGTTTTTTGCTTCCATTAGAATATGCACGGGTTGGAATCTATTCTCTGGCTTTTGGAGATGGATTGGCCAGTTTGGTGGGAAGAATGTTTGGTAAAACAAAGCTGCCTTATGGAGAGGGTAAAAGCTTTATTGGAAGTTTGGCTTGTTTTTGTGCGGTTTTTTGTTCAACATTCATAGTTTCTGGAAGTGCAGAAGTTAGTCTCTTAGTGGCTTATGTAACAATGGTTGTAGAAGTTTTGCCTTTGGGCGATTTTGATAATCTAATTATTCCAGTTTCCATGGGTTTTTGGTTTATGCTGTTATGTAAGTGGTTTGGATTATCCTAAATCTTTTCTGCCTTTTTGAATTAATCGAACCACAGATATTGATTGTGCAGTTCTTTGAGGTAAAGAAAATCACCAACACCAAGACAAATCATCGCTATTGAAAGATTTAATATATTTGTGGAATAAAATAGAACGGAAATACCAATACAAATCAGTAAATAACCGATGGCTGTGTTTTGGCGGTAGAGATGTCGTTTGTTATAAAAAAACTGAGTAACTACAGCGACTGTCATTAAAATGTAGGTGAAAAAATTAAGGGTAATTTTAAAACTGTAATCCACAGAAAAATTAGGTAAAACTATAGCGTTATTCAATGGAATAAATTGAGCAAAGAAAATGGAAAGTAAAAGGAGAAGGAAAATATTTTTTTCAATATCCTGTCGTTTTTCAACATCAGACATAACAACTGTATACAAAAGGGAAAGTGGAATAAGGATTTTTGCAAATACCGTGGCATTTCCACAAGCCATAAGAAAATTAGAATAAGTGTTATTTAGTTTAAAAACCGGTATGTAAAGTCTGAAAGTATCTACAAGGCAAGCCACAAGAAAAAGATAAAAATAAATTATGTCTGAGGCTTGAGTTTTTTCAAAGCTGCGTAAAAGAATCATACTTGTAACAGAAACATAAATAATCTGGAAATATAATGAAATTATTACGCATAAAGGATTGTATTTAGTCAGAAAAAAAGAAGGATTATTAGAAAGAATAATAGTTTCTGTGCATTGTTTTATAGAAAAAGAGCCGTCTGCAATCTTAAGCACTAAAAAAATAGTATCGATTAAAAGTGTCAGGACTGATAAAATGAAGAGAATAAGATTCAGATGATTTCTAGTTTTTAATGTCATATTTAAATAGTATCGGGTAAAGAAATATTAGTAAAGACTTGAAAAAAGAATCCGAAAATAAAATTGAATGTAGAGTTTTTTAAAATTCTGTTGTTTATTTAAAAGCTTTTTTTGACTTTGTTCTTTTGGGAGGAGCAAAATGAAGAAAATTATTTTGTCGGGGTTGGTTTTTGTACTTTCCACAATGCTTTTGTCAGCGGGAGATGTGGCTACTTTTGTAGATAAAGGTTTTTCGGCAGACGGAAAGTATTATGTTTTTGGCGAATATGGTAGAACCGATAAAAAATATCAAGGTTGGGCAGAAATATATCAGGTTGATATTGCAAAGAATGATTATGTTGATGGTGGAGTTTTTAAAATTAAACCAACAGCGGTAACTGCAGATAAAGGTGGCAGTGAAGTTTACGATGCTTTGGAAGCAAAGAGTTTTTATTATTTGAAAAAACTTGAATGTGCTAAGGCGGGTCCGGATCAGGTTTTGTACATTTGTGATGATGTGAATAAAAGCGGAACAGATAAAATTGTTTTCAAAGATTTTAATCATTCGGAAATTGATAATTCCATTACTTATAATGTGCAGTTGGTTCCAACAATTTCTGGTTATGGAACAATTGTAAAATCTTCATTTTTTATTGTAGTTGAAAAAAAGGATGCAGAGGGCAATTTGATTTCTAGAACACAGCTTGGTTCTCCTGATATTGTGAGAAAAGGTGTTTCAAATTACAAAATTGAGCGGATTATGTGTGATAAATCGGAAAAAAACTTTGTATTTGTGGTTGAAAAAACTGTGGAAGATGAAACGGGAATATCAATCAGATATATGGTTGAAACTGGAATAATTAAATAATTTTTTTAAAATTATTTCGAAAAATGGTCCGAAATAGAAAATTACGGTAATATTAATAGTAAGAACTTTTAGAAGGTCGTGTGAAGAAAAATCATACGACCTTTTTTTGTTTGTAACGATTGGGGCGTGGCGGGGCAGTTGTGTTTGCCAAAACTTCACCCTTTGTTGTTTTTGAACTAATAATTCTACTATGGAGAGGAGTTTTATGATAAATCAAAAGCTTAAGGAAATGTTTTTTGTGTTTGTGGAAGCGGTAGTCATTGCGGGTATTACTTTGTCTGCGGTGCTTCCTGTGTCCTGTAAGGTTTCTACCGAGGGAATTCAGTTTTTGGAAGGAGACTATTCTCCACCTTTGCTGCTGGATTTTCAGGTAATGGATTCTTTTACTTTGCGGCTGGTGTTTTCGGAAAAGGTAGATTTAACTGGTTGTGTCGTTTCGAGAGTGGTAAAAGGTTTGTCTGATTCGGGGGAACATTCTGGAAATGAGGCGTTATCTCCTAGTTTGAGCATGGCGTGCGGAGAAAATGGTTCTTTAGAAGTAGAGGTCTTGTATGGTAAGGAAGGGATTGTGGATGTGATTTTTGCCGAGGAAATGGTTATTGCGGAAAAATACGAATTATATGGTATTGTGAAAGATAGTATTGGTAATTCTTTGACTTTTGCTGTTCCTTTTACGGGCTATAATTCTAGGGTTGCGAAAATTATAATGACAGAGATTCAAACTGAAAGTGTTAGTTCTCAGCGAAGTGAAGAAAAAAAAGCTGGAATTTATAGAAATGAGTTTATTGAGTTTCTTGCTTTGTCAGAAGGTAATTTAGCTGGATTGAAAATTTTGAGCGCTTACGATGGTGAAGAAAAAGCGTTTGAATTTCCTGCAGTTGAGGTGAAAACTGGTGAAGTGTTTGTTGTACATTTGAGAAATCGTGGAAATGGTTGTATAAGTGAAATTGGAGATGATTTGAATGTGGCCTATTCTGCTTATGCCTCTGATGGGATAAGAGATTTGTGGACGGAACTTACAAGTACGGCTTTGGGAAATAAAACAGATGTTATTTATGTTATTAATCAAAGTAGTGGAAAAATAATAGATGGCGTTATGTTTCATGATGGAGAAATTGAAGAATGGTCTGCGAAATTTGTAAACCATGCGGAATTACTTTATTCAGAAGGGTTTTATGAAGGAAGCGGTATAGAGTATGGTTCAGTAACAACAGGATTAACGGCGACTAAAACTTTGGGAAGAATTGGGGTTTTGGAAATGCAACAGGCGGTTTTAAATGGAGAAGAAGTGGAATATCCGTTAAAGAATAAATGTAATGAATGGATTGTTCTGGACGAATCTTCCTGCGGAAAACTGTAAATTGTATTTATAACGGTATTCTTTAAGTTTTGATTACTTCAATAAAAGCTTTTTTTGTGATAAAATTTCCCCTATGGTAGAATTATTAGCTCCTGCGGGAAATATTGAATCTCTTGATGCTGCAATCGGTGAAGGTGCAGATGCTGTTTATTTAGGATTAAAAAGTTTTAATGCCAGATTAAGAACCACAAATTTTGCTTGGAATCAGTTTGAAGCAGCAGTAGAAGCTTTGCATAAACAGAATAAGAAAATTTATGTTACGGTAAATACAGTTTGCGAAGAACGAGAAACCGAACGATTATACAGATTTTTATCTTATTTGAATGAAGTAAAACCTGATGGTTTGATTGTTCAGGATTATGCTGTTATGAGAATGACGCAAGAATTTTTTCCTGAACTTGAAATTCATGCCTCTACACAAATGAATGTGGAAAGTTCAAATGCAGTTCGTCTTTTGCAAAATGCCGGCGTAAAACGTATGGTATTAGCCAGAGAGTTGGGTTTGTCGGAAATAAAAAAGATAAAAGAAGAGACTGGTGCTGAACTGGAAGTTTTTGTTCATGGTGCTTTGTGTGTCAGTGAGTCGGGCTTATGTCTTTTTTCAAGTTTTTTGGGTGGAAAATCTGCTAATCGTGGAATGTGTGCTCAGGCTTGTAGACGCTTTTACACAGCAGAGGTTCCTGGTGGAATAAAACAAGGTTATTATTTTTCTCCTTGTGATTTGGAGCTGATAGAACAAATTCCAAATCTTATTGATGCAGGTGTTGATTCTTTCAAAATTGAAGGCCGAATGAAAAGTGCTGAATATGTTGGAAGTGTTGTATCTGCCTATCGATATGTTATTGACCATTACAAAGAAGATAGAAAAGGTGCAATTGCCGCTGGAAAACGAATGCTGGCTTCTGATTTTGCACGAAATAAGACTTCTTACTGGTATGGATTTAACTCTTTTGAGGAAGGCGTTGATAATGCTGGAGCAAAGATTTTGAATCCGGATCAGGCTGGTGGAACTGGTATCTATCTTGGAACTATTGCGGGAACAAAACCGGCAGATCCAGATTTGGTAGAAGCAATTAGACAGACTGTTGGCGTAAAAGCTTCTGGAGAACAGATTCGTTTACAGATGGCTTGTCTAAAAGGCGGTAGTTATGATCCAGATCCAGGTGATTCCGTTCGATTGCATAAAAAAGATGATTCTGGTCGAGTAAGTCATAAAATCCGATCGGTTGAAGTGGAAGAATGTAAAGATGGTTCGGAAAAACGATGGATCGACATTCCTGCAGGTTTTTCTACAGGGGACAGTGTTTATCTTCTTCAGATAAAATCTGGCTCAAAAAGATATTCCCATGTTCTTCCTAATGATTTAAGTAAATATAGGAAACAACCTAAAGATGAAATCCTCCCGATTATGGATTTAACACCGGTAAAAGACAAAGAATTGCCTTATTTTCCTGACGGTATTTATGTACAGGTTTCTTCAATTTCCGATGTGTTTGCAGTTCAAGGCTTGAATCCTGTTCGTGTCATTATAGAACTCAATTCTGAAACAAGTTATGATTTGTTGAATCATAAAACTGTATTGCCTTTCTCAAAAAAGCAGATTTTTATATCTTTAGATCCTTTCTGCTCGGCTTCTCAAGAGGATGCTTTGTCAGAAAATCTTCAGACTTTGGTAAATGACGGATATCTAAACTTTGTAGTAAATAATATTGCGCATATCCAAATGTTGAAAACTATAAAACAGGCTTCTGGAAAGAATATAAATATGATTGCGGGACCTTATTTGTATACTTTCAATAGATGGGCGGTTTCATGGCTCGAAAATCAAGATGTAGCTACATTTATTATGCCTTATGAAAACTCTCGAAGAAATCTCGAGGCAACCTTTGAAACTTCAGTTCGTTCAAAGGTGCTTGTACCAGTTTTTGCTTATCCTGCATTGTTCAGAATGAGATTTAAGCTTCCATCAGATTATGATTTTACCTATTTTGAAGATAAGGAAACCGAAGTTTTTAAAGTTAATTCCACCGCAGATGGATCCTTTGTTATGCCAGAAGTTCCATTCTCCATTACAGATAAGGTTACTTTTATCAACTCAGCGGGATTTAAAAAGATACTTGTTGATTTTTCAAAGACAAAGGTTTCTAGAAGTCAAATAAAGGCAATTATGACTTCCATGGTAAAATCAATGCCGTTGGAAGGAGCTTCGAGGTTTAACTGGAAAGACGGATTTTATTCTCCACAACAAATTGAAGAGTACAAAGCGGCTCAAGAGCGAAATGTAAGAGGCAATAGTACAAATCCAAGAGCTCAGAGGCAGGCTAAAGGTAATTATTCAAAGAAAGCTGCAGCCAGAAGTTTTGAAAAGCAAGGAAAACGAAACTCTGACTACAGCAAAAGGAGAAATAAAATATAACGGAACGACCACAGAAGTCCTTGTTTTTCATATCTAAAAGTCTAGGAGTGCTCCAAAACGAACTAAAAATCTTCGGAATTGGGCACTTCTCACTTTATTTTGTTATGAAGCTTTTAAAAAGTAACAGTTTCTGGAACTTTGTCGGCTTTTTCTTCTTCGCTTTGTCTTTCGGCATCACTTAATTCTGAGGACAGTGTGTCGGTGGGAGTTTTTTCGGCCTTTTCGTAATTAAAATCTTTTGCCGCTAATGGTTTTGGCTTGTATTCTACATGTTCTGCAACAACCAGAACCTTGCTATAGGATTTCCCGTCAGGATCCTTCCACCGATTCTGCTTTAATCTTCCAACAACGCGAACTCCACGCCCCTTAGAACTGTTTTTTTCACAGATTTCTGCCATTTTTCCATAAGCTTCCACATCAAAAAAAGAAACTTCTTCATAGGAATCACCTTTAGGGTTTTTTGTAAATCGGTTTACTGCCAGTGGAAATCTACAAACTTTAAATCCATTTACTGGCTCTGATAATTCTGCTGCTTTTGCAACATTTCCTTCAAGAATGATTGAGTTTAAGTGATTCATAAACATCTCCTAAAAAACTATAATGATTAAGGCAAAGTAGCCTATACTATAAATTTGTCAAAATTATTTTATTTCGGACCATTTTTTCAGAAAAAAAATAATTTTTTTGAACTTTTTACACTTTTCAAAGGTTTTTATTGCTGTTTGGAGATTTTAATTTTTATGTAATTATAGAAGGTATGTAAGTTTAGGCATTGTGAACTTCTAAAAAGTTTTTTTTGGAGTATGGATAACAAACTAAGCTTATTCCAGGTCAACTAATCTGTATATTTTACTCTTTTGAAAATCTTTTTTATGGATAACCGAATTACAAAACGTTTAGATGACAAATTGATTGATTAACCGACTGCCGGAATGATTAGAAAACAACCTGCTTGAATGAGAAAAACTATAGGAAAGATTTATTTACTGTTACCAACAAGTCTAATCATGTAAAGACAGATGTATTCTTTGAGTTCCTTTTCCTGACCAATTTTTTGCATATTAGGTGTTTTTACAAGAGTTTCAGCCAGATTTTCAATCCTTTCTTTTGTAAACGATGATGCAGAAATTGTACGGCACACTTTTCTTGTATAATCACGAATTAACGAATTAACATCCTCGGTAAGATTGTTGTAGGCTTCTTTAGACAGCATTTTATTCCACTGTTTTGTAAGATAATTCAATTCGCGGTCAACTGTAGAACCTTCTGGAATAAAAGATTTTGCCACAATTTGAGCTTGTTTTGCCAATGATTGTGCCCGTGATTGAGGCTGCTGTTTTGTACCAGATGGAATCTCTGTATCAAACTCATCTTCAAAAGGATTTTTTACAGTTTTGCTTCCTTTTTCTGGGGTTTTCGATTTTTTACGATTTCTAAAAAGGCCTATAAGCAAAGAAATAAACGGCAGTGAGTAAATAAATGGCAATCGCGCTTTAGCATCAGAGAGAACACTTTCTCGTTTAAGTATTAAAAGCGAACTGTATGGCAGTAACCGTCCATTGGAGAATAATTGCATTGCCTGACTTGCATCCACAGCATTATTGTTCAGCGCAAAAAAAGTCATAAAGCTGGAATTAAGAATACCATATAAAACAGGCGATTTATCTTCTACCATTTTTTCCAGCAACGCTTCATATTTTTCATCATTGGTCATGGCAGGTATTTTTGTATAATCCAAAAGTAAACGATGCCATTTTTCTACCAATTCAGCTTTTACAGATTCGTGGGCTTCATTACACAGCCTAATAACTAAACTGATAACTTTAGCTTTATGAATGTAGTAACGATTTCCCGAAGCAACTTTAAAGATTAAAAGGGGAGGAAGGTCGTTCTCAACACTTTCTGTAGTCTGTTTTTGAAGAAAAGATTTAAAATCTTCATCAGAAAGCTGTTCCGATATTTTCTTTCCAGAATTGTCCTGAAAATCCATAATTTGATTTATAGTGAAAAAATATGGTTGCTTTCCAAAGCTGTTTTCAAGATTTTTTAAAGCTTCTTCCCGTTTTCGCTCATTGTGGAACTTCTGCTTTAGATATGAGCTATGACATTCCGAGATTTGAATTGCCTGAAGAACATTTGTATCTTCAACAGTTCTATCCTGAATCTTTTCATAATCCTGACGCAAAAAATAACACAGTTGATTCCACAAATAATATTCATCACCTTCAGAAACATTCATCATTCCATTAAAGTTCTGATCAACATATTTTTTAAAAAAGTTCTGAATGGAGATTTCTTTTCCCGAATTGGAAGTTCTCAGCTTTTTCAAGAAATAATCGTGAACTTCTTCTTTTCTAAGAGCCTTTTTAATTTTTTTCTGAGCAGTTTCAATAAGAACAGGAATTGGAATACATGCTGGCAGAAGAATAGAAGGAATATCCCGGCTAAACTCAAGAATATACAAACAAGGTGATTTTGTATTTTGTTCTTCAATTGATGAAACGATATAACTTTCCGCAGATTTTTTTTCAATTATATTTGCAGGACATTTTTTTGGCAAATCCGCTTCCAATGGAAAAGGAAGAGCTTCGTTTGAAATGATATCCTTGTATTGAGCTGTATATTTTGTGGTAAGAAATGTCAGCGATATAATGATTTTTTTATTCCCTTGACCAGGAACGAGGGCTGCAATGTGTTTTTCTTCTAATCCAGATAATTCCGCAGTTATTGTAGAAACAGGATCTCCTAAATATTTTACAAGTTCCGACTGTTCTTCAACATGATGTTCTGCATATTTTTTTACATAATTACAAAACTCACCAAAATCAATAAAAGGTGATTTAACTTTTTCAGCATAATAACGAATAATTGCACTTAGATTAGATGTTGTAGCCATAACTTAACATTTTAGCGTATTTATAGGAATAAAACTAGTGAGGATTTATGCATCAGTAACTCATTGCTTTATGATTTTTCGCATTGCTTTTTAGTTTTATTATTACTAAACTATAAGTATGATTATATCTAATAGAATGAAAAATCTGCATCCCTATGTTCCGGGAGAGCAGCCAAAAGACAGAGTTTATATAAAATTAAATGCCAACGAAAATCCTTATGCTCCAAGTCCAAAGGTTCAGGAAACAGTAATTGATTTTGTTAAGAATCATCCTGAAAAAATGGGAGTGTATCCAGATCCAGATTCAAATGAATTACATGCTGCAATTGCAGAAATGATTAATAAAACTGGTGGCGTTTTGTGTCGTGCTCAAGTTTCTTCTGATGGTTCTGTTACACCGTCCCCACAGGATAAGATACCTTTTACTGTTACTCCAGATATGATTTACAGTGGAAATGGCAGTGATGAAGTTTTATCTTTTGTTTTTTATGCATTCTTTGATTCTTCTACAAAGTTTGTAATGCCAGAGTTTACTTACAGTTTTTATCCTGTTTATGCTGGTTTTTACAATATCCCAATGGATACAATCCCTCTAAAATCCGACTGGTCTCTTGATACAGAAACTATGCTTGCTCATTCTGCAGAAAATAAAGGTGGAATAATATTCGCAAACCCAAATGCACCAACAGGTATTGGTTTAACAAGAAATCAAGTTAGAGAAATGTTAGAAAAAGCTTCCCCTCAAGAGATTTTCATTGTAGATGAAGCTTATGTAGATTTTGGCGGTGAATCTTGTATTCCTTTATTACAGGATTTTAAGAATCTCGTTGTGGTTCGAACTTTTTCAAAAAGTCTTTGTGGAGCAGGTCAGCGCCTTGGATATATTGTTGCAAATCCAGAATTGGTAAATTATGTTACAACTGTAAAAAATAGTGTAAATCATTTCCCAATAGATGCTCTTGCTCAGGTTTCTGGAACTGCCGCTTGTAAAGATCCCGCTTATTATGTGGATTGTTCGAAAAAAGTTGTAGAAGAAAGAGAAAAGTTTTATAACTTTTTGCAAGCAAATGGTTTTTATGTATTGAAAAGTGAAACAAACTTTTTATTTGCTACAAAAGAAGGTCTTCCTGGAGAAGAACTTTATAGAAAGGTAAAAGAAAAAGGTCTTTTAATCAGACATTTTAATACACCTGGAATTGAAAACTTTGTTAGAATTACAATTGGTTCACCAGAGCAAATGTCGGAATTAAAAAAGGCTTTTGAACAGATAATAGCAGAGCTGTAATAAAAGGCAAATATTCTGTAAACAAAACTTGCAGAATGTACAGATTTTTTGGAGGAAAAGATGAAATCAGAAATGAAGTTACTGGTGCTGAGCGATTTGCACGCAAATAATCAGATTTTAGATAAAATGGATGAATTGTTTTCTCAGGCAGATGCTGTTCTTTTTGCTGGTGATTACGCTGAATGTTTTAAACCAGAAACAGGAAAAGAAGCTCTTCTTAAACTTTGTAAAAAACATGATGTAATTTTTTCCGTTCTTGGAAATTGCGATAATTACGATTTTCTTGAAACTCTTGAAAATGAAGATGTTTCAGTTGAAGGAACTCTAGTTTACTACAAAGGTCTTGCTATTGCGGGAAGTGGTGGCGGAACAATTTTTACAGGAAAAACAGAGTTTGAACGCACAGAAGAAGAAATCCTTTCCGATTTTGATATTGTAAAAGACGCCGTTGCAGATGGTGGAGATGATTCTTTGTGGAAAAATCTTGTTTTAATCAGTCATAATCCACCAAAAGGTCAGCTTTGTGATAAGGTTAATGAAAGCTTGCACGCTGGAAGTCAGATGTTTACAGATTTTATTTTGGAAAATCAGCCTCTTGCCGTGGTTTGTGGTCATATTCACGAAGGAATTGGGGTTGAAAAAATTGGAGAAACTACAGTTGTCAATCCTGGAAGTTTAGGCGAAGGTCATTATGCTTGGCTTGAACTTAAAGTTCCAGAAAATGAAAACGATACTTGGAAGGTTTCTAAAGCAGAACTTGGAAATCTTTAATCAATTTTTATAGGTTCAAAATATGAAAAAGATATTAGCTGCGATTTTTATTTTTCTCAGTGCGTTTTTTCTTTTTGCCGAAACAAAGTTTTCTCATATAAGTCTTGTTACTTTTCGGGCAAATCTAACTTACATTCTAGGCGAAGATTCCCAAAGTTTTACAGTAGAAAGAACATTAACTCCTTTTTCAATAAATAAATACGAAACTTCTTATGGACTTTGGTATCAGACACGAACTGCCGCCGAAGATACACTTGATTATTATTTTGAACATCCGGGGCAGCCAGGTTCTCACGGAAAACGAGCCGCAATTCCTACCGACGAAGATATTTATCAGCCGGTTACAATGATTAGCTGGTATGATGCCATTGTTTGGTGCAATGCTTTAAGTGAATTGAAAGGAAGAACACCTTGCTATACTTACAATGGAATGGTTTTGCGAGATTCCAGCGACACGGCTTCTTGCGATTTGTGCACTTGTAATTGGGATGCTAATGGTTTTAGATTGCCGTCAGAAGCAGAGTGGGAATATGCTGCCCGTCGCCAAAAGTCTGGTTTTCAAAAAGGTAACTTAATTAGTGGTCAAACCGATGTGCAAAACGAAGATGGATTGTTGCATGCATGGACCTTTGAAAATGCAACGGAATCAAAGGTAGTGGGAACAGCGGGTTTGGTTTTTGAAGAAAGTTCAATTACAGAACCCGCAACAGGAAATCCTAATGGCGCTGGCTTGTTTGATATGAGCGGAAACATTCTTGAGTTTTGTTGGGATTGGTTTGGAAATTACAAGGAAGACGAACCTTTTGGACCAGCCGTCGGTTTTGATCGAGTTTGTCGTGGCGGCAGCTGGTCTCTTTATACAATGTTCAACTTTGTTGGCGACCGTTACAGTTTTGATCCAAACGAGTATTATAACTATTTCGGATTCAGAATTGCCTGTACCGCCAACTCCAAGTAAAAAGCGATTACTTTAATTTTCGTTCCTGCTTTCTAATTTTCCTAGTCTCAGTTCTTACACTCTTTCGCTGTTTTCTGTTCTGCTTTTTTGATTTTTTTATAGCCTCAAAAGAGTTTTTATTTACATTCAATAAAATCCAGCTGATGATAACAGAAATAATACAAAGAATAGTAGCCCAAATTACAGGCCAGTACCAGGAAAGTGTTTCAAATGGAAGCTTAAAGTTCATTCCAAAGAAGCTGGTTATAAAAGTAGGAGCCATCATTACCAGGTTAATAATAGCAAGCTTTTTCATAACCACATTCAAATTGTTGGAAGCTACAGAAGAAAAAGCATCCATAACGCCAAACAGAATGTTGGAATAAGTGTCCGCCATTTCAATAGCCTGTCTGTTGTCAATTTTCACGCCTTCCACAAAATCAATGTCTTCTTCATCAAATTTAATCAATTTTGTGGTACTCATTTTTTGGAGCAGCAGCGAATTAGATTTAAGCGAAGTTGTAAAGAACACAAGAGATTTTTCCAAACTTAACAACTGTAAAATTTCCTGATTTTCAATTTCCAGCTTCATTTCGTTCTGAATACTTGTGGAGCGACGATTTATTTCCTTAAGATAACGCAGAAAATTCAAGTTAGCTCTGTTCAGAATTTGAACAATAAATGAAGGAAAATCGGTTAATTTTACATTTTTAATTCTGTTGGCACCAAAATCCTTAAGAACTTCACTGTCAGTCCAGCAAATGGTAATAATTGTTTTACCTTCAATAATAATTCCCACAGGAACCGTAAAAAATGGAGTTTCTGCCGAAGGGTCGTAAATAGGTACTCGAACAATAGTCAGAATGTAATCGTCCCCATCTTCCAAGCGCGAAAGTTCATCCGGGTCGAGAATATCAAGAATGTGGTCAGAATCAATTTTGTATTCAGCCTGCAAGTAGTTGGTTTCATCTCGCACAACATTTCTTGCGTCTATCCAAAGAGGACTGTCCTTATCAATGTTCTCTTTTTTGATTTTTGTAAATTGTCCGTCAATCTGCTGCCAATAAGTAATCATTTTAAGCTCCTGGGTGTGTTAAATTTAAAAGGAGCCTTCTGAAGAGAATCTTCTATATGGAAAGATTATTTAAAATATCTTCAGGAGGTTAAAAAATCGAATTAAAATGCATAAGGGATAACTGGAACTGCCCGCGTCCATAATTCAACCTCCTATAATTAAGATAATTTTAAAATATTATAACAAATAAATATTTTTTTGTTAATGGGCGCCCGGGCGGGTGTTCCACACTTCGCTGCCGCTCAAAGTCCTCGCACAGCTATTACCTGCGGTACTATCTGTGCTGCGGTCTTCTCAGTCAGTCATTTCATTCCTTCCTTCGGAGTTCCATACCCTGGCGCAATTGGTAAAAATTAAAAACTTTTCATCCGTTTCCCACTAAAGTTATATTTTTCAATCTTAAAGAACTTTCCTTCATTCAGAAAAACCTTGCTAATAAAAAATATAGCAATTTTTTTAAAATTTTCTTGTAAAAATGGTCCGAAATGAAAAAAAAATTACAAATTTATATATAGAGGAAGTGAGTATGGAAAAATACAGTTTTACTTTAAGTCCCGCATATTCAACTTATAAAATAGTTGCGGTTTTACAACAAGACGGAGCCTCAATCAGATTCGTTATGCAAAAAAGAAAAGATACCCGAACAAAAACAAAACTCAGAAAGGCTTTTTTAGACTATCTGGACTATGTCAAAAAACAGGAAGATTGTCCGGAAAATTTTAAACATCAGCCAGAAGTAGAGTTTGTTTATGTCAGCCGGGAACAAATAAAATATTATCTTGCAAAAAGTAAGCAAAATGCAAAGAAAAGGAAAGCGTATATTGGTTCCTAATATATTGTAAATAAAAGAAATAAATTGAAAAAATAAATCGAAAAGAAAGAAAAGCTAAAGAATCTTCAAAATCTCAGTCCATAAAAAGATAAAAAAATGCCTTGCAAATAGAAATCACTAACTATATTGGATGGGCCGTCTTTTGAATATCTATATTAAGCTTTATAGGAGAAAAATGTTTTATCAGAAAACAATATCGAACAGGCAACTGTCATTTAAATATGTAAAAAAAGGAAACTGTCATTGGTTAATCGTAAATCCAAAAATCTTACCGGGAACACCAATTTTTACACTAAATCTGGGCAATGTTTATAAATCTCAGAATATGAGTATTCCTCCCGCCACTACAAATTGGTATTTTTCTGAAAAAGATTCGGTTTCTTTAAAATTTCCAAAGATTAAATATAAATATTTGAAGAAACATAATAATCCAAAACCAAAGGGTTTTATTTTTGCGTCAATTTTTCTTACTGTAACATTTTTTTGTATACATCAGGGTAATTCCTCGTTTGTACAGTTTCAGGAATCAAAAAGAGAATTGGAGTCTTTTTATATTTGTCTGGAAGAAAGCAATGTAGAAAATATTTATGGAGAAATGTATAAAAATGAAGAAAAATGAAAAAATTATTTATTTAATCCTTGGCATTTACTGCATATTTTCTATCACAATCTGTGGCATAGTTGTAAATACTTTGAATAAAAAGGCAAGTATTAATCAAATAAAACTATCTGCAATAAAAAATATTACAAGTGGTTTTGAAAATGCGTGTTGTCCACTAAATGAAACCAATTTATATGCTTGGCAGCAAAAATGTCGAAAAGATTGGGAATTAAATTATATAGCATGGTCCTATGCCAATGATTTTTTAATTGACACTAGTACTTACAACAATTCCACTCTTGTATATGGAGTTTGGGAAAGTGAAGTATCAAATGGCGAAATCTTTTACAGAGCTTCAAAATAAACAAATCTATGGGGGAGAGCATGAAAAAAACGATTTTATTTATTCTTTGTGTGTTTATGGTTACAGGGATTTTTGCTAAAAGTAAAGTTCCATATAAAATCACAGGTGAAATGGAAAATAATTACAGAAATAGTTTAGGAGAATGGAGCTTCAATTTTGACTTTTACAATATTTCTAATTTAAAAGTCAATTCTTTTACACTAGTTTTCTATCTCTTTGATGAAGAAGGAAATCTAGCCATAAAAAACAGAAACAGTATTGTTTTTAAAGTTGAAGAGTCAGTTCCTCCTTATGCTTATTTTTCAGATTATTTTATTTTAGATAATTATCTTTCAGAAGTGCCAGAATATCCTTATGAAATTGATTATTTATATGTAAGTTTCATTGAATATGAAGATGGTTCATTTTGGAGGGATCCTTTTGGCTTAAAAATATATTGAGTTAGTTCTTTTCAGGTCATTTTAGAGTTTTCGTTGTGTTAGAAAAGAGATTTATGCCCGCGAACTTTAGTTCACTCAATGCGAACTTTAGTTCGCGAGGACCGAACTTTAGTTCGCAAAAATTAACCCCGGTTAATTTTTATTAACTTCGGTTAATTCGTATATTTCAATCTTGACAGATGAACTATTATGATTTTTTATATAAGTATAAACAAAAGAAATCCATACACTTCGGACCATATACCGGAAGACATTGGAGCATGAAAAGTCTTGATAAAAAGTATTCATTAAAAGTGGCTTGAAAAGACTATTCAGAGAGTTTATCAAAGCATCTGCTTTTTATAGCAGATTTGGCGGATTACCAGTGAGAGAGGCAATCCGCCTTTTTTTTCAATTCTTACCGTCGAAGTTACAAATGGCAAAATCCATCAACGACATCGGTGCCCAGGTTAATCGATTTAAGATTTTGCCAAATTATATTTTTAATAATCATCCTACAGCGGGGAAGCGGGCAGAGCCCGCAGGCCTTCCCCCCGCTGCAAAGCCCCCGCAGGCTCCGGTCTTTTCCGCTCCCCCTTCCAGCGGGCCATCAAAACCGCAAATCCCCATCCATCCTTCACCCCGTTTTCCCGTAAACCACCACCGCCCGCAACGCCTAACATCATCAACTTAAGCCCACTATTTAAAAATTTCAAAATAGAATAAACTTCCTTAGGTGGAAAAAATGGGGGCAACATTTAAGAATAGATGGGAAGAAAATCAGAAAAAATTATATTCAAAGGAAGCAGAAGGAAAAGCAAGGGGGAAAAATAAAAA
>JAKSTL010000089.1 GCA_024402595.1 Treponema sp. | reverse complement strand
CATGCTACGTTATTTACATTGTAACCAGCTTGTTAGATACACCATTCTTATACCTAGCGAAAAAAGTAGCTAAAAAAGAATAGGTTTGTATCAAAGAAAATCTATTCTTGTCATCTTTACCAAAATCTGTCATCTCGACCGCAGTGGAGAGATCTCTTTTATATATCTCTCTAAAATGTTTATTGCATTATAAAACAGGTCGCAGAAAAACGGTTTTCCAAAACCGCTAGGTACCGTCGCTAGTCGCTAAGGGTGGAAAGGAAACTATTGTTCCGCCCCCAAAAACTGAACCCTTTTTCGGAGAACCTGTTTTTCTGCTCCCCTGTTCATAAATGTCTGATTATTTCAATACAAATGTTTTTTCAATTACTTTAAAAGTTCATATACACTTGAAACAACCTTGTAATATTTGCATACTTCTTCACAGGCTTTTGTATTAGAAAAGATACTGATGAAACTGATTATTTCATATCTTACAACTTTATAGTCGTCGTTTTCATCACATTCATAAAATTCTGAATTCTTAATTTTTGCAAGAAATATTTTTAAATTTTTAAAAATACTGTTGCTGTATGTTTTAACAAAAGTCAGAGCTTTTGGTGAAATACTTGAATCGAAATCTTTACCTTCAACTGCTTTATGTATTATATCTGAAACAAAATCACACTGAGCCATTTGAAGATTTATATAATTTTCTCCTGGAGCAATAATTTTCAAAAATTCTATAAGTGTTTCATACTTATCTATCTTATTTTTCATATCAGATTCTCCAATATATCCAAAAAACGCAGAACCTATACCAATTTGAACAAACTGAAATTCTCCACAGTCTGTACTTCTCTAGGCTCTACGATTATCTTCAATTTCAAATAATTTTCGCAAAAAAATTACTGTCTCGCTTTTTAACCTGCTTATTTTTCTGATTTTGTTATATTTTCTACCTTCTTTGCTTTTTAAATCTATTTTACGGCAATTCATTTCTTCATCATTTAAAATTGTAAATAAACTTTTTCCAGAATAAATAATATCACCAAATCTTACATAAGTATTTTCCGAGTTATCATAAGGGTTATCAAGTTTTACTTCTTCATAATCATTCATATATGGCTCGAGAGAAAAACCTCCGGTAGCAAAACGAAATATTTTTTTAAGTTCTTTCACAGCTTCAATTTTTTTTCCTACGTTTAGAATTTTTATTTCTGAATCATCTTTTGAATCTGCTTTTCCATAAGTTATTATCTGATAAAGACCATTGCAAAAAAGTCTATATGAATATCCTTCAAAGGTCTGTCTATTTCTAGAAGTTGCTTCAAAAAATACATTGGGAATTTCTTCTTTTACTGATGATATAATCCCCTGTTTCACAGCTTCCGCTTTTTTCTCTCTTGCAGGAGTTACAACTTTTTCATTACATTCAGAACAGCAGCGTTTTTCTTCTCCTATACCCTGTTTCTCTTCTTCAGAACTCCAACAACCCCAGGTTGAAAATCCGTATTCAAAATAATCTTTACCACAAAAACAGCACTTACCTTCTTTGTTCATATTTACCCCTTACAATAAAAATAAAAAAAGGCCCCATATAAATAGTATCGAAAAGGTTTAAAATTTAAGTGCGAAATTTGAAAAATTTTGCAAATTTATTAAATTTATTACAATACATAATAATAGTGTAACAACTGTATTGTTATTTTTCTTCATTTTTTTGAAAATTCTGCATTTTTTTTATTAAAAAAAAACACCTTTCTTATATTAGTTATATAGGGACTAAATTTTTTTTGAGGTGAAAATGAAAGGAATTAACACAAACGAACTTTACGAGCTTTTGGATTCAACTCCAGCCTGGCAGAATATTATGCTAGCAGGGAAACATGGAATTGGAAAAAGTCAGATTCTCACCAGCTACTTTTCTGCTAAAGGACTTAAGGTTGTTACTCTTTTTTTAGGTCAGATGAGTGATCCTGGTGATTTGATTGGGCTTCCTCATTTTAACGAAGCTGACGGTATTACAGAATTTCTTCCCCCTTTTTGGTTTCCGCTAAATGATACTCCTGTGGTTCTTTTTCTTGATGAACTGAACCGTGCCCGCCCAGAAATTCTTCAGACAATTATGGATCTTGCCCTTAATAAAAAACTTGCCGGTCGTCCATTACCAGAAGGAAGCCGTATTATTTCTGCCGTAAACAGTGGTAATGAATATGAACTGACTGATCTGGACCCTGCCCTTGTTTCCCGTTTTAACATCTATACCTTTGAGCCTTCCGTTGAAGAATGGATTAACTGGGCTTATAAGAAAGGAATTGATTCTAGAATTCTTGATTACATCCGCAAAAAACCAAATCGCCTAGATTCCTGGATTGACGAAAATGCAGAAAATCTTTCAAAAACTCCGGATCGTCGTGGATGGGAAAAGGTTTCTGCATTATTAAATAATTCGGAACTTAGGCCTGCTCATGTAAAAATGATTTCAGGCATTCTTGGATATGATACAGCCGCTGATTTTGTTGCGACGGAATCCAAACTTCAACTGCAGAAAATCAGTGGAATGGAGATTCTGGATAGTGGAAAGGAATGTTTTAATCGGCTTGTTTCACTAAAAGTTCAGGATTATGCAGAGCTGATTGATTCAATTTTGAACATTCTGGAATCAACAGAAAACAGTCTGTACAGAGTGTCTCTTTTGGAATTTGTTCAGTGGTTAAAGGAAAATCAGAAGTTTGAACCTTTGGCCTATCTTACAACCCAGCTTGCTACGGGAAATAAAAAACAGGCATGTGACTATATTCAGAATAAATGTCCTGACGTAATGCAAATAATTAAACAGTTTGTGGAGGTATACGAAAATGAATGACAAAATCAGCTCAATAGATTTTGAAAAGATATTTCAGAATATTTCCATGAGCTGGTTTTATACAAAACCCATTTTATTCAAGCTTTTGTGCTTATATGACTTAAAGGCTGAATATGGAATTGAGTGTGCATTCAGAACTAATGGAAAAATAATTGAGTATAATCCGGAAATTGTTGCTGATAAAAACCTTCAGTCTGTAAAAGAATTACTGGAGCTGGAATTGTGCAGAATTATGCTTCGGCATCCTTACAGAAAGAAACCTGAAAATACGGATGAAGATAAATGGTACAAGGCCAGCACCATAACCATCACTCAAAAATTTCTGGAACGATATAATTTGCCCAAAAATCAGAATATTGAATTTTACTATGAAGAATTGATGAAACAGGAGGTTTTAGAAAATTGTGATTCTCAGGGAGGTTCAGTAACTGGTAGCGGTAGTGATAATTCAGGAAAAAATGAAACAGAATCTGAACAATCATATGATGAAGATAACAAAGAAGATAACAAAAATGAGGAATCTGAAAATAAAAATGATGACTCTTGTGATTCAAAATCCATACGAAAATCGACCTCTGAAATAAATCAAAAAGGGCCTACTGCCTACTGGGGAGAAAATGATTTATCTAAAAATGCAGTGGAAGACTTTCTAAAAGAGAACCTCAGTGTCCAGATGTGGGGAAATCTTCCTGAAAATGTTGAACAGCTTTTAAAAGCAGAAAACGAAAATTTTGCCTATTACAAAACTATTCTAAATTATTTTAAGGCGTCCACGGGAAACAAAGACAGGATTCTTACAAGAATGCGACCAAGCAGAAGAAACGGTTTTCTACAAATGGGTAGCAGATATAAAGCTCAGCCTGGGAAAATCCTTGTAGCAATTGATACCAGTGAGTCTGTCCCAGATGAATGCATACAAAAATTTTATGGTGCCTTAAAAAGCATCTATCTTCAGGGAATAAAAAGGCTCGATGTGATTCAATTTGACTTACAACTTCTTAATAAAACTCCAGAAAAGTTTTCACGGAAGGCTTTTTACAAAATCAAAGGGCGTGGAGGAACAAATTACAGTTGCGTTTTTGACTTTGCATTAAAACATCAATTTAAATACGACGGATTAATAATTTTTACAGATGGCTACGCATTGCAGCCAAAAGTAAAAAAGAATTTTTCCTTAAAAGTCCTATGGATGCTGACAGAGAAAAATGGAATCAAACCTTGGATGAAAAAAACTGGCATGTACGGATGGTTATAAATGGCTAGAAGAAAACTAAAAACAATTTATATATGGGGCTACACAGTAATGCTTACTCCATTAAAAAGAAAATCTATTTACGGGGAGCGAAAAATTATCGCCAAAAATGCAGATAATTCAGAATGTGTAAAAGCTTATCTTTCGGAAAATGGAACTGAATTGTATCCAAATGGGGCAACCTCACTTTGTAAAATTGACAAAGAAGGTAATGCATATATTTCTAAAAAAATTGCTCAGGACAGTGTGGAAGAAAAAACTGATTACTATGCTTCCCCAAAAGAATTACAGGACGAACTGTATAGATATTCTCCTCAAGGGCGGGAGTTTACAGTCAGCATGCTGAACACTTTTTGTGGAGATGTAACTGGAGTTTATACTCTTGATGATTTTGATCAGGCCCAGCTGGCAGAAGTAATTGGCAATGAAATTTATCAGTACGATCTTGCTACAAGTAAAAATTCTTTAAAAAAATCACTTGTTTTCCAGCGGGATGGAACAGTTTTTCTTCTTACCTATGAATCAGGTTCTATAAAAGCGGCAAAACGGAATGCTCCACCAGAAGTTGATGACACTCCAGTTTATGCAGATTTAGATCAGATTGATTTTGAAATGTTTTAGAGGTTTTGTATGCGACTTATTTCTATTGGCGATAACAAAGGCAGAAATGCAATGGTTGGAATCCAATCCTGTTCAAAAAAACAAGGGATTCCTGAATATAAATTCCATGGTTGGGATGTGCTTTATAAAAATCAGCGGGTTATTAAATCTACTTTGGAAACTGACGGAAAAACTTTGTTTTTTCAATGTGCAGATATTTTTGAACTGGCTGATAAAATCTGTGATTCAGATCCTGACATTGATTTTAAGCTTGAAGGAATGTTTCCAGGAAAAATGCATCAGGTATTTTTAGACAACAAAAACAGAATTACAAACGACATTCATTTTGATGAAATGATTTACGAAAATGATGGAACCTTACGGGAAGTACGACCTTTCTTTAAATCAGAAAATAACATTCAGAATGAAGATCTGCCAGTTAAATGGAGCGGACTTACAATTCCCGTAAAAGAAGCAATGCGTCGTTATGTTTTTACCCATCACTATCAGCTATTCCACACAAATGGACTTACTTTTGATTTTCTTTACGGAATGGCAAAGGAATTGGAAGAAAAGAAAGTGATGATGTTTGTAGGCAGCGGTGACAGGGGGACAGACCCCATTGTTTTTCAGAAAGGCGGTAAAAAATATCGTGGCTTTATGTCAGGGCAAATCTGTGGAAACGATGCCTTTTATTTATTCCTGCATCTTACAGAAATTGATTTGGAGGATTTTGTAAATGATTGATTACATTGCGCGAATACAAAGCGTTGCAGATGAACAGAAGAAAAGCATTAATAAAGAATCTTATCGCAGAAAGTTTGAAGCAATTTCACCTGAATACAAGCATCATCTTTCCGGCTGCTTTGTTCTTGTAGATGGGAACAAAATTGAAACCAGCATCTGCGGACAAGATATTATTGTTACAAGGAAAATAGACGGTGAAATGCGAACTGTTTATTTCGACGGTCAGCAGTGTTTTATGTACACCACCGGTGGAAAAGAAGAAACCGATTTTCCATGCCTTACTCAGATGGCAGAAAAATTAAAGTCTCACGGATATTCTGCCTGTGCCTTTGCTGCAGAACTGAACTTTGTTTCACCAAAACAGAAAGACGTTCCAGTTCGCACCAGAGTTACAGAAGTTATTCATGCAATTGCAACACCAGAGCTTCATGAACGGCTTGCCCTTTATCCTTTTGATATCCTTTTTTTGGATGATCAAAGGTGGGCTTCTCTTCACTACAAGGAAACCTATGCAAAGCTTGAAGAAATTTTTGGGAAATATGATTTGTCACAGCTTGTAACTCCTGTACAAATGGAAAAGGCAAATTCTTCAAAGCAGGTTCAGGAGATTTACAACAAGTGGGTAAAGGAAGAAAAAGCTGAAGGTCTTGTAGTTCATTCTGAGCAGCCGATTATATGGAAAATTAAACCTCAGCATACAGTAGATGCAGTTGCAGTTGGTTACACAACAACAGCTGGGGAACTTCGTGATCTTTTATTTGCAGTTATAGACGAAAACGGATTATACAGAATTTTTTGTCACGGCGGAAACGGACTTACAAATGAAAATAAGCGTATTTTAATCAGTCAGTTTGAAAGCATTAAGGTTGAATCCAACTGCCATAATTCAGATTCTACTGGAGCAGTTTTCCAGATGATTGAGCCTAAATATGTTTTTGAAATTTCGGCTATAGATTTTGCCAGCGAAAACTGTTTGCACCAATGTTATAAGAATCAGAAACTTAGTTTTGCAGACCGTAAATGGACTTTGGAACAAATTACTCCGGGAGTTACAACCTACAGCATGAAGATCTTGAATCTTCGGGAGGATAAAAAACCGATTTTCCAAGACTGCAGGGAAACTCAACTTTCGAACATCTGCCCTTTTACAACCAGTGAAACCAAAGATTCACAACCTATGTTTGTAAAAAAAGAAACTTTGGCAGACAGTAAAATTCTTTTTAGGACTGTATACAAAAAAACAACTGGTTCCAGCATATATATCAAAAAATTTGTTCTTCTCAAAACCAATAAACAGGATACAGGAAGATTTCCTTCATATCTTCTTCACTTTTCCAGCCTGAGTTCCAGAAGTTCAAATGTAATAACCAAGCGAGTCTTCATTTCAGAAGATAAAAATCAGCTTTATAGAATGATGAATAATCTGATTGAAAAAGAAATTAAAACAGGATGGGTAAATGTCAAATAATGTTGTATTGGATTTTGTAAGTCAGTTTATGTCAGATCATCTTCAATACTGGAATAAATTGGAATACGTAAAAACCTTAAAGCTTGCCAGAAATCGTCTGACTTCAGAAGAATGTGAACATCTGGTTCTATTTCCCCAAGATGAAGGTGAATTTTTATTTACCTTTAATGAAATGAAAAACAACATCTCAGACCTGCAGTTTATTTTGGAAAATGGGAATGCAGCTTATGATGTTCTTTTCTGGAAAAACATTTGTGCTTACTACCCTAAAATGGATTACAGTCATTTCTACGATTTCATTTTTCTAGAACCTGACAGATATAAAATGGATTTGAGAAACTGTAAAACCATCGGTGGCTGCTTTAAAAAGCTGAAAGAACACATTCCTGCCAGATATTTTGAAACTCAATATGAAGGAAAAGATTTTTTTGGCGAATTTTCTGTAAAGCTTGATACAGTTCACTTTGAAAGCCGTTTTGAAAAAATCAACTTTTCCCATGATGAAGTGTATCTTATTCCATATTTTATTGAATATAGGAATCAGCATCTTATTGAATGGATATATCAGGAAAAAGCCTATCGAAAAAGCATTAACGAATTAGGAATAAATGAGATTTGTGGAAAACTCAATGAGATTTCAATTGCAAGTACAGTCAATGTTGAAGGACTTATAATCAATAGAATCCGGCAAATGCTTCATAACAAAGGTTATTTTGAAGGAATCGATATTGAATGGAATCATGATTATGCAGAAAGAGTGATATCTATAACATTTATAAAGAAAAGCTCTGCTATGAAAATCAAAATAACAAAAATAATCAGAGCGTATAATTTGGAAGAAGATTTAAAAAAACTGGAGGCACAGCTATAAAAACTATAACTATTAATGCAGAAGAAATTAAAATTTTTGGCAGAACAGAACGTTATTTTCTGGAAAATCCTTTGGAGAATTTTGCAGAAACAGATTTAGTTTTATCAGGAAATTTTTTAAATGCCTGCTTTGAAGACTTATTGAATTATTTAAGTAAGCAGCACCTGCAATTTCATTCAATAACTTTCTCTAATGAATTAGAATCCATTCCTCATTGTACTGATTATCTTCCAGCGGAAAACATTATAATTCCAGAAGGGATTCGGATAATCAAAAAATTCAGTTTTTTAAACAGCAAAATTGAATCTCTTAATCTGCCATCTACTCTAACACAAATCGAAGAAAAGGCCTTTGTAAATTGCAGCATAAAAAAAATTGAACTTTCAGAATCTAACAACTCTTTTTTACTTTTTGACGGAGCATTGAAAAACAGCCTCACAAAACAAATTGTTCTAAAAACAAAAGAAAGAGAATTGCTGGATAATTCAAAATGGCTTAATACTCATCCTGTAATCTGGAAAAAGTTTTCTGAAAAAAAATGTGTTTCTGTAAATGCGGTAATTTACTGGAAAGACTATTATGAAAAAGTAAAAGATTCTTTGAAACAAAAAAAGCTTCTGACTTCGGTAAATACAAAAGATGATGCAATGACTCAGTTGAAAATGCTTTTACAGGTTCTGCCAGATTCCTATGGCAACCTAATGAAGCTGCCTGCCCGAAACATAGAACATCATTTCTTTCCATATCTGCTGGCCCTGCAATATCTGACAGAAGGAAAACAAAACAGATTTTATCCTGACCAGAGCACCTGCTTTACAAGTTTCTTTGATCCGGTTTCTACAGTGTATTGTTATAATTCCACACTTCTCTGCCCTAAAAAAATCACTGTTTTGTTTAATCAGGTTAATAACGGATTTGAGTTAATCATTCCAAAACTGCAGCTTTTTATATTTTTTAGTGAAGATGAACTTACTCTTATGCCTGCTTTCATACTGAATCTACAGGAAACTTTAGCTGAGCATTTAGAAAATATATTTAAACTAAAAGAAGTTCAAATTATGGAAAATGATTTTACACAAGCAGATTCAAAGACTTCAAAAATAACAGAACAGATTTCGCAAAACAGCCGTCAGAATGTACTTTCTGCATTAAATATGAATCTTTCTAAAAATGATCAGGCAATCATAGATTCCAATATCAATAAAATTCAGATTCTTACAAGAAAATACAACTACGGTCTGACATATGAATGGAACAAGCAGAATGAATTAGAAGTAAACTTAAATAAATTCCATAGTCCGGCAAAGCTAGCATTCACAGTGAAATATTCAGAAATATACAAAATGGATGACAGTTTACTGAATTTGATTGACCAGGAACTAAAATCAATGGTCTGATTACTTCCCGCCTTTTTTTCCAAAAAGAGGTTTTTGTACAGACCAGAAAATATCCTCTATCAGCTGCATTTTCAATTCATTGCTCATCAATTCAGAATCTGGACCAATTGTTTCAAGAATTTCAGGATCCATGTCATACAATTCAATTCTGACTTTGTTATCCTTAAGCCATTGGTCCATATGAAGTGCATATTCCTTTTTATAGGAACCTTTCCAGCCAACATGCTTTTTTAATCGGTTATATACATTCTGAGAACTTCCTACATATAGACAAGATTTTTCTTCATTTGAATTCTCTGGAGCTCGAGACATACAATAACCATCTTCCTTTGCTTCATTATAAGCTGTTGCAACCGCGGAATAATTAATTGGTTTTTCTACATAAATAATATAGATTCCCCATTTTTTTTCTTTTTGATTTTCAAGATATTCTTGTATCTCATTCAACAATTTATAGTTGTTCAAAAAATCATCAGATATTCTTTTAAAGCAGTTAAACTCTAAAACTGTATAAAACTTTCCTGCAATTGCTTTTTCTTTATTAAATTCTTCTGCAATAGTCATACCAAATAGTCTCCTAATAAACTATTTTAACATATATAAAATTTCTTGTCATTTTCACCAAAATCTGTCATTTCAATCGAAGTATTTTGATTGAGATGACAAATATTTTATAAAAGGTTCAGACATTTATAAACATGGGAGCAGGAAAACGGGGCTTCCAAAAAGGTTCTAAGGGCGGAAAGATAGACAATATGTAGTGCCAACAGGTTTGTAAAAAACGAGGATTTAGCTTCATAA
>JAKSTL010000088.1 GCA_024402595.1 Treponema sp. | reverse complement strand
AGAGCAACGCCCTTTTAAGGCGTGGGTCACTGGTTCGAATCCAGTGTAGCTCACAAAGGCTTCTGGTAAAACAGGAGCCTTTTTTATTTAACCAAATATTTTGATTATGAGATTCACATACTTTTGTTTTATTCAAGAATGATGGGGATGAAGACTGATTGGTGGCGAGAGAGGTTGTCTAAAAAGTATTTTTTTATAATAAATCTGTTTTTGTGTTCTACTTGGTTTATTGTGAGAGGGGTTGTCCAAAAATTATAATTCACAGTGTCATCCTGAACTAGTTTCAGGATCTCACAGTAAATCTAGTGGGATGCTGAAATAAATTCAGCATGACAGATACTTATTAGACAGCTTCTAACAGAGGTTTTGTTCGGGATAACAGAAGTTTTGTTCGGGATGAAAATGTGGTGGTTGAGCCCTTCGACAAGCTCAGGAACCAACCCTTCGACAGGCTCAGGAACCAGCTCTTAAAACCACCATATTCAGTAAAAGGGGCATTTCGAGAGCCTCAATGACCGCACTACATAAACTTTTTGGACATTCCTGACAGTTTGGAAAGATAAAGAAATCTGGGCAGATTAGATTAGGTTTAGAAGTTCTTCGACTTTTTCTTTGGTTGTTGCCCAGCTGGTTGCAAAACGAACGGCAGTATGGGTTTCGTCAACTTTTTCCCAGAAACAGAAACGAACATTTTTTGACAATTCTTCCATTTTTTTATTTTCAAGGATTATGAATTGCTGATTTGTTGGTGAATCTAGTAAGAATGAGTAGCCGGCAGATTTGAAACCATTTTTCATAAGTTCTGCCATATCTATAGCGTTCTTGCTGATTTCAAAATAGAGGTTGTCTGTAAAAAGTGTATCAAACTGAATGCCATTTAGGCGGCCTTTTGCCAGAAGAGCACCATGTTTTTTTGTAAGATTTACAAAATGTTCCGGTTCATTATTTTTTGTAAAAACAACTGCCTCGCCACAAAGAGCACCAACTTTTGTTCCGCCAATGTAAAAAACATCACATAATGCGGCTATGTCTGCTAAAGATAAATCGCAGGAATTGCTCATTAAACCATAACCAAGACGAGCTCCATCAAGGAAAAGTGGTAGTTTGTATTCTTTGCAAACTTTAGAAATGTCTTCCAGTTCTTTTTTTGAATACAAAGTTCCATATTCTGTTGGATAAGAAATATAAACCATTCCTGGGAAAACCATGTGTTCGTTGTTGCCGTCGTTGAAAAAATCTGTCAGATATTGATTAAGTTCTTCGGCTTTCATTTTTCCTTCGTGGCCTGGAACAGTTAGTACTTTATGGCCTGTATATTCAATTGCACCTCCTTCGTGAAGGCTTACATGGCCAGTAGTCGCTGCAACAACGCCTTGATATTGTTTTAACATTGAACTGATAACCAGCTGATTTGTCTGAGTTCCTCCTGTTATGAAGGTGATTTGTGCGTTTGTACACTGGCAGGCTTTTGCAATTTTTTCTTTGGCTGATGCCGAATATTCATCTACGCCATAACCAGAAAGAGCCTGAAAATTAGTTTTTACAAGAGCGTCCAAAACCTTTGGATGAGCGCCTTCAATATAATCGCTTTCGAAATTTAACATAATTTACTCCAATAAAACTGTATGAAAAAATATATCCTACCCTCTTTTTGTATACAATAGAGAATAGGATTTTAATATTTTACTATAAATGTGAGCCTTAGTGTAATAATTATTTTTTGTAAATAGCGGCCATTTCTTCTGTTTCAAAACCAACTTTTCCAGTTTTTTTGAAAAAGCCGTTACAATCCCAAAGCATAGGTACATAATTATATTTATCGCAATTTGCTACCACATTCTGCATCCAGAGACAAGTTCCGTCTTTCATTTCGCCTGTTTTTGTGCGTGCAACTCCATATTCACCAATGATTACACCGTAACCTTTGTCTGTGAACTTCTTCATTTTTGCAAAAGTATCGTCCATTAGTTTATAGTCCTGTTTGCTTCCCCAGGAGTTTTTTACTTTTCCCCAGGAGGCATCTTCACTTAAAATACAATATGTTGATGGTGTATAATAATGAACGGAAATTAACAGACGATTTTTTACTTTATCTTCGGGCATTTTGTAGCTTGGAGCGGTGGTTTTTCCAATATCTGTATCGTAACCGGCAATTAACAGGAATCGATTTTTATTATTGCCGCCAGTTTCGCGAACTACATCAACAAAGCACTGATTGATTTTATATGTGGCATCGTAACATTCGGCTTCTGATAAAATACCTCGTTTTTTCTTGGAAAAAGCGGTATCGTCATTTAAGCGGCTTCCTAATTCTTCGTTTGCGGCTTCGAAAATAAGTCTTTCGTCGTAGTTTTTGAATCTGACGGCAATTTGTGTCCACATGGATTTGTACAAAGTGATTGCGGCTTTACGATATTTTTTTTCTGCGGAACCAAACATTCCCCACCACTGAGAATCCCAATGGTCGTTGATTATGACATAAAGGCCGGAATCTAGTGCATAATTTACTATTTCTTCTACATGATCCAACATTGCGGGTGCGATATTATAGTTACCTTTTTCGTAGGGCATCATATTTGTCCATGCAATTGGGATTCGAACTGAATCAAAACCGGCTTCTTTATAGGCTTCGAAGGTGGCTTTTGTTGTAAGTGGCTGACCCCACAATTGTTCGTAATAAGTTGGTTCCCGTTCGGCGCTACCAAACCAGTTTCTTGTTGCTTCGAGTGTATTGCCAAGATTGATTCCGTTTCCCATTTTTTCTGTAAGTTCCAGGGCTGTCATTTTAGTGTCCATTTTTTGGGCTTTTTTCATATAGCTGCTGGAAGTGTCTGGAACATTTACTTTAATGGAAAAATCTTCATTATACGAAGCGGCAACTAAAAATTGTGATAATAAAATAGATAAAAGAATTAAACAAAAAGATTTTTTCATAATGTACTCCTATAAAAACACCGCGTTAGCGGCAGCGTTGGAGGCGCTGAATCCAAGTTTGTGAATGCAATGCATTTGCAAACTTGTGTGAAAAAAATTACACGGATGTAATTTTTAACAGGTCTCCTTATAAATTGCGTTGGAGGGTGCCAATAAGTTTGTATCATAGTATTAGTTTAAACTCCTATGATATTTGTCTTTTTCTTGTGAGATGCTGAAACAAGTTCAGCATGACAAATGTTTACTGGGTACCTCTTTTTTTACCATGAAAGTGGTAATTTTTTAGTTAATTCAATTATCAATGGAAAAAGTTTTATTTGTCAAAAAATATGGCTTTCTTTTTTTTATTAAAAAACTTGGGAAATTTGAGACAAGGGGTATGGAGTACCGACGAAGGAGCTGACCGCAGCGAAGCGAGGACAGTGAGCGGTAGCGAAGTACGGAACACCCCGGTTTTTGCGTCAGCAAAAATGTCCCCAGATGAAATTAAGTAAAATAAGGTGAAATGAGTTAATAATTTTTATGATTTTTAATTAAATTTTAGTTTAAATTTATTTTTTTTGTATTATAATTAGTTTAAGAATTATTAAAATTACTTAATTTTAGGAGATCGTATGAAAAAAAATTTAGGTGTTTTGGCCTTAGGTTTGAGCCTTTGTGCTTTTTTGGTGGGTTGTGCTTCTACAGGAAAAAATGAAGCATTTGTTTCAAGTGTTAGTCATCCAAGAACTTATGTGATTGATCTTGCTGATGCAAAATCGGGAAATGTTTCTAAATTCAAGACTTTGAATGATACTGCAATTTATGGAAGCAACAACGATTTTACTGATTTTTTGAAATTTGATCCTCCTCAGATTGGCGACACTTTTGAAGTTCATTACAAGGGTGTATCGGATATTGATATTCCTGGTATTGAATTGTGTATTTCTAATCACAGCACATGGAATAATTTGATTTCGCAGGATCAGTGTGAATTGGCTTTGGCTGAAGATATTAAAGCGGGTGTTCCTTTTGAAGGTGTTAAGACTTATACTTTGGATGGAAGTGCTCCTTCTGCAAAATCGGCTGTTTTCTTTGACCTTTATTATGACAACTGTCTTATTAAAAATGATCCAGCAAAATATCCTGTAACTGGTAAGGCTGCAAAGATTACTTGGGAAAAGACTGTTGAAACTACTAATACTGCTCTTGATGCTGGTGAAGTTGTTACTCGTCCAGAAGGTGAACTTACATTTGATATTAACATTGCGGATGCTATGAAATTGATTCAGTGGGAAGTTGGTGATGCTGATGGAAATGTGGTTACAAACTACAAGACTTTTATGAATGTTACTGAATGTCCACAGTTCAAATATTATCTTCCAAAGAAGGGTGATACTGTAAACTTTGTTTTCAAGGGAACTTCTGATGCAGAAATCCAGGGACCAATTATTTATGCTTTGGTTGATCAGTCTGAAGCTGCGGGTTGGTGGAAGGAAGTTGGTGCTGATAACTGGAGTATGTCTATTGCGGATTATGTTCCAGCGGGTGAAGAGTTTACAATTTCTGGTAGCATGAAACTGGCTTCGGATTGTGTTGGTGGTCTTACTGTATTTGCAATTTATAATGCTTATGAAGGGGCAACTGGCGCACTTTGGAAGTTTGTTCGCGAATAGAAAGGATGTCTCACGCTTGGGGAATAAAAAAGTTTCTTGACTCTAGCGTGAGTGGTTAAAATTAAACTATTTTGTTAAGCCCGAACTTGGGGCGCACTGGTGGGTGAGCTTTGAGTTCGGGTTTGATTTTTTATTATTCACGAATACGGTTACGAATGTTCTTTTCTGCGTTAATTATTTCTTCATGAATAATGTTGTCTATTTTGGATATAAAGTTTTCGCTGCCATCAATTTCTTCCTGATTATAAAACAAGCTGGCATTATAATTATCGTTTTGAACAACAATTGCAGGATGCCTGTAACCTGCCTCGCTACCATTTGGAACGCCAAAATCAACCCATCAGATTTCACCACGTGTCATTTTTTAAGACCTCACATACATTTTCTGAACCTGCTTTTACAAATCTTAGTTGTTCCTCTTTTGGAATTTTGTCATAAACTGCATTGATTTTTTCGACTTCAACTGGATTTACAGGATTAGCCATTAATTTTCTATATTTGCTTTTAGTATTTTCTGCCATTTCCTCATCCAGAAGTTTCATATAAGCCAAAACTGAAATAATCTGAAAATCTGAAAGCTCTTTTATTTGATTTATTGCCTTTGATTGCAATGCAGAATATGATTTATTTGTACCATAATGAACTGCCGGAGAAGCAACATAACATTCCCCTGAACTTTTAGAAGCACAAAAACCTTTTGACTCATCAGATTTCCCTTGTAAAAAATCCTGCTCACCAAGAATTGTATCATAAGATACTTTATATAAGTGGCATAAATCTGTTACAACCTTTACAGATGGTTCTACTTCACCACTTTCATATTTGATATACATCTGCCGAGAAATCTTCAGATATTCCGCCACATAAGACTGAGAATAATTATACAAAGTACGTAATTTTTTTAGAATTTCGTTCATATAATTAAATTAACATCTAATTAGCATATAGTCAATTATTTTTTACTTAGTATATATTATTTTACAAAATAAACCCAACTTTATTGAAACATTTTTTCATTAAGTACGAATACGGTTACGAATGTTATTTTCAGCCTTAATTATTTCTTCATGAATAATGTTATCAATTTTGGATATAAAGTTTTCGCTGCCATCAATTTCTTCCTGATTATAAAACAAGCTGGCATAAGACACATTCAAAAGAGCAGAAGCTTTTTCAATAATATCAGCCGAAACAAAAGTAACACCAGTTTCTATAAGACTCAAATGCTGAGGAGTGATTCCCATTTTTTCGGCTAATTCTTCCTGAGTATATTTCAATATTTTTCTGTATTTTTTCAAATTGCTCCCAAAAACACTTTTTACATCCATAGTTAAAAGTATAAGCACGTTGATAAAATTAAAAATGGAATTAAATATGGAGATTTTTTATAAATTCAAAATAAAATATTGAATTTATTAGACGAACTATATATTTGATGTTATATTTAACCTATAACTCAATATTTAATATTGAAATAATAAAGATCCATCACGAGGTGCAATATGGGTATAACTGTAAAACCTGGAGATTCTTGTTTTATGTGCAAAAAAAACTTTAATTCAGGCGACAGAGTAAGAATATTCATTAGAAGCAAGCTATTTAGAGAAGACTATTGGTGCTGTCTTGATAACCCAGAATGCCTTGCAAAAATGGATCAGGCATTGTTGGCCATGAAAATTAAAAAGGATAAATGCACGGTTGAAGATGTAACTGTGTAGAATTCAAAGAAATAGTTTAAAAATATAATAAGGAGTTTATATATGGCATATTATAGATGTAGTTGTGGTTCCAAATGGGATGGAGGAGGCAATGCTCCAGCTAGTGGTATGGGATCGTGGAACCTTCCATTAAATGGAATATGTAGTATGTGTAATTGGGAAAAACAACGTCAAGAACGACAAATGTTGGACTACCAGAAACAACAAGCTGAAGCTGCAAGACAACAAGCAGAGTATGCAAAACAACAGGCTCAATATGCCCAAAGATCATATAGTTCATCAAGCAGTGGTTCGTCATATAGTGGAGGCGGATGGGATCTTCCTGATATTGATTTAAAAAAAGCAGGAAAAACACTCGGTAAAGTAGCTGGAATTGGAATAGGGGCTTGTATTTTAGGTGCAATATTCTTTTAGTAGATTATTTGGAGGAAAATATGTTTTTATCAAAACTTGGAGATGCTGAAAAAAAGGCTTTTGTAAATTTAGCAAGAATAATTAGTATGGCAGATGGTGTTTTTGACGAAACTGAAGTAAAGATGATTGAATGTGCTTGTGTAGAAGCCAATATACCATTTAATTGTATAGATTTAGAAAAGGATGAAGATTATTTTATAGATATAATATCTAAGTCTTCTGATAGTGACAAGAAGAAGGTTCTTGTTGAGTTGACAGGACTTGTTTATGCAGATGGTGTATTAGATCCTGCAGAAAAGGCGATCATTGACAAGTTAATGGCTAAATGTAATATTGATCGGAATTTCTTTAATAAAACTTCAGAAGTTTTGAGTAAATATAATTCAGTTGTTGATGAATTATATGGATTAGTAAAATGAAGAAATTTAATATAATTCTATTTTACATTTTATTATTAACAACAAAATTATTTGCACAGACATCAGGGCAGTCTGGTATTTGGTATTATACTTTAGCTAAAGATGGATCAAAAGTTGAGATTACTGGATGTTCGGAACAGGGTGCAAATTATGTTTTAACATTTCCTACATATTTGGAAGGTGTTCCTGTATGGTGTGTTAATGCTAAAGGCGAATATAAAGAAATTATTATTCCTGAAGGAGTAACTGATCTTGGTCGTTTTAATGTAATCTGTCAGAAAGTTTCAATTCCTTCTACTGTAAAGAAAATTCCTGAGAAATGTTTTGATCAAAGTAGAATTAAGGAATTTCCGATACCAAATAGAGAAATTGTCTTGGAAGGAAGCCTTTTCTTTGGTGCTGAATTACCAGAAACTATAGTTGTTTGTAAAGACTGGATTTATAAACCATCGCGCAGAAAAGACATTAAAGGCATTAATACATCTATTTTTAGTTATTATCTTACTTTTGCTGGTTCAAGAGGAACAAAAAATGTATTTTTCGAAGAAGGAATAAAAGAGATACCATCTGCAGTATTTCTTTCGTGTGAAGATGTAAAAAATATTTTATTCCCAATGAAATCTTTGAAATCAATAGGTTCATATGCATTTGCCAAGACTGGAATCGAAGTATTATCTTTTAGTTATGATCCACAACAAATTGCTCCTGATGAGATTAAAGAAGGTGCTTTTGCTTTGTGTTCTAATCTGACAAAAATATATTGGGGTACTGGAGTACGAACAATAGGTAAAGACGCTTTTCAGGAATGTAATAAAATTACAGCAATAGATTTTCCACCTGTTTTACGTGAATTAGGAAAAGATTCTTTTAAGAATTGTCAGAATCTTATAGCAGTAGCGTTTTATGATATTCCAGAAAGTACGGGAATAAAATCTCTTCTGGAATCTCCTGAATTAATCCTTAAAGAAGGAGTATTTTCAAATTGCTCAAATTTACAGAAAGTATTCTTAAATAAAAATGTTACATATATAGGACAGGAAGCCTTTCTTGATTGTAAAAAATTGACTTTTATTCAAATTCCGGACTCAATTAAACAGATAACTTTTGGTGGCTGGCAGAAGCTAAATGATATTCATGGAACTTTCCATGGAACGAGTTTGTCATTGGCAACACAGGCAAGGATACGTGAATTAGGATATACAAAAGAGTTTTAATTGAATAAGGAAGTACATTTATGGCTGAGTATAATTTTCAAATTTCTGCAGGATTGCAGTTTGATAATAATCAATGGATTTCTCCAGATCATTTACTTATATATACAGACAATGGGGGAATTGATTTATATGGTCGATTAGTATTTCCATCATCTTATTATTTAAATATTGGTGATGTTGTAACTTTTACAGGAGCTTTAACTTTGATTGATCAATCATGTAAAGCCGTTTTTTCTCTTATTGAAGGCGAATCTAGAAAATTTATTTCAAAGCCTATTGTTATAGATAATTGGGCTGAGGGAACGCAATATAACAGAATTCAGTTTGAACTTGGATTACCATGTAAAGGTCATATTCTCCTTCAGATAACATACTCAGGTGGAATTATTTTAATTTCCTGATTAGCGAATGCATGGAAAAACACATACTAAAGTGGTGATTGATTCGTTTTTCTCAACGAAGATGAAATTAAGAATCATATTTTATGGGGAACGGGGTATTGCGGGGTGTCCCCGCAGAAAGGGTAGCGGAAAACCGAAGGTTTGGAGCGAGGAGAAGGCGTTCCCCTCCCAATTAGAATTTAATCTTCGCAAATTTAATGGAATTTGTCACCGCACGCAGGTCTTCATCATACAAAACTGCAATAAATACGCCCAAAATACAGAACTTGAACACAAATACGAACAAAGCAGAAACGGCAATTACTTCTATGGTTTCAAGAAGGATTCAAGATTCATCCTCGGGCTCAGAACTGGAATTTAGAAACTCCTCAGGATTATGCACTTGCAGAAAAAGTTTTTAAGCTGGCTGAACAGCGAAAAATTTCCGTTGTAATTCACACAGGACAAGATGATGCAATTGATGGCCCTGAAAAATTTGAAAAGCTTATTGCAGCCCACCCAAACTGTCGGGTTCAACTATGTCATGTAAAAAATGCAGAAAAATCATTATATATGCTGAAAAAATATCCAAATGTTGTTGTGGATTCAGCTTTTTCTAGTGAAGATGAAATTAAAAAAATATCGAAAACTGATGATTTTAAAAACCGTATTTTGTGGGGCACAGATTTTCCGGTAACTTACTGGTATGAAAACAGGGATTTTTTGACTACAGATCCTGAAGAAAACGAACTAAGTTTATTTTATAAAAATCAAATTAAAAGAGGAAAAAAATGTTTACCGAAATTTTAACTGCTGTAATTATACTATTTTTACTTGTTGGTGCTTGGCTTAATTTTTTTAAGGAAATGGGAAAATTAGTATGGCTTCTTAGAATTCCAATAACAGTTGCTGCTATTATCTTTTTTTTGACAAAGATTTTCGGATAAATAAATGGGGACAGACCTCGTATTATTCTCGCAATATTGGGGCACGCGTTAGGCTATGGAAGGGTGCCGAAGGCAGCCACCTAGGGAACGACGGCTGAAAGCCGGCAAAACATTCGAGGAATGTTTTGAGCGAGTCTCCGAGCAGCTTTGCTGCGAAGGCTACAGTTCTCTGAACTGGCACCAAGGAGGCCGCGCGTCCATAAAAAAAACGCCCGCCCCCAAAACGAGAACGAGCGCGTCGCAACCTGCGATTGCTCACCGAGTTTTACTTTGTTCGCAAAAGGCTCCCATTTTTGCATTCGCAAAAACCAGCAAAACTCGCATTACAA
>JAKSTL010000087.1 GCA_024402595.1 Treponema sp. | reverse complement strand
TGTGATTTTAATAAACGATAGACTTCACGGCTGTATCTTTTTGATAAGTTCCTTTGAACCGCGTTACCGTAGCCACGAATTAAAGGAAAACCTACTCGGTTATAATCCAGATTATTTTTTAGATAAAAAATCTTTGCACCTGGAATACTTATCTTTTGACCGCTTTTAAAAAGCTTCTTAAAATCAGCGGGATTTTTTATTCGCTCTTCGCGTTTAAAAAATCCCGTTTGTATAAAGTCCGTTTGCATTTATTCCTTCAATAAATTAAAAATTAAAAAAATAAAACAAACACTAAAATTAGTACTTTTTCTTTTCGTCAGAAACAGTTAATTTTGCGCGTCCCTTTGCTCGTCTACGAGCTAAAACTTTGCGACCACCTTTTGTAGCCATTCGAGCTCTAAATCCGAATTTTCTATTGCGCTTTACTTTACTTGGTTGATATGTACGTTTCATGTACGGGCTCCTTATATATTTATTTAAAAAATTTCCATTTAAAAAATAGTATCAAAATATATAACATTATTTCTCGGGATTGGTCAACATACTTTGCATTATACTCTCAAACTTTTCTAAAAGCTCTGGAGGAAGGTTGCTGGAATCATCCGTTTTTTTGTTATTTTTGTTAGAATCTGTATTATTATTTTCGAAAAACTTTTCAATTTCTTTATCCTGTTTATCCAAGTTTTCCGACATTTTTTTAATTTCTCTGGAATAAGATTCATTATAACTGTCGCTTAAACTTACATTTGAACCTGTAATTCTAAAAGCCATAGTGTTAATTTTTAAATCGGGTAGTGCGCGTTTTAAGCCTGTAATTATAAACTTCTGGTACATTTTCAAATATTGAATCCATCCGGAATGATCTGTTTCTACCAGTAAAATGCCTTTTTTCAAATCTACAACTCTGGTATTTCCAGCCAATCTTTCTCCAATAGGCATTTTTCGTTCACAATCATCACTGCTTTCGTAATTATTTATTTTAGATACTACACTTTTCCAAACAGAATCAATTTCGTTGTCACCTAAATTAGTCATATTTAGCACTTTTGAAATCATATCTGAACAATTAATCATTCCATTATCCATACCATTCTCCTTGTTTTATTGTGTAAATGCGAGTTGTTTGTTTTTTATATCGTTCATAAGGTTCACCAGGCAAAAATGTACAGAACAATTGATCATATTCTGGCAACATTGCTGTTAGTTTTGTTCTTTTATCTGGATCGAGCTCCAACAAAACATCATCCATAAGCAAAACTGGTTTTAAACCTGTGGCTCTTGTATAATAAACCGACTGTGCAACTCTTAAAATCAACGAAATCAAACGACACTGACCTGTTGAAGCTGTCTGTATAAATAATTTTCCATCTTTTACAAAATTAATTCTATCTCTGTGGGGACCGGACATTGAAGTTTCGTTATATTTATCAATGTCTCTTTTTTCTGCAAGAAGATTCAAAATATCTGGAATTGTCGGAAACTTTTTTAACAATGATTTTTCGCCGTCTTTTGAAATATCAATCTCTTTCCAGGAAGGATAATAATTTATGCTTAATCCACTAATTCCCGTTATTTCTTCAAAAATCTTGCCAAAAATCTCGTTGAACTGAAAAATTGCCTTTTTGCGTTTTTCCTGGATGATTAAGCCCAGCGCCGCCAATTGACTGTCATAAACATCAAGCATTTCATATTCATGACTTTTTAAAATTGCATTTCGGCTTTTTAAAACTTTTTTGTAATTTCGTAAATCATCAATGTAAAGAGAATCATACAAAGTTAAAGACTGATCAATAAAAAAACGACGGCATTCTGGTTCACCAATAGCAAATTTTAAATCATCATGACAAAAAAGAATGCAAGGAATAGTATTTATAAGCTCTTTTCTGTCCTGGATTTTTTTACTGTTTTTTTCGATGCGCTTTTTATTGTTTTCAAAAATTACGGCAATTTTTTGTGTATCATTTTCGCCTTTATTGTACAAAGTATTTACACTAAAATCCTTTTGCCCGGCTTTAACAATTTGAGAATCTGTATGTGTTCTAAAAGATATTCCGTAAGCAGAGTAGTACAAAGATTCAAGGATATTACTTTTTCCCTGACCATTTTCGCCTACAAAATAGACCTCCCGAGAAGAAAGGTCTATTGTATCATTTTTAAGATTACGGAAATTATAAAATGTCTGATAAATAAATGGCATTTAATCCAAGCTAAAATTAAAAAAATTAAATTGAAAATGCTTTTTATATTTTTATAAAAAATTATAAACTTTATTTTAAAGGCATAATTACATGCAAATAATCGCTGCTTGTTTCTGGCTTTACAATAATTGCTTTTGTTACCACAAGATTATCAGCAAAAGTTTCATCAACATTAAAATTAAAAACAATATTTTCTGCATCAATTACTTTAAGAGGTTCAGAAACATATATAAAATTTAACGCCATTGAAATATCTTTTCCATCGTATCTACAAGGTATTTCTTCTTCTGCAGCACCATTGGCAGTTTCCGGAGAAACAATACTTAAAACGCCAGAAGTAATTTTGAACATAATCTTGTTGATTTCTTTATCAGCCATAATGCTTGTTCGTTTTAATGCTGATTCAAGATCTGATTTATTTACCTGGAAAGAAGTTGTTAAATTTTGTGGAATTACTTTTTCGTAATTTGGGAACTGACCTTCGATTAAGTTTGAAGAAAACTCAACATTTGCAAACTTTATAAAAATTGATTTGTCAATTACAGAAAGCTGAATATTTCCTTCATCAGAAACATTTTTCAAAACAGAAGCCAAAACTTTTGTAGGAATAATGGCTGGTGGAAAATCAGGAACTCCAAGTGCATCTTTTGTTACGCAAGAAAGTCGGCGACCGTCTGTAGCAACCATAGTTAAAACATCATCCTTTTTAATAAAATATGCACCGGTCATAAAAGTTTTATTTCTAATTTCGTGGGAAACTGCAAAAATTGTCTGTTTTATCATTTCTTTAAAATCACGGGCGGCAATTTCAAAGAAAGGTACATTTTCGGAAGAACCAATTTCTGGGAACTTATCGCTTGCCTGAGTTTTCAACTGGAACTTTACCTTTTTGTTGATTGGCTTAATTGTTACTGAATAAAGTTCATCCTGTTTAAACTCAACATCTCCAGAAGGCAAAGAAGAAAGAATGCTCATAAACTTGTCGCAAAAAACCGTAGTTCTTCCTTCTTCTTCAATATCAACAGGAACAGAAGTTGTAAATCTGACAGTTGAATCTGTAGCTTTTATAACAAGCTCACCGTTTTCTGCAATTAATAAAACATTAGAAAGTATAGAAAGTGGACTTTTATTTGTAATTACTTCCTGTGCAATTGCAATTTCTTTTATCATTGCATCTCTATCGAATACAAACTTCATTTTTTCTCCTTGCATTTTTGGCTTTCCCAAAAATTTTTTTGAAATGTTTATCTTTGTTATATTATTATTAACTTTATAAATTTTAGTAATAGTAATAATAAGCTATGTTCATTATGTGGATAACTGTGTTAACTCTTTATAAAATATAGAATTACAAAGTGGAAAACTAACCAGTGTTATTTACTAACTAATCCACATTTAAACATTTTAATTTATAATCACCAATTTATCCACAAATTATAAACAAATAAAAGTGTACTTATACACATTTATATTCATTTATATACATTTTTACTTTGCCTTATATTCCTTTATTTCCCTAATAAAAATATTTATTTTCGACTGCAAATTCGGGTCAATTTTAATTTGCTGGGAAATATTGTTGTAGGCATGCATAATTGTGGTATGGTCCTTTTTATTAAACTGGTAAGCCAATTCAGGGTAAGTATATTCAGAAATTTCTCTGGCAATATAAATAGCAATCTGTCTTGGAATAGTAAATTTTTTGTCCCTTTTTTTACCAGTCAAATCAGAAACCGAAATTTGGTAGTTATCTGCAATTACTTTTTTAATAATGTCCAGCGAAATAAACTGATTAGAATTGCTAGATAAAATTCCTTTCAGCTGATCTTTTGCAAGTTCCAAAGTTGGTTCCTGTTCAATCAATTCTGCATAAGCCAAAACCTGTTTCAACGCCGCTTCCAACTCTCGAACATTAGTCTCAACATTTCCCGCAATGTAATTAATTACTTTTTCATCAACATGAACACCAATCTGCTCAGCTTTTTTCTGCAAAATTGCACAACGGGTTTCGTAATTTGGAACCTTTATGTCAATGCACAAACCATTGGCCAACCTGCTAACCAGTCTGGAAGTAAGCGTTTTAATTTCCTTAATCGGCCGGTCGCAAGTAAAAACCATCTGCGCATGTTTTTCGTGCAAAGCATTAAAAGTGTAGAACAGTTCTTCCTGAGTAGCATCCTTGTTCTGCAAAAAATGAATGTCGTCCAAAAGCAAAACATCCAAATTCCTGTACTTATTTTTAAATTCTTTAGTCGTTCCTTCCTTTGTAGAAAGAATAAATTCATTAGTAAAACTTTCCGCAGAAGTATAACAAATTTTTAATTTTTCCCCGCCATTGTTATAAATGTAATTTCCAATCGCCTGCATCAAATGAGTTTTTCCCAGTCCAGAATCACCATAAAGCAAAATTGGGTTGTATTGTTCGCCAGGTTTTTTCGCAATAGCCAAAGATGCATTGTAAGCAAAAACACTATTGTCCCCAGGAATAAAAGTCTCAAAAGTAAATTCTTCCTGCAAAAGAGGATGCTTTTTCTTAGCCTTTTTTTCCTCAGAATTTTTCATGTTTTTCTGAATATCCAAAAAAAGCCTATCTTTCGAATCTAAAATTTTTCCGCCAAAATCGTTGTCATTAGAAAATTCATCAAAATTCTCCTCATCCCCTTCGTCAGAATCATCAAATTCATCCCCATCATCTTCATCAGGAGAATAAATTTGTTCCGCCACAACAATCGGCTTAATTTTTATATTATTCTGCCCGGTAATCTCGCAAATTTTTTTCTGCACCACATCAAAATAACCCTTCGTCTGAATCATATTCTGCATAAAAGGCGATGCCACCGAAACAGTAATCGAATCAATCGTATCTTCAACATATTTCATGTTGAACCACATTACAAACTCATCTTCATCATTATCCGCAATATATTTTTTATGAAGCTCATCCATGCAGTAATTCCAAGCTTCTTTATAAATCTGATTAGCCATAGTTTTATTATTATCCTCAACTTATTGATTTTCTTCAAGGGTCGGGCCAAATCTCAACCACAAAACGGCCTTCCGTGGCTCAGTAACCCTCGGCCGCTTCACTCACGGTAATTTCGCAAAACTCAATTCCCGTTCGCTCCAGTGGCTGCTACGCACCACTCCACGCCTTTGCACAAAAAATCATAAACTAAAGAGCGTTATTTAAAATTTAAACTAACGCCCGTTATTCATTGAAAATAAGCATTTTTTAGTTTATAATTATTATATTCTTATATAATAGACATTTATACGGTGGGGTGTCTATTTTTTATCCAAATATAAAATAATTAACTAAGGAAATAAAAAATGGCTGAAAATTACGGTGCAAGTAGTATTCAGGTTTTAAAAGGACTGGAAGCAGTTCGTAAAAGACCTGGTATGTATATTGGATCGACAGGTCCACGCGGTCTTCATCATCTTGTTTACGAAACAGTAGATAACTCAATCGATGAAGCAATGGCAGGATTTTGTGATAATATTGTAGTTGCTTTGGAAAAAAACGATGTAGTTCGTGTTGAAGATAATGGACGAGGTATTCCAGTAGATATTCACCCAGACGAAAAAATCAGCGCATTGGAACTTGTACTCACAAAGCTTCATGCAGGTGGTAAGTTCGATAAAGGTTCCTACAAAGTTTCCGGTGGTTTGCATGGTGTTGGTGTTTCTTGTGTAAATGCACTTTCAGATTGGATGGAAGCCACAGTAAAACGAGACGGACACATTCATCAGCAAAAATATGAACGAGGAATCCCAAAAACAAAAGTAGAAATTATTGGCGATACAGACGAAACAGGAACAATAATCCGTTGGAAAGCCGATAAAACCATTTTTACCGAAACAACACAATACGACTTTGGCACATTAAAAGAGCGTCTTCGAGAATTGGCTTTTTTAAACTCAGGAATAAAAATCACTTTCCGAGACGAGAGATTAGAAAATCCAAAAGAAGAAGTTCTTCAATTTATTGGCGGTATCAATGAGTTT
Source organism: Treponema sp. (assembly GCA_024402595.1). Classification (GTDB taxonomy): domain Bacteria; phylum Spirochaetota; class Spirochaetia; order Treponematales; family Treponemataceae; genus Treponema_D. The sequence goes on along the minus strand of JAKSTL010000087.1, from coordinate 4,279 downwards.
GTAAAAATGATTGATACAGGAAAAGCAGTTGTTCCAGAAGAACCAATTTATATCAATGAAACAAAAGATGATGTCGTTACAGAAATCTCAATGCATTACAACAACGGTTATTCAGAAAATGTACAGAATTATGTAAACGACATTCATACTCGCGAAGGTGGTACACATTTAGACGGCTTTAAGTCTGCCCTTCGTTTTGTTTTAAATAAGTTCCTGGATGCAAACGAAAAACTTAAAAAACAGTTAGATAAAGACGAAAAACTTACTTACGAAGATATGGCTTCAGGATTAACAGCAGTTATTTCCATGAAAGTTCCAGAACCAGAGTTTGAAGGTCAAACAAAGGAAAAACTTGGAAACACAGAAGTTCGTACAATCGTAGATCAAATTGTAAAAGAAAAGCTGACAATTTATTTTGAACAGAATCCTGCAGTTTTGGAAGCAATCCTTAAAAAGACTATGGATGAAGCAAAAGCTCGTATTGCCGCTAGAAAAGCAAAAGACAATATGCGCAAAAAAAATGCCAACGATGGTTTTGGTATGCCAGAAAAATTAGCAGACTGTTCAGAAAAACACGACCCAGCTTCTTGTGAAGTTTACATCGTCGAAGGAGATTCTGCCGGCGGTTCTGCAAAAAAAGGACGCGATCCAAAACATCAGGCCATTCTTCCACTTTGGGGAAAAATGTTAAATGTAGAAAAAGTTCGTCCAGAAAAAGTTCGCGACAACGACAAACTTCAACCAGTTATTGCCACACTTGGAACAGGATTTGGCAAAGACTTCAACATTGAAAAACTTCGCTATCATAAAATTATTATTATGGCCGATGCCGATGTTGACGGTTCTCACATTCGAACATTGCTTTTAACATTCTTCTTCCGTTATATGCCACAACTCATCGAAGGCGGATATGTTTATTTAGCAATGCCACCTTTATTCAAAGTTCAGCTTGGAAAAAAAGAACCAGTTTATTGTTATTCAGATGCCGAACGAGATGCCGCATTGGAAGCTCTTGGTGAAAATCGAGAAAAAGCCGATGTTCAGCGTTACAAAGGTCTTGGTGAAATGGATGGAAAACAGTTGTGGGAAACTACCATGGATCCAGCTCACAGAAAAATGCGTGTAGTTACAATTCCAGATGCCATTGCCGCTGATAATATTTTTAGTGTTTGTATGGGCGAAGAAGTTGAACCTCGTCGAGACTTCATCGAAAAAAACTCAAGTTATGCAAACCTTGATATTTAATATTTAGATTTAGTCGGATGTTTTTAGGAAATTATCCAGAAAACAAAAAACATTTGATTATAAAAAATAACGACCGTTAGTTAATTAAGGAAATATAAATGCTACAAGAAGAAACAACCAAAGAAGGTGGAACAGTTATAAAAATCCCAATCGAGGATGAAGTTAAAAAAGCTTATATCGACTACTCAATGTCGGTAATTGTTCAGCGTGCACTTCCAGATGTTCGAGATGGATTAAAGCCAGTTCATCGTCGAATCATGTATGCAATGGATACACTTCATCTTGCCAACAGTGGAAAAACAAAAAAATGTGCCACAATCGTTGGTGAAGTTTTAGGTAAATATCATCCACATGGAGACGCTTCTGTTTACGATGCCCTTGTTCGTCTTGGACAAGATTTTGCTCAGCGCTACACAACCGTTCATCCACAGGGAAACTTTGGTACAATTGCCGGAGACCCAGCCGCCGCCTATCGATACACCGAAGCAAAAATGACAAAACTCACCGAAGAAATGGTTGACGACATCAACAAAAACACAGTTGATATGATTCCAAACTTCGATGATGAACACACAGAGCCATCAGTTCTTCCCGCTAAGTTTCCTTTTCTTTTGTGTAACGGTACAACTGGAATTGCCGTTGGTATGGCAACAAATATGCCAACACACAATCTTCGTGAAGTAGCATCTGCAATTGCCGCTTATATCGATAATCCTGAAATAACAATAGATGAATTAATGCATCACATTAAAGGACCAGATTTCCCAACAGGTGGTATTATTTACGGAACAAGCGGAATTAAAAAAGCTTATACAACCGGTCGTGGAAAAATTGTAATCCGTTCCAAGTTTATTATTGAAACAGATAAAAAAGGAAAAGAATCAATTGTATTTACAGAAGTTCCTTATGGCGTAAATACAACAAACATAATCAGAAAAATTAAGGAATTAAATAGAGACAAACAGATTGAAGGTATTATCGATGCCAACGATGAATCTTCAGACCGAAGTGGTATGCGACTTGTTGTTGATCTGAAAAAAGGTGCAGTTACAAAAATTGTACTTAATCAGCTTTTTGCTAAAACAGATTTACAGTCAAACTTTGGTGTTATAAATCTAGCACTTGTTCCACAGGCAAAAGAAGGAACTCCTCGCTATGATGAACAACCATATTTAACACTTCCACAAACATATCTTAAACCAGAAGTTCTTACATTAAAGCAATTAATTAAACATTTTGTTGATCATAGATTTGAAGTTATCACTCGCCGTTCCATTTATGATTTAAAAGCTGCAAAGCATAGAATGCACATTTTGGAAGCTTTGATTACAGCAATCAACAATATTGATGAAGTAATTAAAATTATCAAAGAAAGTGCTACAACCGATTCGGCCAGACTTGCTTTGGAAAAAAGATTTGGTTTTGATGAAGAACAGTCTCAGGCTGTAGTTGATATGCAGCTCAAACGACTCACTCATTTGAATATTGAAGATTTGCAGAAGGAAATTAAAGAACTTCAGGCTTGGATTGATTATCTTCAGGATTTGCTCGATAACAGTGATAAAATTATGCAGGTTATCAAAAATGATACAAATGAACTTGCAGCAAAATATGGTGATGAGCGTCGAACAGAAATTGTTCATGATGAAGTAGAAGAAATCAACCTGGAAGATATGATTAAAGACGAAGATATGGTTGTTATGATTTCTCGCCTTGGTTATATCAAACGAGTTCCAGTTACAAAATACAAAAAGCAGGGTAGGGGAGGAACAGGAAGCAACGGAACAAATCTTCTTGAAGATGATTATGTTAATAAGTTGTTTATTGGTTCTACAAAAGAACATCTCTTGTTCATTACAAATATTGGCCGTGCCTATTGGATAAAGATTCATGAGATTCCTGAGCAGGAAAAAACAAGTCGTGGTGCTCATATTAAAGGATTACTTCAAGTAGGACCAGATGAAGAAATTACAGCTGTAGTTTCATTTAAAGAGTTCTCTGATGATCAATATCTTATTATGACAACAGCCAAGGGAATTATTAAAAAGGTACGAACCACAGAGTTTGTAAATGCAAAGACTCGTGGAATTATTGGTATTAAATTAAATGATGGCGATAAATTGATTAGTGCAATTCCAACCGCTGGTGATACAGATGTAATGTTGATTACACGCCGAGGAAAAGCATTAAGAATCAAAGAAGATTCAGTTCGTTCTATGGGTCGTGCAAGCTGCGGTATTCGTGGAATGAAACTTTCTGAAGGTGATGAAATAGCATCAGCAGTAAAGGTAGTTGATGATGCAAATATTATTCTCCTTACAGAAAAAGGATATGGAAAACAGGTTTCATTTGAAAACTTCTCAGTACATGGACGAGGAACTGGCGGACAGAGAATCTTTGGAAATACAGATGGTAAAGGTGAAATCATCGGTGCCGTAAGTATTAAAGATACTGATGAATTAGTTTGTATGACAAGCCAAGGTAAGACATTAAGATCTAAAGCATCAGGCATAAAGACACAAGGTCAAGGCGCATCAGGTGTTTCAATTGTAAAAGTTTCAGAACCAGACTATTTAGTAGGAATAGATAAAATAGAAGAAAGAGATATAGAAGAATAAAATTGTAACTCTATATTTTATATAGAGTTACATCAAAAAATCTATAATTCTTTTATCAAAACACACTTCTAAATACTTGTTATGCGTTGACAAAAAAATAGATTTAATAAATAATTATTTAATAAGGGTAGAAACTATCAAAAATAGTTTTTAGGGTGATTTATTTATACATCAGGCTGGCTGGTCGTTCAAAAACGATCAGCTTTTTTTTGCGAACACAGATAAATTGACATTGTTAAAGCCTTATACTGCATCATTATTTTTACATTACAAAAACCAGTCATCTCAAATACAACTCCATCATCCCGAATAAAAATCTATAATCCCGAACACAAATCTGTCATCCCGAACTCGATTCGGAATCTCACCACCAAAAAGTGTATATCATGCCAAATGGGATGATGAAAAAAATATTA
>JAKSTL010000086.1 GCA_024402595.1 Treponema sp. | reverse complement strand
GCCATTAATCGAATTCTTTGCGAACCTTTGTGCACGCCCATTCTTAAATGGTAAGGCTCCAAAAGAAGCTGTTGAACCTGCAGCAGAACCAGAAACAGCTCCTGCCAGCGATTCTGAATAAAAATATAGGGGGAAGGTTTGCCGAGCTATTGCGGCGGCTTTCCTCTTAAGTTGGTTAATCGTTTAATAATTGCTGTGCCAGAAATTGCACCAAACATAAAAATATTAGGTTATTCATCAAGCATTTTAGATTATCCTTTAAGTACAACCTTTGTTAAAGAACGTAATGGGAAAATTAGTGAAATGGAAGAATGGGCAAATGTATGGATTGATTTTGAAAATCTAACACTAAAAGAACAAGATTCTTTTTATGAAAAGTAAAGGTTAGTATTATTATTGGTTATCTAAAAATTCGAAACGAAAGAGTGCGAACTGATACAGGTATTGTGGAAATAATCCGGTGATGTTCCTAGATCCGGATGGACTCAATACTCTGGATGATTTTAATTATCAAAAACGAACTGAGGATACTGATAAGTCTGTGGAAAATCAAAGAAAATATGATCATCAAGCACGGGAATACGCTCTGCAGAACCAGGGTTTAACAGATTACGGAAATGCCGTTCATAATAATGAGGAGTTCTTTTATGATTTCATGGACAAAAAGTTCGATGCAGACAATCCCTTAAACCAATTAGACTTGGACAGAATATTAGGATATAACACAACGATAGGATCAACTCAATCATGTTTACTTGCATCGTATCCGCAAATTAAATTTACGTTTACGAAATAAAGCGTGAAGGTGGTAAAAGCTGATGTGGATAACAATGAAAAATTTTGGGCGTATTTTACTGGGAGTTTCAGCAATAGTTTTAATTTTTATATCCTGTTCTACTACAAAAAATGTGGCAGAACAGGATGAAACTGAGGATACCTATGTTATTGGAAAATATGCCGGGGTTCCTCCTCAGTACAGGGAAATTCTTCAAGAACAAGAAGAAAAAAATGCCGCTGTTGCAAACTAAGTTAGTGAGTTTAAATGCCGCTTGTTCTGTAAATGAATTTTACACGTCCATTCATTTCTGGTGAAAGACCTGTAAAACTCTGATATTTTTCTGTAACTTTTACTGTTGCCTTTAATCTTGGGAGAACTGCTTCACTTTCTGCTACAATGTGAACTAGTTTTTCCAAAGTTTCACGGTCAATTCCATCCATACTATCCAAAAGACTTAGTGAATCATCCTGGAAGTTTGCAATATCCTTTACAAGTTCAGAACTTCCATGACGAATGCTTGAAACAGCTTCTTTTAAAGTTCCAGTTCCATTTGCAAGTTGTTTACTTCCTTCGTAGCATTTATCTACACCTTCTGTGTATGCCACAATTCCTTCGTAAAACTGTTTATATTTATCAAGGCTATCTATCAAATCCAATACCTGATTTTTATCTTTTTGGAAGATCAGTTTTTCAGCTACAGGTTCCAATACCTGGTGATAATTTTCAATTGTAAGTTTTTCTATATTTATATGATTTTTGCGGAATGTGTTTTCTGCAGTTTCAAATAATGACTGGAAAACCTGCATTGCACCACTTCTAAGTGTTTCTGAATTTTCAGAAAGCTGTCCAAGGCCTGAACTCAAAGTATTCATACCATCATCCAGCTGTGTAACACCATCTGTAAGTTCCGAAATGCCTTCGCTGAGTTTGTCAGTTACATTTGAAATCATAATCGAAAGATCTTCACTTGAATTTACTTCATCCAGATTAAGGCCACTTATTATGTCGTTTGTTGCAAAAGACATCATTGTGATTAGTGAAAAGTTTTTTGCATCAGCAGTAATTTCCGCATAAGAAGGTAATTCAAATTCTGAAGATTTTAATCCAAGATTTTCCTGTAAACCAGGAAGAGCCACACCTACAACAATAGAACGTTTTCCATCATTTATAATTTTTCCTGTTGAAACTTTGATGTTGCGGAAATCTTCGTTATCCATAAGCAAACCTGACATTACAAGGAAAGTTGGACTTATATCGCATTTTTTACCATCAATTACAACTTTTTCAGACTGATTTACTTTGTAATCAAAGCGGATTTTTACATTACCTGATTTTCCAGCAATTTTTTCTGGTGAGATTTTTTTGCCATCTAGAAAATAACTAATTTTGATGGAAACCGGAACATCTTTTTCACTTGTTCCCTGATAGAAAATATCATTTCCATTTGCTGTCCATTCTTTTTTATTTTCTTTTTTTTCGATAAATGTTTCATCACCTTTTACATTTACCATGTCTTTAAGATCGGATACATCTGTTAATGTAGCTTTTTTTCCTGGATTTTTAAGCCAGCCACTTACAATAACTTTAGAAACATTTCCTTCTGTATCGGAAAGAACATAAACATTTTCTTCCTTATCTGCAGTTTTTTTAGAATCAATCAAGCTTCTTGACCAAAGTGCAGTTCCCATAAGTGCAAGTGAAGCACACAAAATAAGTTTTCTTTTCATATCTATTCTCCAAAAATTGATTTCGTTTTATGTTTGATTATGTTTGTAAAAAGCATTGCTAATAAAAGCACAAATATAAAATTACGCGAGGGAAGAAAGCGGCTGACAGCAAGGTTCTGAGCGTGGAAAGATAGTTTCCTTGCCACGCTCAGCAGCTAGCGAGATATCGAGCGGTGCTGGCAGGCGTTTTCTGACCGGAAGTAATTTTATATGGAGACTTCACTAACACTTTTTACAACCATAACCTAATCCTTCTTTTTCATAATGGTTGTGTGAACTATTAAACCATCGAAAATCATAAGGAAAGTTGGTAATACTAGAATTACCGAAAGCATACTTACTGCAGCACCACGTGCCATAAGGTTACACATAGTACTGATGATATCTACGTTTGAATAAAGTCCTACTCCAAAAGTTGCGGCAAAGAATCCTACAGCACTTACAATAATTGATGGCATAGAAGCGCTTAATGCTGTAGTAACTGATTCCTTTTTTTCCTTTCCAGAACGACGTTCTCTTAAATAGCGGGTTGTCATAAGGATTGCGTAATCAACTGTTGCACCAAGCTGGATTGTACTTACGCAAATTGGCCCGATAAATGGAAGTTCTGTATGAGTAAAATACGGAAGTCCAAGGTTTACAAAGATTGCAAATTCAATTACGGATACAAGGATAAATGGCAGTGCCCCACTTTTGAAAACAAAGGCAATAATCAGGAAGATTGCAGCAATTGAAAGCCAGGTTACTACATTAAAGTCGTGGTCCGTAATGGCAATCATATCTTTTGTACAAGCCGCTTCACCAATAATCATTCCATTAGGATCATATTTTTTGATGATGTTGTTTAGTTCTTCAATCTGCTGATTTACTTCATCTGTAGCAGTGTAATATTCTGATGTAACCAGAATCAGTTCATAACGGTCGCTTTTTAAGGTTTTTGCCAATGTATCTGGAAGTAAAGCATCAGGAATCATTGAGCCCATCATTGAAGACATACCTAAACTCATTTTTACACCATCAACTTGTTCACATTCTTTCATCATCTTTTTTACGTCTTTACGATTCAAAGATGAATCCACCAGAATCATGTGGGTATTTGCCATGTTGTAGTCATTATTCAGCTTTTTAGTTGCCTGAACAAAGTCTAATTTTTCTGGTAAACACTGTCCTAAATCATAATAAACAGGAGTATTTTTGTAGCCGTAGAATGACGGAATCAAAATTAGAATAAAAACAGCAAGAATTACCCAGCGGCCCTTTACAATTCCACCAGCCAGCTTGTCCATTTTTGGAAGGAAGACTTTGTGCTTTGTTTTTTCAATTGGTTTATCAAGCAGCAAAATCATCACTGGGAGAGTTGTAACACAACCAATAACTCCAAGAACAACACCTTTTGCCATAACGAGGCCAAGATCTTTTCCTAAAGTAAAGGTCATAAAACAAAGTGCCAGGAATCCGGCAATTGTAGTTACAGAGCTTCCAACTACAGAAGTAACTGTATTTGCAATAGCCTGAGCCATAGCCTGATTTTTATCACCATTCAAAAGTTTTTTCTGTTCAGAATAGCTGTTCCACAGGAAAATAGAATAATCCATAGTTACAGCCAGTTGAAGTACAGCAGCCAGTGCTTTTGTAATATAGGAAACTTCACCAAAGAAATAATTTGTTCCCATGTTCCACAGAATTGCAATTCCAATACTGGCGATAAAAACAAAAGGAACAAGGAAAGAATCCATAAAAATCAGCATGGCAATAACAGCAAGAACTACTGCAATTCCAACATATGTTGCTTCTTCTGCTTCACACAGTTCTTTAAGTTCAGTTACCAAAGCAGACATGCCAGTTACATAAGTATTCTTACCGCATAATTCCTTTACATCGTGAATGGCTTGCATAGTATCATCTGAACTTGTTGATGTGTCAAAAAATACTGCCATTAATGTTGAGCCATTTTTATTAAAAGCCTCATAGTATTTTTTAGGAAGAATTTCCATTGGAACGGAAATATCCGCAACGGAATCATACCAAATAACTGAATCAACATGATTTATTTTTTCGATTTTATTTTTAAGGGCAGAAACATCTTTAGGTTGCATACCATCAACAACCAGAATAGAAAATGCCCCTTTTCCAAAATCTTCCAGAAGAATATTCTGCCCCTTTACTGTATCCATTGATTCCGGAAGATAATCGAGCATGTCGTAATTTACACGAGTTTTTAACATACCCAAAACTGACGGAATAACCAAAAGGAGTGAAATAATCAAAATCGTAATTCTGTTTTTCACTACAAATTTCCCAAACTTAATCACTGTTTGCTCCTTATTAAAACCGCTACGTGCTGCAGCAAAAATCTTTATGTAATTAAAAGTTAATAATAAAAATAAATAGTATGGGTACAGAAAAAGTAAAATGTGTGTAAAAAGTAACATTTGTGGTAAATTTTGTGGTATAATTTTTTTATGGACAGAAGAATAGAACGTACAAAAAAATCCATAAAGGATGCTTTTGCATTGTTAATTTCACAGAAAAGTTTGAATGAAATTTCAATTACAGATATTGCTGATGCCGCAAATATTAATCGCAAAACTTTTTACAGCTATTATGCTGGCATTTATGAAGTTATTGATGAAATTGAAGATGAAATAGCCTGTATATTTGAAGATGCAGTTAAAAATGAAGATATGCATGATTTTTTGGAAAATCCACATAAAGTTTTGCATAGTTTGAATGAAGTTCTAAATAAGAATTTGAATTTTTATGCCAATCTTCTGCGTATGAAAGACACTTCCAGCTTGAATACCAAAATAGTAGGAAAAATCAAAAAACAGATTGTTAATGCATTTTTGACCGATTATCCAGATAAGGATCCTGAAAAAGTAGAAATAATCATTAATTTTATTTTTTCAGGAATTGTAGAGGCCTTCTGCATCTGGTTTACAGCAGACAGAAAAATGCCCCTGCAAGAATTGGAAGAAACCCTGGAAAATTTTATTTTCCACGGAATTAAGGGCATAGTAAAAGTAAATTAAAGTTTACTGAACAGGAGAATTATAATGGTAATAATAGAAGATGATTTAACTTTTGAAGAATTCAAAAACTTGAGAAACACAACTTCATGGACAAAACTTACGGATATTCAGATTGAAAATGTAGTTAAAAATTCTACATTTAAAGTTCGTGCAAAGATACAGGGAAAAACGGTTGGAATGGGCCGTGTTCTTTATGATTTTGGTTATACAGCTTATATTGCAGATATAATTGTAGCTCCGGAAGCTCAGGGTAAAGGAATAGGAAGAAAAATTGTTGAGCGTTTGATTCAGCATGTAAAAGAAAATGCTGTTGAAACAGATTTTTTGAACATCAGTCTTATGGCGGCTCCAGGAAAATCAGGCTTTTATGAAAAATTAGGATTTGTAAAACGCGAAGAAGCAAATGGTTATGGTATGGTAATGAGAATAAATGAATAATTAAAAAAGTTATAAATTGGAAATGCAAAATGAAAATTGGTGTAATTGTTGCAAGTTCAAATAAAGATAAAAATCAGTTGCTTTATGAGGCAGTTTGTAAAGCTGCAGAACCCAAAGGGCATACTGTATTCAACTTTTGTGTATCACCAGGTAATTTTTCTTTTTTGACAACATTATCAACAATTAGCGATTATTTACATAAAAAATGGGATAAAGTTTTATTGATTTGTAATAAAGGAAAATCTGAAGGTTGGAATAATGATTTTAAAGCTAGAATTGAGGAAGACAAAAAGCATTTGAATGATAAATAAATCTTTGTATCAAAGATGTTAATAACTTCTTTACGGCTTATATATGTTTTGCAACATTTTAAGATTAAAGCCTTCTTTTGTATTTACGTTTTCTAAAAGACCAGAGAGATTCATCAAAAAGGCCTTTAAATGTTATGCCTCCAGGAACACTGATTTTTTGCTTCGATGAAAACTCCAGTTCACAGGAAACTGAATCTCCTCCAATTAGTGGTAAATCACAAAGTTCTAAGCTACCTCTGTTTAAAAACTCATAGATCCGGGAGAAGATTTTCAGAACAGATTCTTCTTCAATTTTTGATTCTTCATAATCACTGTTCTCTGATCCTGTTGTTTTATTCGTACACTTTTTGATGCAAATTATGTTTCCATTTTTTTTCAATCTGGATTTGTTTCTTAAATATCATTAACTGATTTGTTTCAGACATATATGAACTTTGATATTCAAATATAATTCTTTCAACCGGATCGTTTTTGTTGAGGTGATAGAGTTTTTCCCATGCTGCATAATATATGAATCTGGTAAAATCAACATGTAATACCCCTGTAAGTAAAATCATACTCTTTGGAACAGCTCATCACTGCTGTCTGGCCGTTGCTCAATAAAGTAGTTTTCATTTTCCTTTATATCTTTATTTACAGCAGTAAAAAATGTGCTTTTTGATTCATCTGTATTTGTCCAGTCTGATTTTATGATAAGTTTCTTTCTGCCAATTTTAATATAGCCTTCTGCATGTATATCGTTGGTCTCACAGACTAAGGCCATATGCTTTCCGTCAGAGAGATTAAATAGTTTATTAACCCGTATGTAGGTTTTATTATCAGAAAGGTATAAGTCGGTCATTTCAGTAGTTCTATTCAGATTTATTATTCTGCTTTAACTCACTGAACATCTTTTCAAGGTTTTCCAGCATAGCAGTAAGCCTTTTCTGTTCTTCCTCGTTATCTTCACCTTTATCTGCTTCCAGTTTAAGCCTTAAAAGTAATTCACGGGTTTTAGTTATTTCAAGATCGAGTTTTGTCCAGTTATCGTCATTGTCATCATAGAGGTCATCAATTACATCATAATCTACATAACCTGAACCTGTATTGGATTTTGAATCAAGCCAGTTAAAGAATTTTGCGAATAGGTACATAAAATAAATTGCTAAAGGAATAGCTAGAATATAAGTAAACATAACAACACCTCCATCCTGCCTAAATTATATATCTGCAGGCGTATCATATAACGCTACAGTAAAAAAAAGCTGGCGCGCGGGGGCGAAATTATTTTAAAATATCAAGCTCAAATGTCTTTTAAATATGCATTGATAATACGCAGTCGATTGCCGCCGAAGGCGGCTTTAAAACGACAAATTTTTAAGAAGGATTCCTTGCAAATTATATGCCACTTTCAAATAAAAAAGGCTATCTGACAGGAAACTCCAGCTAGATAGCCCAAACAAACAAAAAACATCATAAGGAGTAATCGATAATGACTACAGAAAATGATATCTAAATAAAATATATAGGATTTATTTCAAAAGTCAAATTTCAAATAAAAAAGCAGGTATGTCATAAACTTCATCCTTGGGTGGGAGGGGAATAAGGATTACATCAGGAAGCCTGCTTACATTCATTATCGGACGACACTGTCCTTTTCTGCATATGGCAAGATCGGAAAAACTAATATAAAGTTACTTAGGTATAACTGTTCCGTTTGCTTCGGCTAATTTGATCAAATCTTCATACTGCGTATGGTCTGCCAAGTCTTTAGCTTTTTTTATCCAGTCGGGGGTATTTTCTTTCCAAATTATGCGAGATTTAAAGCCCTCTTCATCTATAGGTTCATATTTTAAAATATAAGGTGGCCAAACTCTTAATTCGTCTATTAATAACATTCTTTTTCCTCAAACCATTGTGCCGCTTTATACTTACCTTATCTCGATTAAGAATTATTTGTCTTTATAACTTGGTGATTTTATAACAATGAAGCTACCTCTGTTATCGAAAAAGATTTCTTGGTTAAAATCAATTTGCAAATTTTTAATTCCTTAAACATCCAATAGGAACAACATAAACCCCATCTTCTCTTCGATAAGCAAAGTTTCCCGTTCCTGTAAGAACCATTAAAAAAGAAGGAGCTTTCATCTTATCTGTATCAATTTTACTGCTGAAGTTTTTTAGATTTTCAGCACCTTCTTCTATTAATTTATCTCCACCAAGTTTAATTTCAATCAAACCAAAAGCCCCATTTCTTAAATGAACAACAGTATCACATTCAAGCCCTGACTTATCCCTGTAATGATAAATTTCGCCATCCATGCTTTCTGCATAAACTCGCAAATCTCTTACACACATTGTTTCAAAGAAAAGACCCATTGTATTCAAATCTTTTATCAAATCCTCTGGTCCTAAACCTAAACTGGCTGTTGCAATTGATGAATCTATAAAATATCTGGTATCTGAAGTTCTGATTGCAGTCTTTGAACGAAGATTAGGATTCCAGGCCGGCATATCCTCAATTACAAATATTTTACGCAAAGCATTTGTATAAGCGTAAACTGTATCATCAGTAATCAGGTCAGAATCATTTGCTGCAATATCGTCTCTTATAACTGTATAAGCAGACTGAGTTCCCTGGTTTCTGGCATAAGATTTCATCAGTCTTTTTGCTCTTTCAGGATCTCTTTTCACATCATCAACTCTGGAAATATCTGTATTTACAATTGCATTGTAATAGTCAAAGGCTTGATCTAGAGCTACATCTTTATCCATATCAACAGCTTCTGGCCAACCTCCCCTACAAATTAAAAACGCAAGATCATCTAGGCTGAGTTTATTATTTGCACTTAATTGTTCAGGCTGATTAAACATTTCTTTAAGGCTGACTTCACCAGTTGATTCTCCAGACTCATACAAAGACATTGGTCTCATTTTTATCCAGGCAAAACGGCCTGTTCCTGTATGAAAAATCTCATCTGTTTTTGGAGGAACTGCAGACCCTGTAAGGATAAAATGTCCATAGTTTTCTCTATGATCTACTTCAAATCTGACTGCATCCCATAATTTTGGTGCAATCTGCCATTCATCAATAAGTCGAGGAGTTTCTCCTTCCAGTAATTTTGATGGATTTATATCTGCCATCATAAGATTAGAAGAAACATCTTCCGGTTTTGACATATATAAAATACTTTTCGCAAACTGTTCTGCTGTTGTTGTTTTACCACACCATTTAGGGCCTTCAATTAGAAGAGCTCCTTTTCCTCTAAGTTTTCTTTCAATTAAGATATCTGTAATTCTTGGTTTATATTTTCCCATAATTACTAATTATATAGTTCATTCGGGATATTGTCTATTTTTTACTTGGGAACTTGGCATTTTTTCACTTGGTTAATTGGCAATATTTCATTTGGGAATACGGTATAATGAAATCCAGATACATTTCAAAAATTTTGACTTTTCATCTATTGGGATAAAAATCAATTTAAGTGATTAAATATTATTTGTCATTATAGATTTTTTCTTCAAAAACTTGCCATCTAAAAACTTAAAATGCTAATAAACTAACATTTCCATAAGTGCAGAGTCTGATAATTCCAATTACAATAAGATGAAGTGGATAATAAATATAGAAAAACCATTTCATCCATCCACACTTTCCTTTTTTGCCGTTATAAAGTTTTAATACCGGATATACAAGAAGAACGCCGAACAAAACCAAAGCGTAAACTTTGCTCACAAAAAAATAAGAAACGATACCATAAAGCGCTACACAGGAAATTATCACAAGCATCTGTTTTTCAATACTTCCACGCCTTTTATACATCCATGAAATTGCAAGAACCGCAATACAAGACCAGTCAGCAATAAAAGCAGACCATATTATAACAAAAATGATTATCCGCTTTAACACAATATTCAACTTAACTTCATCACTTTCAAGCCAGTGAATAAATACTGCAACAAAAAGCGGATACATAACACTAGTCTGATTAAAAATAGCACCCTTAAAAGGAATGAACGAAATACCAAACGCAAAGCAATACGCAAAATGTGAAATCACTGCGAAGATTCCCATTCGGAGCATATATTTTTAATATCATGAGTGTAAAACAAACCTTCGCAAACAAAGAACCACATGATGGGTGCTGTAAGCCGTCCGATTAAATGCATAGAAACAGCAAAAGGTTCGGCGGGAAAATTCGGTGCAATTAAATCTGTAACATGATCAATTGTCATCGCAATGATTGCAATAAGCTTTAGATGATTTGCATTAAGTGAAATTCTTTCGTTCATTGGTTGACGTTTCTCAAGAAATTTACCTCGTAAAACCTGTATTATCCACACTAAATACTGTTTGTCGGAATAACCATTATCTCCATTTTATCACAAAACAATTTCTTTGGATTTTTTTTATTTTTTTTGGAGCTAACATTGCCAGACATTATCATTTCGGCAATGTCTGGCAATGTTCTTTTGTAAACAGCATTTCAAGAAACATGTACAGGAATTTATACGTGGAATACAGGAATTGAACCTGTAACCCTCTGCTTAACAGGCAGATGC
>JAKSTL010000085.1 GCA_024402595.1 Treponema sp. | reverse complement strand
CAAACTGAGTTTGTGTAATCTTAGTTTCAATAGTAACTGTAAATGGCTCGCCAGCAGTAAATACCTTTTCGTCATCAACTACGCTACCGTAACTTCCTACAAATCCAGCTTTACTATCAATTACCTGATTATAAAGTTCTCTTCTGAATGTATTTTTTGGTGTACCACTAATTGTTAAAACAACAATATCATCTTTCTTTAATTTATAGTTTTCTGGGAACTTACTTGTATCACAACCAAAAGCACGCAAATTTTCCAAACTCAAATCAGTTATATAATGAGCGTTTGTTTCACCTGTTTCACCGTTGATCCATGTTCCTTCCTGTAAATAAAGGTCCATTTTTGCGTAAACTTCTGTTTCGTCAGTTAAAGTAACTTCTGTTATAGCATCATCACTAAAATCTTCTGCTTTATGCCAGCTGTTCAAAATAAGTGGATAATTTCCAAATGATTTTGGAAGAGGTACAACTGTTCCTTCTCTGTAATATGCTTCAGTTTTTGCACCTGAAACTTTATCAATACAAGTAAGTTTTACGATATCAGTGTACAATTCCATAGAACAATTTTCCAATTCAAAAATATCACGGTTATCTTTGTTCTTTGCAGAAATGTAAACATTTGCCCATCCATTTTCATCGTAAGGATATACAGAACCATCTTTATCAGGAACATACTTCAAAACTAAAGTAACTTCTTCGCCTTTAGCATAAGAAACATTGTCGATATTATACTCATCTTTCACATTCCAAGCATCCTTATCTCCTGGTTTTGGTTTAGCATAATAATCAACAAGATGAGTATGTATACTACCTTCATAATCTGTAACACTAGTTCCTTTAATAACAATCATTACAGGATCAGTAGCATCTTTAATTAAATTCTTGTAATCAATACCGTATTCTGCAAAATCAAAGTTTGTATAGTAATTATCGCGTTCACTGAACTTACCTTTATTAATATAATTCCAGTTATTTACCTGATGATTCCATTTTGGATACAAAACTAAATCTTCTGTTGTTTCAATTACAGTAAGAGGTTCTCCTTCGAAAGCTTTATCAGCATACCAACCGGCAAATTTTTGTTCCTCTTTTCTTTCATTAGGAAGTAATTCAAGATTGATTCCTTTTTTGTAAGATTTTTCAACTTTAACATCACCCAAAACATCTGTGATATATGTAATTGTAATTCTTTCTTCTTCAGGTTTTGCAGTAACTTCACTTTCTACAGCAGGAGAGGTGTAAATAACAGGATTACCTTTAAGCTGGAAAGAAACATAAGTTTTAGCCCAGTAAGAACCAAGTTTTTCAACATTTTCAATAACTAAAGGATCTGGAATTTCAATTCCATTCAAAAGTGCATTGTAAGTTGAAACCCCTTTTGAAGACAAAAGATTAAGCTCTCCACCTTCCCAAGATTCATAAACATCACCAACCCATCTGTGATATTTTAGAATATCATTACCTTTTTCATCTTTTCCAATAACTGTTGAATTAGTTGTTTTTCCCTCCTGCCAGCTCTTATCACCAGCAAAAATCTCTCCAATAGAGTTAAATGTATCAAAAATTGAAGAATCAACTTTCTTATAAAGTTTTCTAACATCATATCCAAGTTTTACTTCATAAGTTGAATCACTTACAGAAATACCAGCAGTCTTGTAGCGGTTCAATCTGTTTTCATAATCTTCATCAAAAATTGAAATTCCATCAGCAGTAGCTTTTACAATTACAGTTTCAGAAGTATCCCAGAAATTTTCACCAGCTCTAACAAAATTGAAAATGTATGATTCACCAGCAGTTGTAAATGGATAAAGAATACTTACAGTTTCATGCTCAGCATTTGGAGTTCCGTTTGCAGGATTCTGATAGTCTCCCCATTGCCATTCCCAAAGACTAATTTCAGTCTGTGTTCTGTCTTCTGTAATAATGATTCTGTCTGCTTTTTCTTCATCTTCAAAATATTTAGCTGTAATCAAAATACCTTGGTCAGTTGGTTCTGCAGTAAAGTGCTTTGTTTGTGAAGTATAAATTGCAGAAGCGATTACATATTTATCAGCCCATTCCTTCAATTCACAAGATTTTCTAGTTACACATCCGTTAGTTACATAAACTGTATCATGGAAAAAAGCCGAAGTTGAATCATCTGCTTTCAATTCCATTTGAATTTCGTAAATTCCAGATTCTACCCAGTCCAAATAATATTCGATATAGTGAGAACCATCTTCATTTGACTTAGCTGAATCTAAATAAAGTTCATTATAAGTATACTGTGGAAGATTTCCTTTTTCATCGTATTTGTAAAACTTAATAGTAGCTTCTTTGATTTCCTTATTTTTTGCATAATCAAATCTAAAGTAAACTTCACCATTACCTTCTTCAATAGCTTCTGCCAAATTATAGCTTAACAGGAAGTCCAAAGGTTGAATTTCTGCACTGGCTTCATATTTTTTTGAAGGAATGATTGCCTGTAAAAAAGTTCCGCCCGCTTTTGCTGTAAGAGTAAATTCATAAGTACCTGGTTTTAATGAAATTTCAGCTTTTTTAAAAGCCTTATAATCATCATAAACAGCAATTGTACCGTTCAATGTACCTTTCTTAAAACTTAAAGAAAGATTTGATAAAGAATCTGTTGAAATATCAGGAAAAATTGTTCGTGAAACTACATCAACAGAAGGTTTAATCTTAACCAATTCTTCGTTAGATGTAACTTCTTTATTAGAAGCACCTGTCAACTGATTACAAGAAATATTTGTAAATAGAGCCGCCGCTGCAAAAACAACAGTAAAAACTCTGTTAATTATTGTTTTTTTCATATTTCTATTTCCCCACTATTTTATTTCTACCTGAAGGAATGCTGTATAAATCAGGCTTCCTTTCATAACACTTACTTTAATTGGATAATATCCTTTTGCCCAAGTTGAAACATCACGTGTTAAAGTATTTGTAGTGCCAAGAACAACACCATTACATGACCAAGTATATTTGTTATAGCCTGTTGGAACTGTAATTGTCAAAACTGTATTATCTTCATTAAAACTTACAGTTGGTTTTACATCATCCTGTTTAACAATTGTAACCGAACAATTAGCTTTTACATCCTGATTACCAGTTTCCATTACAGAACCTTTTACAGCCATCATATTCAAAACTGTATCATTAATAGATTTTGTAATAATTGCGCCTGTTACAAGGTTAACGCTCTTAAGATACTTATTACCAGAATCATCAACTCCATTAAAGAGAATTGAAGTATCAGAAAGGCTCATTTTGTTAATTTTGAGCTGAGTAGGATCTCCGTAAAGAAGATTTTTAAATTCTCCATTTCCGTAGTAATAAATTGTATCCTGATCAGGGTCTTCTCTTGTTGGACCAATCAAAGCAATACCATTACCGTTAGAGAAGAATGAAGGTGTATACCAAGTAGAAGGATCTAATTCATCTGCTTTAATTTTCTGATTATATCTTGGTGGAGCAAATCTCATATCAGCACAAGATTCTGGAAGTTCACATGGAATAAATTGTCCGTCTGCATTTACAAATTTAAGAAGAACACTTCCTGTATGAGCCTGTAAGTCGTTATTCCAACCTATTGGCTTCATTACAAAAATTCCTTCATTTGTAAGAATTAATGGGCCACAACCACTTGCAGGATTTTGCTCAATTCCTAAATTCCATAATGCACCATTATTAAATTTCTCATCAGTGTCATAATCAATTGTCACCATATCACCAGTTTCATAATTCCATCTATGAACAGCTTTATCTATATTAACTGCTTTGCCGTAACTGCTAGTTGTGAAATAGAAAGAATGATTTTTATCCATATAACTAATATTAGAAACTGAGAATAGATTTCCTACACCTTCTCCATCTTCTCCAGCTACTCCAGCTTCTACATATGCTACAATTCTAGAATCAGCTTCATAAATTGTTTTAACTGATTTGTCAGAAATTTTTGTAGCCTTAACCTTTGTTCCCTCAGAGAATACAACATATTTTCCATCAAGACTTACTTCAAAATTTCCAATGATTCCCGAAAAATCAGTAGGAGTAATATCATCCAATCTGTTTGCAATTGGCTGATAGCGATAAAGTGCATGTTTTCCTTCAATTGTCCAAACTAAAAAGAAAGCATTTCCATTTTCATCAAAAACCATGTAAGGACTTCCCCAGTCAGATTTTCGATCAATTGCAATTTTAGTTCCAACAGGCACTTTTGCATTACCAAGAACATCCCGTTCTTCACCATCAGGAGTTACATAAATTAATGGACCTGTAACAACTTTTGTACCATCTTCATAAGTAAATGTATTCCATCCGTTTCCATTTTTCTGAGTATTACTAAAAACAATGTAATAACCAGTTGCTTCCACATCATTTACTTCATAAGGACACTGAATTGTATCTACAACTTTTGAAATTATATTATCTTCTGCAGAAACATATTTATAAATTGCCTCAGGTTCTTCTGAATCATCTGGAGAATCGCCACTTTCATCTGGAACCTCTGTAATCTGAGCATTTTCTTCAGTTCCAAGAGCAACCGCCGACTCAATAGAACCATCTATCTTGATTACTACAAGATTAATGTTGTCATTACCAAATCTTGCCGCAAATCGACCATTATCTGGAGTGACTTTTGTAATAGCCATACCATTTAATTTATTTACATCAAACTGCAAAGGATTAACATATACAGTTTTTAATTTTTCATTTTCAGCCTTTAATTTTTCGTTTTCAGCTTCTAATTCTTCAACTTTAGCCTTAAACTGCGAATTCAAAGTTTCAAGATTAGTTTTTACCTGTGTAAGCTGAGCAATTGTATTTTCTAACTCTTCTTTTTCAGAATTAAGAGTTGCAATTTGTGCTGTAAGTGTATTTTTTTCTGTTGTCAAACTTTCAACATTTGCTGTCAAACTTTCAACAGATGCTGTTAAAGTAGAGATTTCCTGTGCAGATGCCTCAAGCTGTGTTTTTTTAGTTTCCAATTCTGCCTTTGCCGCTACCAATTCTCCCTTTGTAACTTCCAATTCTTGTGTTACTTCACCAAGCTCAGAAGTTTTTTCTTCAATTGTTGCATTTGCTGCCTGTAAATCTACCTCTGTAGCAGTAAGTTTCAATTCCAATCCAGCTTTTGCATTTTCAAGCCCTTCTTTTGCAGTAGTCAATTCATCAATCGATAAGTTTTTTTGCTCCAAAGTGCTTTTTAATTCTTTAATCTGACCATCAAGTTCTTCAATCGATAAGTCCTTTTTCTCCAAAGTATTTTTCAATTCTTCAATCTGACCTTCAAGATCATTAATATCCGAAGTTTTTTCATCTACTTTGGTTTCCAAATCCTTAATCTGCTGAAACCAACAACCGCTAATGCTTAAAACCGATATCGAAATAAAAGTTGCAAAAACAATTATTCCTAAAAGCTTCCGTTTTTTCATTCAATTTTACTCCTAAAAATTTTAATGCATAATTATAACACAATTCAAACCAAATAGATTGTGACTTTTACTCACAATTTTTTTATTCTTTCGGGCGAACCAAAAAGTTTCCAAAAAAATCCCTTCATCCAAAATCACCCTTCCAACCACCTAACGGCCTTCCGGTACTCACTATCCGTTCGGCCTCTTCCTTCGCCTCCAAGACTCTCCGCGCCTTTCCGCCTCAGTCCAGTGGCTAAATACCTCCACGCCTTCGCAAGCCCCTTCATTTCTTTATTCCAGATGGCAACAACCAATTCACTGTGGAGAATAGATTTTAACTGTGCTATAATTTAAAAGGTAATATATGGTAATAAAATATATAAAGAAAAAGCCCTGATAACGGACCAATATTTTAACTAAAATATTTTGGTAATGAGTATCTATAGCATTTATATAATTAGGTATTTTAAATTGTATATAACAAACAAGGAGTGTATAAATGATTTTTCTGTGTCCTGAATGTGGAGTAAATGAAGTAGGCAGTAGAGGAGAATTATGTTATTACTGTTTTAATAAAAGAGACAGACAAAATAGAAAAGAAGACTATGAACGAGAGCGCCATAATAGAGAATTTGAACAACAAATGGCATTGCAGAAGGAACAGGCTCAGAATACAGCTAGAGAAGAAGAAGAAAAAAGACGACAACTTCTTGAAGAACAAAATTGGATATTACAGAAACAAGCTAATCATGATAACACAATCCATGATATAGAAGGACTTACAGATTATTTTATTTTTTTCCAGACTCATGAGATTACCATGGATAATTTTGATCAGGTAAGAGAGGCTTGGAATAAAGCAAATTCTTACAATTCAGATAATTGTTTATATGATGTAAAAACTCTACTTTTGAAAATGCATGAGGCAATGGATAAAATAAAAGATGCTTACAAAGCAATGGAATTGCAATATAAACCAATTGATGAAGAAAGAAAGCGTCAGAAAGAACTTGCCGAAGCAAAAGCTCAAGCAGAATTAAAAGCTAAACAAGAAGAAGCTGATAGACAAAGTAACATCGATTCTATCAACTACAAATATGATCGTATGGTTCAACCAATTACTTTCAATGACTACTACGATAAAGAAAATGCTAAAAGTGATGCCGATACTGGTGGTATACTTTGGGATCAGAAAATAATAGATAAGGGAAACGAGTATCTGAATTCCAAATTGTATATGCAAGGCAATGTTACCTTCTGTTATGATTACAAAACTAATACAGCAGAATTATCTATTGATGAAATTATCAACGAACACAAAAAAGCAATGACTTTTTCCATCAATGTATATGCAGTACCTTCAGATTCTGACGGAAATGAAAAATCTGGGAACAAAGTAAATCTTCTAACAATAAAACATAATATTGCCGGAAAAACTTTCTCCAAAATTCCAGTTGCAAGTTTATCTAATTATGAATGGAATCCTCCAGAACTTTATGGGTATTATATTATACAGATTAAATTACAAGATGATAAATACTATTATGACTACAGGAATCTTGGACATGCATATTTTGCCCCATATTCATATCTTATGCAGCAAAAAGCAGAAGAATTAAAACCATATTTGAAAAATACTGCAGAACAATCTTCAGAATCATCAACTGCATATTATCCAGGATGTATCACTTTCAAGGATTGTCAGTGTCAGATTTCTACTAATTCCTATCACTCTAAATATCATAAGAAAAAAACTGCCTAAAAAGTAATCTTTGCTGAGCACAAGTTTTATTTTTCCACAAGCGAATCAGCATTAGAAACATTAAAAACAATCATCCAAATAATTTTTAATGCGACACAAAAGTTTACAAAAATACAATTCCACAAAATTCTCATTTCCCCCTTCCTAATTACATGATATAATTTCTCTATGAAAAAATGTTTTATTTCTGTCGTGATTTCAACACTTCTTTTTAGTGGATTATTTGCATCAACCTGGGCAATAAACGGTTCATGTCTTCCTAGCAATGATGAAAAATTTGCAGAGTATTCAAATCAGTTTTTATATTATTTTAATGAAATTCGTTCCTGGCACCCTAATATTTTACCAGAAGCTTCCGTAGCTACAGAAAATCTTCATACCTATCTTACTACCTTAAAAAATCCCAATTACGACACACAATTATTGCAGTTGCTAACTATGCGCTGTCTTTATAATGTAGATAAAGTTTCCGCCAACCAAATAACAGATTTTGTAAATAAGTTAAATGCAGAATTTCCAGACAGAGCTGAACACCATTGGATTTATGCAAACTTCTGGACTACAACCACTCACAGTTCAGACGCAATTGACGAATATAACAAATATCTTGAGCTAACCGATGGTTTAGTAAATACCGAATTTCTTCAAAATTATGCCTACGCCAACATGCTAGCCGGAAAAAAACTTACTGCAATTCATGCAATTAAAGCAGCAGCCAATTTTGGTGGATATAATTTAGAAGATGATCCTTTATACAAAAATTTAAACGAAAATATTATCTCTTATGAGCCAGGAACCAATTTACCAAAAGAAAAATTATGGAAAA
Organism: Treponema sp.; assembly: GCA_024402595.1. Taxonomy (GTDB): domain Bacteria; phylum Spirochaetota; class Spirochaetia; order Treponematales; family Treponemataceae; genus Treponema_D. Next base: position 3,495 of record JAKSTL010000085.1, on the reverse strand, counting down.
TGACTTATGCAAACGAAGAAGGAAAATATTTTTTTGACAGTACACTGATTGGAATTTCCATGAAAGTCAATGGAACATGGAATATAAATTTTTCAGGCCTAGAAAATAATTCACCAGCAACAGTTCTTATTCACCCAGATGCATTTAAATATAAAAACAATGATATTAGTCTTTCTCTACTATTGATAGCCTATCCTCAAACTATTACACCTGCAAATTGGATGGAAAATACTCTTTCAAAATTCAAAATAATAAAAAAAGAAACAAAATCTATAAAAGATAACGACTTCACAGTTTACACCTATGAAGATTTAGATAAATACAATGATTTTAGAAAAGGAAGCCGTGGTTACATATATTCAGCAACGATTCTACCAACAGAAAATTCTGGAACCCGCTGTGAACATATCATTGATTTATCAAAAATTCGTAATAAAGATGATGCACAAAAAATGCAATATTATCAAATGGCAGAAACTTACAGTAGAATTCCTGAACCTATAAATATTATGATACTTGTCGATTCCTGCAATGCCATTTCCAACGAAACTCAGCAATGGATAAATGATTTCATGAATAACGCAATTTTTGAATAAAAAATCCTAGCCCATCAATAATTCATCAACGCCAAAAGTTTTTACAAAGATTTTTTATCCCTCATTTTTTAGCGTGCAATTGATAAATCAAACTTAAAAATTGCCAAACAAACTCCTCAGCTTGCGACTAATAACATAAATATTTTTAAAACTCACTAATTTTTTACACCACAATGTAAAATTATTTTTTATTATATTTCTTTGGGCGAAAATCTAACTTCCAATCCTATTCTAACATCCAATCCTTCATTCAAACCACTAACGGCCTTCCAGGGTTTACCTACGGACAGTCTTCCGCCCTTACAGACTCCAGACCCGCTTCGCGGCCCTTCCACGCCTTCGCAAGACCCATTCATTTCTTCTTCACTACCAACAACATTTTCGAAATGAACTGTTATTCGTTAGATTCAATAAATAACAGACATTACTTATATAAGGCAATATTCTAAAGCAATCACCAAACCCCAACTCTTTCAAATACATTCAAACCTATTGCATTTTGCCACTCGCAAACCTTAACTACTATAACCATCGTTATAATAACTTAGTGTATGAAGAATAATATTTTGTCATGGTTCGTCAGAACTTTTCTATTTAACAATAATCATAATATTTCAATCCGATGTTATTTTTTAGAAGATCTTCCATTTTTGAAAGATTCTCCAGTTCTCCCTGTTCATTGCAGATTCCGCTCAACTTGAGCACGTACCATCAGTCTTTTGTGGATTTACTCCTCTTTACGATTTTTTTGTTACTTTATGCGAGTAAATTTTATGATTCAGACAGACTGTTATTGGTGTTGAATCCATATAATGTATTTTTGCTTCTTTGTTTCTGTTCAATTCCATCAGAAATTTCATAAAAGCAAGGATAAATACCATCGATTTATTTGTTGCTTTCATAAAATTTTCATAATTCGGTAGGTTTGGAACTTTCTCTCTCATAAGTTCCTTTATCATCTTGTGAAAGTTTTTCAAATCTCCGACTTTGAAATGAAATCGATAAATATTCAGCGCCACAATCTGCTCAAGGCTTAATTGTCGTTTCGGACCATGTTTTCCATTGAACTTTGAAAGAAGATATTCATACATAAGATTTCCTTTTAGGCTCTTGAAAAACATGCAGGTTAAGTTGTAAATTTGTTCATACATAAGCGTACTTCTTTTCTTTAACTATACCACTTAAAATATAAATAACTTTTTCTTCATCTTTCACAATTTCTTTATAATTTTCTTGGTATAGTTTTTCAAAAATCTCAATAACTTGATTTTCTCTATTAGAATAATAAAGAGAACAAGCATACATAAATTTGGAATAGCCTTTCAATTCATTTCCATTAGTCGACCATAAATTGTAGATTTCGTTTACAATTTGAGCATTATCTTGCAAATTACCAATTTTGAAAATTTGAATTTTTTCTCTATAAGTAAGTCACCAATCTGGAGCAATTTCAATAGCTCCATAAGTTTTTAATTGCCTTATCTTTTTCTAGTGTTGATTGAATCCAATCTGTTGTATTAGCACTTTCAAATATAGCAGTAGCTGTATTAAATAATCTTTGAACTTTTCGATTTTGAGAATAACTTACTGAAAAGGAAATAATATAAATAATAGAAAAAATAATTTAAGTTTCATATTCTCCAACTTATTATCATATATTGTAATAAAAAATAACAACAACGATTAGAGTATTTTTTTACTAAATAATTAATTAGCGCAATTCAGAGTATATGAACTACCCCATTTTATATGATTCAACGAGTTATTTTTATTAGCCATTTTGCTTTCCTCCTTGGTGTTACGCAATAGACTTGAACAATCTTATTGTACACCTTCGAGGAAAGCTTTTTTTTCTATAAACATTTGTCTCCACCCGAAAATCTGGTGGATTTTATGAAAAATATTCCGCTTCGCTTCACATTTTTCACAGACTAAAGCTTAAATCATAACCACCCGTCAAACGGGTGATTTGCACTTAGCCTATTAGGCTAGGTTCTCAAGCTGAGACTCAAGCCCCACGCTCTCACATACGTACAAGCCTAGTGCAGCTTGTCACCCGCAGGCCCTTAAAAGGCCTTTGGTACTACTTACTACCCTTAAAAGTGTCTTCGTATTCTTTTTCAGTTACTTTATCCATCGCTATATCATGGGCCTCTTGTTCTCGGATATATTTTGCAATTGTAGCTTCATTCAAGCCTACTGTACTTACGTAATATCCTTCTGCCCAAAAATGGCGGTTTCCAAACTTATATTTCAAGTTCGCATGTTTATCAAATATCATCAAGCTGCTCTTGCCCTTTAAATATCCCATAAATTGCGACACTCTGTATTTTGGTGGTATATTTAGTAACATGTGTACATGGTCGGGCATTAAATGTCCTTCTATAATTTCCACACCTTTATAATTACACAACTGGCGTAATATTTGTTCAATACTATCCCGATACTGTCCATATATCGCCTTTCGTCTGTATTTTGGTGTAAATACTATGTGATATTTACACATCCATTTTGGATGACTCAACGAGTTATTTTGATTAGCCATTTTGCTTTCCTCCTTGGTGTTACGCAATAGACTTGAACAATCTTATTATACACCTTCGAGGAAAGCTTTTTTTGCTATAAGCATTTGACTCCACCCGAAAATCGGGAGGTTTTTTGTGAAAAATATTCCGCTTCGCTTCACATTTTTCACAGGCTAAAGCCTAAAAAAAAAGACGATTATCATTACTGATAATCGTCTTTTATATATAAAGTGGGCAGTGAGAGGGTCGAACTCCCGACATTCTGGGTGTAAACCAGACGCTCGTACCATCTGAGCTAACTGCCCGATAAAACCAGCAGCTACCTACTTTCCCGCTGAAGAGCAGTATCATCGGCGTAAGAGAGCTTGACTTCC
>JAKSTL010000084.1 GCA_024402595.1 Treponema sp. | reverse complement strand
TTATTTCCGGAATTGCAGAACAAACAAATCTTCTTGCTATGAATGCGGCAATTGAAGCTGCTCATGCGGGAGAATCTGGAAAAGGCTTCTCTGTTGTTGCTGATGAAATCCGTAAACTTTCTGAAGATTCTAGTAATCAGTCTCAGACTATTGGAAATCAGCTTTCTATGATTACAGGTTCAATTGAATCTATTGTAGAAGCCTCTCAAATTGCTACAGCGGCATTTAGTGAAGTTTCAATTGGTATTAATTCTACAACTGATCTTGTTCGCGAAATTACTAATGCAATGATGGAACAGAATGAAGGTTCTAAACAGATTGTTGATGCTCTTAACAGTATGAATGATACTTCAAATGAAGTTAGAAACTCTTCTTATGAAATGGCAGAAGGTAATAAAGCAATTCTTGCAGAAATTAAAAATCTTCAGAATGCAACTTTCCAAATTAAAGATGGAATGGAAGAAATGGCTTCCGGAGCTCATAAAATCAATGATACTGGTGCCGCTCTTTCTACTCTTTCTAGTAAAATGAAAGAAGCTATTCAACAAATTGGAAAACAAGTTGATCAATTCAGAGTTTAATTTTTGAAAATCAACTTTTCATAATTGAATAAAAGACATTACTGGGGAGTTTCCACAAGCATAACTACCCAGTAATGTGTCAAACTAACAAAAAGATTACAAAGAATGTTTTTAGCATTTCTACGTAATCTTTTTTTGTCTTAAAAAAATTAAATAAAAAATATTAAAATATTTAAGTTTTTTCTTTACAAACTTATAAAATATGATATTATTTAAGTAAGTGTACTAGTATGCAAGTATACAAGAATACTAGTGCGAACTAATATTATTATAAAAATCTTTTTGGAGGAATGATATGAAAAAGACATTATCATTAACTTTATTGGCTGCAGTATTATTTGCTTTAGTTTCATGTGCATCAAAAGAAGCTGCTGTAGAACCTGCTGTTGTAGAAGAACCAGCAATCTCTGCTGCTAAACTTGCTGCAATGGAAGAACCTGGATTCATTGATTTGGAAACATGGCAGACTATGGATTCTTTTGCTATGAAATTTAACAAAGATGCTTATACACTTACTTTCAATGGTGGTGAATATTTCCAGTTCCCATTGCCAACAGAAATGGTTGCTGACTCACAGATTACTGTTCACATTACAGGAACAAATAATGGTAAAGCAGGATTTAGAAGCTGGGTAGTAGATCAGAATCAGACAACACTTTCTGACCCACTCTATCTTGGTTTCAAGCCAGATGGTGCCGATTATGTTGAAGGTGATTTTGATATTACTTATACTTTGAATGCAACAGCTCCAGCTATGTATCTTTTCATTAAAGGTCCACAGTGGGGAACAATGATTGATAACCTTGTAATCAAATCAGTGGCTGTTACTTACGAGTAATCTACAATAATCAATAAAATATATTGAAAATAAAGGCATGTTTAAAAGTTCTTTTCGAGTTTTAAACATGCTTTTTTTATCTAAAATGGCTTTAATTAAAATTAAATATAATAAAAAATAATAAGTTTTTTAATAAAAATAATTTGCTTGCCCATAATTCTAATTTCGAGTAAAATCGAGTTTACTAAATTAATTTTTATTACAGCGAAATTGCTGCTTGTAATGGGAGAAAGTCGATGTCAGAAAAAGACACCAATCAGTATTACATTACCAGACAGGATTCCACAGAATCTAATGCCCGTAGTTATCCGCGAAAATTTCCATTCGCAATTGCCAAAGCTAAAGGCTCATGGGTTGAGGACGTAGAAGGAAACAAATATCTGGATTTTTTGTGTGGAGCCGGTACTTTAGCACTGGGTCATAACAATGATGAAGTAAATCAAGCAATGGTAGAAATGATAACAAATGATTTGCCATTACACACTCTTGATTTAACTACCCCTGTAAAAGATACATTTGTACATACACTTTTATCTTTATTACCACCTGAATTGGGAAATAATGCAAAAATACAGTTTTGTTCTCCAAGTGGTACAGATGCTACTGATGCAGCAATAAAATTATGTAAAACTGCAACAGGTCGTTCAAGTGTGATTTCTTTTGCCGGTGCTTATCATGGAATGGGACAAGGACCATTAGCATGTATGGGAAATCTTCATGCTAAAACAACTGTAAATGGTTTAATGCCTGATGTTCATTCTTTTCCGTATCCTTATGCCTATAGAGATCCATTTGGATTAAAAGGAGAGGATTCTGTAAAAGCAGCCTGTAATTTCTTTGAAAGAACACTCAAAGATCCAGAAAGTGGAATAACATTACCAGCTTGTGTTATTCTTGAACCTATTCAAGGTGAAGGTGGTGTTATTCCTGCCCCTGTTGAATTTTTAAAAACAGTTAGAAGAGTTACAAAAGAACTTGGTATACCAATGATTGTTGATGAGATTCAATGTGGAATGGGAAGAAGCGGTAAATTATTTGCTTTTGAATATGCAGATATTATTCCAGATGTTGTATTGATTTCCAAAGCCATTGGAGGTTCACAACCATTAGCCGTAGTTGTTTACAACAAAGATTTGGATGTTTGGACACCTGGTGCTCACGCTGGAACTTTTAGAGGCAATCAGTTAGCTATGAAAGCTGGAACGGTTGTTTTAAATACAGTTTCTAAACCAGAGTTCCTTGCCGAAGTTACCAGAAAAGGCGAACTTATAAAATCAAAAATAAATGAACTAAAATCTAAAGTTTCAATAATTGGTGATGTTCGTGGTAAGGGCTTAATGATTGGTACAGAGTTTGTTGCTCCAAAAGCAGAACCTGATTGTATTGGTTCTTTGCCTGCTTGTGGCGAAATTGCCGCAGAAGTTCAGAAACTTTGTTTTAAGAACGGTTTAATTGTAGAAAAAGGCGGTCGAAATGGCTCTGTAATGCGTTGTTTATGTGCATTGAATATTTCTGACGATGATTTAGCTACCGCATTTTCTATATTTGAAAAATGTGTTCTTGAAGTAAACAAAAAATATCTTTAATTTTTGAAGCAAGAGGATTGGCACAGGAAATGGATAACACAAATATATTTCATTCCTGTGTCAAAACTATAGATGGTGGATTCCTCAGGTTCAAAAGTTTTAATTTTTAATTTTCAATAAGTCACGAATAAGAAGATTTTGTTTTTAATTATAGTAAATCTTTATCTTGCTGTTCGTGACATTTTTTTTAGGAACTAAAATGATTTCAACTTTTCTTACTTACAATAATTCTGATAAAGAACAATATAAAAAAATTGTTACAGAAACTGCCGATGCAATTGTTACGGCATTTTGTAATGAAAAAGCTTTTTCGGGAATAACACCTCAAGACTTAAAAAACTTAATTCATCAATCATCTATACTACCTGAAAATGGTTTGGGCTGGGAAAAAACCTTTGAGCTTACAAAAGAAAAAGTTTTGCCCCACTTGCTTAGAACCCCTTCCACAGATTATATGGCTCATTTACATGGCCCTTCTCTTATTGAAACTATTGCTTCGGAATTAATTATTTCAACATTCAATCAATCTATGGATAGTTGGGATCAATCTCCAGTAGCAACAGAAATTGAAGTTGAAGTAATAAATCATCTTTGTGCTTTATATGGTTATGATTCAAAAGCTGATGGTGTTTTTACTAGTGGTGGAAGTCAATCTAATCAAACGGCAATAATTCTTGCAAGAGATTGGTTCTGCAATACTCATTTAAATTATGATATCAAAAAATATGGTGTGAACGAAACTTGTTTAAAATTAAGAATGTACACTTCCGAGATTTCACATTTTTCTATGGAAAAGTCTGCTCACATTTTAGGATTAGGATATCAATCTGTAGTTAAAGTTCCAGTAAATGAACAGAAAAAAATGGATATTGCAAAATTAAAACAGTTGATTGAAAATGATAAAAAGAATGGTAATATTCCATTCCTTATTGTAGGCACTGTTGGAACTACCGATTTTGGCAGTATTGATTCGCTAAAAGAAATTTCTGAAATTGCAAAAGAAAATAATATGTGGGTTCATGCAGATGCCGCTTATGGTTCTGGCGTAATTTTATCAAAAAAATATGGAAATCGAGTACAAGATTTAAAACTTTGCGATTCAATTACTGTAGATTTTCATAAAATGTTTGTTATGCCAATTAGCTGCTCTGCTGTGTTGGTGAAAAATGGTAATAATTTTAACGCTTTAACCATTCACGCTGACTATTTAAATCGTGAAGAAGATGAAGAAGATGGATATACAAATCTTGTAGATAAATCTTTGCAAACCACAAGAAGATTTGATGCTTTAAAAGTTTGGATGAGCTTTCAGTTGCGTGGAAAAGATGGTTGGTCAGATTTAATTACAACCAGTATGGATAATGCTCAATATTTTTATTCCCAATTAAACTCTGATTCTGCTTTTGAAGTTTTAACAATTCCAGAAATTAGTTCTGTAGTTTTCAGATATAAAAATAGTGAAAATGCAGATGAAACAAATAAAAAAGTTCGTCGAAGTTTAATTCACGATTATGGTATTGTAATTGGACAGACAGTAAGCAATGAAAAAGTATTTTTAAAGTTTACATTATTGAATCCACTTATAACTCATGAAAAATTAGATGAATTGAAAAATCTGATTAAATCTTTGGCGGAAAAATAATTTTTTTACGATTTAAGAATAATCTTTTTTATAACTTATTTTTAAGTTTTTAAAATGGATTTTAAATTGATGATGAAGCGTTTTTTAGCGTTTCATCCCATTTTTGGTTGCAGTAATTGTAAAGTTTAAGGTTCGTTCTGTCTCTTTGCCAGGTTCAATGTCTATATTCCAATAAAAAGTTGAAACAGAAGTCATATGGACTGGAATAATATCTTGACCATTAAAAGCTGGGCGCTTAAAAATTATAGGGGTAAAACAAAATCCCGAAGTTTCATTTGGTTCAATTCCAAAAGAAATGCCATTTTTCAAATCTGAGATTCGAGCAATATCTACATTTTTAATTTCACCTGTAGATTTTGTTGTATCAATAGTTAATTTCTTTGAGCCAATCTGTTCTTCGTCCTTTTGTGCAACTTCGCAAGAATAATAAGTTATATTTTCAGAATCAAAGTTAGTATGAGCAAAATTAGATTCAACTGCAAAAACAGCTTTCAAAGGTTTATCGCTTTCGTTTCTAAGAATGTATTGAACAATCATTCCAGTGGAATTAATTAAATATTTTTTTCTAAGAAAAACCCTTTGACTGGATTTATTGCTATTGGAAAAATCAGCAAAAGCGCATAACTGTATTTCCCGCTGATGCTGTTTATATTTTAATTCGGAATATTGAACTTTTGAAAATACCCCTTCACCCGCAGGTTCACCGTTTACATATTTTTCAAACTGTTTTTGAGTAAAAAGATGATCGATAAAAAGTCCTCTTTCATAATCATCTGAACAATTATCGTATTCTTTTACTTTTGAAAGATTATCAACATAATTTCCAGTGTTTTTTAAGATTTCAAGTTCTTGAATTGCACCTGATTTTAATGTTATGTAAGAAAAATAATTTTGCATTCGGCAAATATATTCCTTTACACCATCGCCATTATAATCAAAACAAGTAATAGATTCGTTAAAATCTTCCCCTTCTCTAATAATTTTTTCCGCAGCCATAAGATATTTATAACATTGCTGACGATAGTTAGAATTAGAAAAAGCACCTTTTGATGTACAAAGAATGCCAGCTCCATTTTGTGCCTGCCACAACTTTTCTCGGGCATCCTTTTTGCGCATTTTATCTTTTTTATAATTATTCACCAGCATACTGGTAAACATAATACGGTCGTAAATTGAATGACTTTGAGGATAAGTATCCATAAAATCATAAACTGTATAATTATTTTTGTGAAAATTATTAGCTTCTTTAAAAGCAGAACCAATCCATTTAGCTATAGAACCATTTATACCAGAAGGAATATAAGCCGGTATTTTTGGATTTTCATTATTCATAGATTTTGAATAATTATATGGTGTAATAGTTTTTACTATACATTCCGGATTATTTTGAAAATAATGATTTAGTTTTTCAAACCATTTTTCTTTAATTAAAGGGAGAATCTGTTCGTGATTTAAGCATATATTTATAATTCTATCTGGTTTGTTCTGAAAATAAATATTTTCGTTTTTAATTTTTGCAACACTAGAAATGATATTTTGAACAAATTCTTCAGGAGACATTGAAGGTTCAGGAATAAAACTATCATAATATGGTTGAATTTCAATAGATTTTCCTAAATCTGTCATTATTAATGGTAAAAATTTCTGCTTATTTTCGGGAATAATTGAACTTTCTAAGAAAACATACTCAATTCCACTGGTTTGCAAACAATTCAAAAGAGATGAATCCCAACAATCAGCAAATAAAGCAATTCCTCGTGGCCGCTTTCCAAAAGTCTGTTTTATTTGATCAATTATTAAATCTAACTGGCCATTTCTATCAACAGGATAAAGTAAAGGCAAAATACAGTCGTAAAATCCACTGCCACTAACAACTTCTAATTGATTTCGTTCAATGAGCGTATTGCAGATAGTAATAAATTCATTTCGTCTTTTTTTAAGAAACTGCAACTGTTGTCCAGAAAAGGTAAAAGAAAAAGAAAAATTTGAATTAAAATATAAGAATTTAGCCAAAGGTTTATAAATTTCGTGATAATTCTTATCAAAATTTTCTAAAATCAGCGAAATTGAAGATTTATCGGAAGAATCACTTGTATTCTGACCGTTGTTTCGAGAAGAAGCATTTGTCGATTTTGCGTTAAAATCTATGTTTGTGGTAATAGATTTTAAATTGAAGCTAACGTATATTGAATTCATTTCCATATACGGCTACCCCCCAAAAATCGCCGCGTTCTCCTTTATATTAAGTTTAGTATTAGGGCTGTCTAAAAAGTATTTGTCCACTAGATTTAGAGTTAGATTCTGAAACAAGTTCAGGATAACGCTATAGTACGAAGTTCTTGGACATCCCCTTTAAATCAAATTAAAATGATATGAACTATTGTTTTTTAATTATTGGCTTGAACAGTTTATAACAATATGACCATATTTTAAAGTCTTTTTTAGTTTTCCATTCAACATTTTTTTCATTTTGATTATCTGAACAACTGGTTAAATCATTTAATTTATTTGAACACAAAGAATAAGTTGATGTTGTTTCTGGAAGTAAAGTAATAATATTTTTTGGACAAACAGAAATGCATTTTCCGCAACCTATACAATTGGAAGTTACAACAGCCGTCATATTTACAATTTTTATAGCTCTTTGAGGACAAACTTTAGAACAATCCCCTAAACCAATGCAGGAATATTTACAATCTGTTCCAGTTCCTTTTTCTGCATTCATAAGAAAACAACTTAAGGATGAATTAAAATATTCTTTTTTACTTTTAAAAGATTTTGTACATGAACATAAAACCAAAGCTTTTAAATGAGTTTTTTCATAAGGTTCATATTCTGGTTTAATATAATCTCGTTCATAATTAGAAATGACGCAATCTTCCTTTAAACTTTCATTTTCATCTTTTACTAATTTTTGAATTGAAGGAAAAAGCTTACAGAATAAAAACATAATCATTAAAGCGAAAATTAAAATTATTAAAATGAAAAGAATAATTCGCAATATCATTTTAGCACCTCAGGATTTATCCACATTATATCCCAAACAGAGATTGTAAGAATCAAAATTGATAAGAAGAATAAAAACTTACAGAAATATTTTTCAATATCATTAAAGTCGTTGGTAATTCTAGTTTTGAAAGCTAAAATAAAAGGCATTAAAATGATTAATGCTAAAATACAGCTACCAGAAATAATAATTGCATCTACAATAGTTGTACTTTCATAAATAGAAAGCAATACAACCAAATATGAAAAAATAAACTCAGTTGTAGATTTTCCAGTTGTTAATCTTATAAGAGCTTCTATAAAAGCGGTAATACATATATAAATTAAAAAAGTAACAATCGGAAATATTTCCACAAGATGAATTGGAACTAAAATCAAAGAAGTTACAACCCAAGATAAAATTGTAGAAAGAAAAATGCTCAGTAAGATTTTTATTACATAAGCAAATCGTTTTTCTGTTAAAACAGTAAACTCTGTAGCCTGATTTAAACCAATGCCATAAAAAAGAACTCCAGAAGCAAAAAAAGTATAATAAAAGAATGTATTCAAATAATGCATTTTATCCCTCAATTTTTTGAATCATATCAATTCTATTTCTAATATAAACATAAAGAAACAGGAAAATTGATGACATTAATAAAGCTCCAGGAATTGAAGCAATAAAAGTAAAAAATCCTAATTTATCAGAATCAATAATAACTTTTTCCATAATCTGATGGTTTTTACCAAAAAATGTAAAAGTACCATAGCCCGCCAAATCTCGTATTAAAAAGAATAAAAGTCCAAAAAGAGAATATGTTAGTGAATGGAGCATATTTAATCTAAGACGATTTTTCAAATGAGCTTTTTGAATTATATTCAAGTCTTCATTAAAAATATAACCAATTGTTACAAAAGAAACAGGAATAACATAAATCAAAAATCCAATGGTCAAAATAATTTCTGGATTTATTAAAATGATAATCTGTCTGAAAAGAATGGTAAAAGACAATAAACCAAACAAAATTATTATGGTCATCATATCATTTAACTTTATTTTTTTTACAAGAGAAGTAAGCAAAGTTCCCACCAACATAACAAGATTGAACTCCAGCATTAAAACAAAGCCATAAATAAATCTTCCTGGCGCTGGAATTAAAATAGCAAGTGATGTGGCTAAAAACACAAAAATTGATCTTCTTTTCATATATCTTTCCTATTTTTTGTCTTCAAATAATTCTTTTTTAATAAATTGTCTTATTTTTTATCGATTCACTTTTTTTTCATAAGTTCCAATTATTACAGGAACCTTTAATTGCCAGTATTCAATTCGTTTGTCCGGTCCATAATTATGCAATGCCGATTTTATTCTTCCATGCAACGAAGCATATCCAACAAAATCTACATTATTTTCACCATCACAAATGAAAACTGCAGGAATTGGTCCATAAAAAGTCTGAACTCGAATAATAACTACTTTGTATGTTTCGCCATTCAATCTTCTGCGGGCTTCAAAACAAGCTGCATTTAATGCCAATGGATTATTTATAGTAACATTAGCTCCAACCAGCCATTGATTTGGTTCAAACTCTTCCAATACATTTTCTACAGTAAGTTTTAGTCCATTCACCCATATTTTTCTAGAAAGCACAGATGAATAAATTAAAATGCCAAACAAAACGGTTATAATAGCAACAAAATATCCATAATTTATAAAAAAGTATTTATAAGAATTATCTTTTGTGGAATGTTCTCCATTATCATCTTTTTTCTTATTTTGTTTATTTGCTTTTTTATTATCAGATTTAATATTTTGTGTTGATGAAGCTTCTTTTGAAGAATCGTCTTTGTTTTTTTTAATCAATTTTGATTCTGAAATTAACTTAATAAAAAATGTCTTTACAAAATTAAACTTTTCCTGAATAAAATCTAAAACTTTATTTGAAGAAGATTTTTTGTTTTTTTTTTTTGAAACATTGTTGTCTTTTTTTGATTCTATATTTTCTGTAACTTGTTCATTAGAAGCAATCACGGTTTTATCAGAAGTTCCAGAAGTAATTTCTGTTTCAATAGTTTCATTTTTAATTTCTGTAGATTTTGAGTCAGAGGTTTTAGTTTTATTTTTTGAATTATTAGTAAAGTTATTTTTTATAGTATTTTTAAAATTCTTTTTATCGCTCATAAAGTATTTCCTTAAACCAAAATGAAAACTAAGCTATCAATTATTTTCAATTGCTTTTAATCTGCCCGTGCAAGTTTTGATATTTGCATATTTACTTTTTTTTCTTCTAAAAGTCTTATTAAAAGATTTACAAGATTGCAGATAATCACCGTATAAATCATTCCAATTGGCGAAGTTCCACAACCTACTATTCCAAAAGCCAGTAAACCTGCAATAAATGCAAAAATCAATTTCCCCGTAAATGTCATTGGATGAGTTCCAAACCATTGTAATAAAAAGACCGCTGTAAACATAGTTCCACTGGTAGATAAAGCTAAAATTATATCACCTTGATTTAATGCACCGCCTATACAGAAAGGCATAAATATTCTGACCAAAACTGCATAAACAGTAATAAAAATTGCTGGAATTAATCCTGAATAAGAATCATCTGAAAAAAGCACAATAGATGCAATTACATTTAAAAAAGTAAATCTAAAAGCTGGAATAATTGACTGATTATCAAATAAAAGTGAAATATAACCTTCTGGAAGATTTACATTAAGCCAGTCGAACAATGTATTATTTAAAAACTTTGTAATTATAGAATCAGCTTCATAAATATGAAACATTCCATTTTGAATTAAATAATAAGATGGATTTTTTGTAAGCAATATTTCTGTAGTTACAAGAAAATCTGGGAAGAGACTTTTTCCAATAAACCAGGCAATTATTACGGCCATACAGACAATATTTATCCAGGCAGTAACAATGTTCACAAAAAGATATTTTGAAATTAAAATTACAGAAAAAGAAAGCAGAAAAGCGGTAAAAACAGGATAAGTTTCTGGTAAAAGTAAACCAATCATCATTCCCTGACATATATTTACAAAAATTGTATAAGTTTCTGTTTTTCTGAATAAAAATATTATTGTAAAGGCAGAAACCGCTCCAAAAGTTGTGGCTAAAACAACATTTACAGCTCTAAAACTTTTTGTAAAGAAAAGCATGGCAATCTGCAGCAACAAAAGAAACATTATTCTTAAAGTAATTGCAGAGACAGAGGGTATTTTATAAACAAAAGGATGTAAAGAAACCGGATTTGGTTTAATTTTTTGCTTAATATTTTTATTTTTCATTTTCAATCCTGTTAATCAATTTTATAAGTTTATTGGTTGTGAATCCACTTTATCATCAGTAGGATTATTATTTTCGATAACATCTGTTGTATTATTTTTTGTGCTTTTGGCAGTATTATCATTTTTATTATTTTTCAAGAAGCTGATTGTTTGACAAATTGGTAGACGAGCTGGACAAACTGTATTACATAATCCGCACTCAATACAAATCTGAGCAATTTTTATTTCTGTATCAATATTTGATTTTCTATTTACCAGATTTTTATACAAAAGATCTGGAGCCAGATTCATAGGACAAGCCGCACGACAATTACCACAATTAACGCAATTATAAATCTGAAAATCTGTAAAATTAGCTTTAGATATAAACTCTACAGATTTAACAGATTTTGTTATTGGAACATTCATTTTACTGATAGTATCACCACAAAGCATTCCATTTATTACAACCATTGCGGGCTGATGTACAAAATCACCTAACTGTTCCATAAAATCTCGCAACGAATATCCAATTTTTACATTTAAAAAACAAGAAGCTGGAATACAATTGCCAGAAAAATTAACCCAACGAGAAATAACAGGTTTTCCTAGAACCACACCGTTGTAAACTTCATACATTGAATAAGTATCAACAAAAAGATCGTTGGATGA
>JAKSTL010000083.1 GCA_024402595.1 Treponema sp. | reverse complement strand
TAGACACTGAGCGCTGTAAGGAAACTATAAATCAGCACTCAGAGCCTTTCTGTCAGCAACCTCCTTCCTTCCCGTTTTTTTGTGCATTGGGGATTAAAAACAGTTTTTACAGGCAAAGTTCAAAAAAAATAACTACCGGTCAGAAAGCCTCTGTCAGAACCGCTCGATATCTCGCTAGACGCTGAGCGCTGTATGGAAACTATTGAACAGCACTCAGAACCTTTCTGTCACCCGCCCTCTTCCTTCGCGTTTTTTTGTGCATTGCGAAATTAAAAACAGTTTTTAATGCAATCTACAAATAAAAAAACTTCCAGTCAGTAGTCGTCTGCCAGAACCGCTCACTAGTTCGCTAGACGCTGAGCGCTGCAAGGAAACTATCGAACAGCACTCAGAGCCTTTCTGTCAGCCCCCCACTTCCTTCCCGTTTTTTTTGTGCATTGGGAAATAAAAACAGTTTTTACAGGCAAAGTTCAAAAAAAATCAATTCTCCATTCTTAATTCTTAATTCTCCATTCTTAATTCTTAATTCCTAATTCTTAATTCTCAATTCTCCATTCCTAATTCCGCATTCCGAATTCCTAATTCCGCATTCCTCATTCCCTTTGCATTTGTAGATTTTTAGGTTTATAATTAACTTATACTTCACTTTTTTTGTGAAACTAAAGTTATTTTTATTTAAAAAATATATGTTATTAGCTAAAATAAGCAGTAACAGAGTTATGATGCGTTATGAGTACAAATATAATTACTAATTCTGAAACAGAAAACTTTGAACAAATAGACATCTCAACCTTTTTTGAACAGGACAGCGATTCAACTCTTGTACAAAGAGAAGAAAAAGCAGAAATGCTTACAAAGCGTCAAAGGTCCCTGATTCAAGAAATTATTCCTGTAATTCAGAAAATCGATAAAGAAAAAGCAGAAAGCTTTCAAAACCGTCTCAACGATTTAGAGCGACTGGCCCAAGCTGTAGCCCGATTCCCTTCTTTGTTGGAACGACATAAACTCATTGGTGGCGTTAGAACTCCAACTTCCTTAATCGACTCCCTAATTGCTCACCAAGATTCCGGCGATGCAACACTTCAGCTTCCGTCAAAAGCAATTCTTGGTAAAGGTTTATTAGTTGCAAAAACTCACACCCTTTCCAGTATGCAAAAATACATTCTGCACATGGGCCCCGAATACGAAAGCACCGCCAAAGCCTTTGAAACAGAAACTGTTTCATCCATGTTCTCTCTTTTGGTAGAAGATGTTTACCTAAACTTAATTCGCGACACCTCCCAACCTATGGATTTCCGTCGAGAATGGGCTCTTTCATTGCTTTTACTTTGGGAACATTGGAATGACCAAACCATAGAAACCGTTGCTCCCGTTCTTCAATCAGTTTGGACCGCCAGACGAAAATTGGCTCCCGCTTTTGGAACTATGATGGGAACCAGCGAATTGCTCTTAATTTCCATGCAAATGGATGACCAATGGATTAGTTTTATAAAAAATAAAATGGGTGATACTGGTGTTTCTCAAGCCATGGAAGAGTTTCTTTTCGGTATTTCCTATGAACAAATCCTTTCTTTGCGTTCCATTCTTAAGGAAAAAGGTATTCCTGCCATTGGTCGTGATGAAGTTTCTAAGTTTTTGGGTGAACATGTTAAATCCGATGCAGGTTTAGACTATCGAGATTTCTATTCACTTTATACAGTCCGTCGAGATAACGCCCGCTCTCGTGCAAGGCTACATTTGGAAGGACCTTATAAAACTTTGGAAGATTACTTTATCCAATTTGTAACTGAACAAAACAAGGAGAAACAAAACAATGACACTTTCGCAAAATCCTGAAAATAATATTAAAAACTCCACAGATAACGCTCCCGAAGATTCCGATAAAGTCAAACGAGTTCCATATCATTTTGGCGAAAAACTCCGTCAAGTTCGTGAGCACAAAGGTTATACACTTAAAGTGGTTGCTCAAAAAGCTGGCGTTAGTGAAAGTCTTGTTTCTCAAATAGAACGAAATCATGTTTCTCCCGCCATTGATACTCTTTTGGCTCTTGCCGATGTGCTTGATATAAATCTTGAATATCTGTTTGAAGAATATAGAAAAGAACGCCCGGTTCAAATTACCAGAGCTGATGAACGAGCAAAAATTACAGAAGAAGATGTTTTTTATGAAGAATTAGCAAATCCTGCCAGTTCCGACGGCGAACATTCCATCGAAGCATATATCATCAAGATTCCAAGAAACTCTCATACCTACCGCGGTTCCTATGGCCATTTAGGAAGAGAAATTGGAATTATTACAAAAGGAACGGCAAAACTAAAATACGATAATAAGGAATACATTTTGGAAACAGGCGATAGCGTTTCTTTTTCTGCATCTGTGCCCCATGTTCTGGAAAACGCTGGTGATTCAAATATGGAAGCCATTTGGGTCGTAACTCCTGCCCAAAGATTTGTGAAATAAGCCTTTACCTATATTAAATTTCTTTAAAATCATTTAATATAAACTCATTAGAACATTGCATACAAACTTGCATTTTCGTATAATTATTCATATTTATTGTATAATTATTCACTTTTTCTATAGGAGCCGCTTATGATTTCTTCAAAAGAACAACACTCTATCATTAAAAAGCTTGAAAAATTAGCTATTGTTAATGACCCAATCAATCCAGATTTTTATTCAAAATATGATGTCAAACGCGGTTTAAGAAATGCCAACGGAACTGGTGTTCTTGTAGGACTTACCAGAATTGGTGATGTTGTTGGTTATGATATTGTAAATGGCGAAAAGATTCCTGTTCCAGGACGCTTGGTTTACCGTGGCTACAATGTTGAAGACCTTATAAACGATGCAAGAAAAAATAATCAGTTTGGTTTTGAGCAAAGTGCTTATCTTCTTCTTTTCGGAGAACTGCCAAATAAAGAAAATCTTGCAAAGTTCAATGAATATCTTGGGGAGTTCCGAACTCTTCCACCAAACTTTACCGAAGATATGATTATGAAAGCACCATCCAACGACATTATGAACAAAATTGCCCGTGGTGTTCTTGCTTCCTATTCCTACGATGAAGATCCAGAAGGTCGTGATCCAGGCAATGTGATTCGTCAGTCTATTCAACTGATTGCCCGTTTCTCTACTCTTGCCGCTTATGGTTATCAGGCAAAACGACGCTATTTTGACGGCACAAGTATGTACATTCACAACCCAGATCCAACACTTTCCACAGCAGAAAACTTTTTGCGTTTAATTCGCCCAGATACAAATTATACAAAGCTTGAAGCCGAAACTTTGGATCTTGCACTTATTCTTCACGCAGAACACGGTGGTGGTAACAACTCTTCTTTAACAGTTCATGTTGTTTCTTCTGCCGATACCGATACTTATTCCGCCATTGCCGCTGCCGTTGGTTCCTTAAAAGGTCGTCGCCATGGTGGTGCAAACATTCGTGTTGTAGAAATGATGGATGATATTAAGGCAAATGTAAAAGATTGGAAAGATGAAGATGAAGTTCGTGCATACATCACAAAAATTGCAAAAAAAGAAGCTTTCGATCACACAGGCCTTGTATATGGAATGGGACACGCCGTTTATACAATCAGCGACCCTCGTGAAGTTCTGCTCAAAGAAAAAGCAAAAGAACTTGCCATAGAAAAAGGTTGCCTTGTTGAGTATGAGCTTTACAATTTGATAGAAAGAATCACTCCACAAATCATTACAGAAATACATCATTCCGATAAACAGATTTGTGCTAATGTTGACTTCTATTCTGGATTTGTTTATACCATGCTGAACATTCCTCGTGAACTTTTCACACCAATTTTCGCTATTTCCCGAATTGCAGGTTGGTCTGCTCACCGAATTGAGGAAATTGTTAGTGGCGGAAGAATCTATCGTCCAGCATACAAAAATGTTTCAGAAGAAAGAGATTTCATTCCATTACTCGACAGAAAATAAACAATTTGGTAATTTATATAGCATAATTATATTTTATAAAGTCGATTTTCGTTGGTCGGGAATCGGCTTTTTTTAATAAACTTTGCAAAAGTCAATAAAGGAAGGATTTTTATGGGTGGCGTATTTGGAGTTGCTTCAAAACAAGACTGTTCATTGGATTTATTTTTTGGTGTTGATTATCATTCTCACCTTGGAACCCGTCGCGGTGGTTTGGCTGTTTTAAACAATGATGGAATCTTTGAACGATCCATTCACAATATTCAAAACTCTCCTTTCAGAACAAAGTTCGAGCGAGATATTGAAGAACTCCATGGAACATTGGGTATTGGTTGTATTAGTGATTACGAACCTCAGCCTCTTCTTGTTCATTCCCACCTTGGTAGTTATGCCATTACCACAGTTGGTATTGTAACCAATAAAGATGAACTGATTAAAGAAATTATCGAAAGTGGCTCTACACACTTTTTGGAAATGAGCGGTGGAGAAATAAATCAGACAGAATTGATTATTGCTTTAATTAATCACAAAAACTCAATTCTAGAAGGCATTAAGTTTGTTCAAGAAAAAATCAAAGGCTCCATCACCATGCTGATTATGACAAAAGATGGCATTTTTGCAGCCCGCGACCGTCTTGGAAGAACTCCACTTCAAATTGGTAAAAAAGATAACGCTTACTGTGTTTCTTTTGAAAACTTTGCCTATGTAAATCTTGGATATTCTGATTGCCATGAGCTTGGTCCAGCAGAAATTGACTTTATTACTGCCGACGGATACGAAATCTTACAGCAGCCTGGCAAAGAAATGAAGATTTGTACTTTCCTGTGGATTTACTACGGATACCCAACTGCAAGTTACGAAGGCGTTAATGTTGAAGCTATGCGTTACAATTGTGGAAAATATCTTGCAATGCGAGATCAAGACACAATTCATCCAGATGCCATTGCAGGTGTTCCAGATTCTGGTACTGCCCATGCCGTTGGTTATGCAAATACTTCTGGTATTCCTTTTACACGACCTTTTATTAAATATACACCTACTTGGCCTCGTTCTTTTATGCCAACAAATCAGGAACAGAGAAACTTAATTGCACACATGAAATTGATTCCTGTTCAAACTTTAATTAAAGGTAAAAAAATCCTTTTGATAGATGATTCCATTGTTCGTGGAACACAATTACGCGAAACAACAGACTTTTTGTATCAATCTGGTGCCGAAGAAGTTCATGTTCGTCCAGCTTGTCCACCAATTATGTTCGGTTGTAAATATTTGAACTTCTCTCGCTCAAAGTCCGAAATGGATTTAATTACCCGCCGAGTAATCAAACAATTCGAAGGCGAAAATGTTAGCGAAGAAACCTTAAAAAAATACTGCAATCCAGATAGCCCAGAATACGCCAAAATGCTGGAAGAAATCCGAAAACAGTTACATTTTACAACCCTCCGCTACCACCGCCTAGACGATATGCTAGACAGCGTAGGAATAGACCACTGCAAACTCTGTACCTACTGCTGGAACGGCGAAGAATAACTCCTATTCTCCCCTCATTGACAAACGCCCCGTTAATCTGTTAAATTAATCTTATTCGGGGCTGTAGCTCACCTGGCTAGAGCGTTTGAATGGCATTCAAAAGGTAGTCGGTTCAAGTCCGATCAGCTCCAACCCAATAAAAAGGAAATTATTCGTTAGAATGATTTCCTTTTTATATTTTAAACCCATTTTGTGCAGTGGTTAACCTTTCGGACTTGAACCGACTAGCGAAATGAGCGCCGACCGAATAGGGAGGATAAGCTGGCACGGATGCCAGCGTCAGCGAATGTAGCCGCCCGCAAGGAGCAAACACGAAGTTTGCGACTGAAGGGGGAGAGTTCAAGTCCGATCAGCTCCAACTTAGTCAGAAACAAAAAAAGGAAATTATTCGTTAGAATGATTTCCTTTTTTTGTTTTAAACTCATTTATCGCATTACTTAGCCTTTCGGACTTGAACCGACTAGCGAAATGAGCGCCGACCGAATAGGGAGGAAAAGCTGGCATGGATGCCAGCGTCAGCGAATGTAGCCGCCCGCAAGGAGCAAACACGAGGTTTGCGAGTTTTTTCTATTAAGTTAGCTAAGCGTGGAGCCCCTTGTCCACTGGACCAAGCGAAGGTTTGATAAACCGAAGCGCGGGAAGCGGATGAGCGGTAGCGAAGGGCGGAAGGCGTTTTGTGGTTTTCAGCAGCGTCCCTAATTATTATTGTTCAATTTCCACTTCCACGCAGAAGATTTTTTATTTTTTTGTAGTGTATTGAGCAATGTATTCGTATTTTCCCTTCTGGGAGTCCGCAATGCCCACTATAACTTCTTTGCAACCTTTTGGAATTTTAACAGTTTTCTTAAAAAGCCCGTTACCTTTTGAATCTAGCCAAGTAATATCATCGCCACAAACCACTAGCACATTTTTGCCGTCTTTAACTTCTACTTCAAAGGTATACTTTTCGCCTCTTTGCAAAGGGGCTTCCACAGGCGATTTAATTTTAAAAGTTTTTGAAGCAGAATAAATTGTAAAGTTTTTTACAAATCTGTTAAGGTCTACCCCAGACAAATCTCCAAGGCTATTGAACAACTGCATAGAAACATTTGGCAATTTTCTAAAGGCTGAAACTGTATATGGTTCATCCAAAAGCTGATGAGCGGGATTTGTTGGCAAATGTGTATAAATAAACTGCTCTGGACGAACGAACAACCAGTCTGTATTGTAGCTTTTTACTGCTTTACTACCATCCAGATATCCAGACCCCCAAGTTGTATCTACTAAATACCAGGCACCTTTTACCTTAACCAGATTCCATGCATGATTTGCCTTTGAAGGATCATCTTTATCGTTTACACCACGACCAAAACCTTCTATTCGCTGGCAAGGCAATTTCATAGCAAGACAAATCCGCTGATACAATCGGGCATAACCATCGCAAACTGCTATATTTGTTTTTAAGATTTTTTCCACGCTTTGATCTGGAATTGTATTGGCCAAAAAGTTCTTTGCATCATAAGTAAGCAGAATTGTTACAAAATCGTAAGCCAGTTTTGCCTTTTCAAAATCATTTTTTGCGTAACTCTGAATCTTTGCGGCTACTAATGCAACATATTTTTCTGGTTTTGATTTTCGAATCTTATTTAATTTTTTGTCTTTTATAAGTTTTTCGATTCTTTTATCTGGAGTATTATTTTTATAAGAATCTGCGGTTTTGTATGAGTTTGGAACGGTATATTTATTTCCGCTGTAAGGCTTTCCTTTTACTTTTTCATAAAGTGCCAGTGATTTTCCAAAATTGTCTTGCCGCTCTAAAGAAGAATTGCCTAAATCCCACTCAAAAGACGAATCTAACACGGAGATTTCTTTATCTGCAACTAAAACAAAAGAAATTCCAGAGATGGCTATTTTATAATTATAATTTGTGTGTTTTATTTCTTTACTAAAAACGATATTTTCAAACTCGTAGGGAACATAAAAATCAAGATTTTTAAAAATGAAAAATCCGTTATTATCTGTTTTTACAGAAACTGTTTTTTTGGTAACTGTATTTTTCAGGCTGATTTCTAACTTATCGGTAAATCGCTTATTCAGTTCTTTGACGGGTGCGTTCGAAAAAACTACATCACAATAACCAAAAGCATTTCCCTTCTGTCCACCTGAAGAATCCTTAGCACCAGAAAGAGTTGCACAACTAAAAAACAGCTGAGTAAGTAAAGCAATTAAGAATACATGCAAAAGACGAATATTTTTTTTCATTATATCCACCATTTCAATATTTTGATTCTTTTATTGTAACCTACATCAGCCTTTTTTTACAATCTTACAATCCTATTTTGAATGGAATAACTGGTGTTCCTTCAGAAGAATACAGATTTACAACCCACGGATTGTTTTTCCATAAAAGACGCAATTCCACAAAAGCATCTTTATTTACTAATTCGCCCCGCAGATTTCGCTGGATTTTTTCGTTGGATTCTACAATTTCTGGCAAATAGATTTCCACATCTGTTTTTGAAATAAGTTTTGCTTTGGCGGGAATAAGTCTGCCTTCTGCGGTTAAAAACTCGAATCCGCAAACTTCTGTGCATTCTTTAGAAAAATCCACTCGTCGTTTCCACAATTCTTCCTCTGTAGAAAAACTATAAGCTTTTAATTCTGCACTTCCGCAATTGAATCGCACAGTAAAAACATTATCCTTAGATTCGCAATATTCTACTTTTGGCGCTGGATTAAAACCGCTTGATTTATCAAAACCATAGGCTATTCGTAAAGCTTCTTTTGCTGCACGAGTTCCACCTGTCTGCTTTTTTTCTGGATGAAGATCATTCCACTCTCCACCATCTATCATAGAGACAAATGCACTGTTTTTTGCAATTTCTGTTGCTCTAAACTGAGCATAACGCATTCCCGGCCAATCACCAAAATGCTGATTATTTTCTTCTTTATAACCTTCTGCCCAATTTGGAAGTCCCATTACAACAAAAGGAAAAGCTGATTTTTTGGAAGCATAGACAAACTTTTTTCGCCAAAGGGCCATCATTTTTAAAAGAAGACCTTCATAATTCTGTGATTCATCTGCGTTAGATTCCCCTTGATACCATAAAACTCCCGCAATTGAATGATTAAAACAAGGTGCCAGCATTCCGTTATAAAGAGCTGTTGGTTCCCATTCAAAAAACATTTCTTCTGGTCTTGGTTCTGTTTCGCAAGAAATGCAGTATTTCCACTGACCATCTAATGGAATTAAAACTTCTGGAGTTTGTTCTTGTATTTTTTGTAAATCTTGTTCCATGTTTCTGGAAGCCACCACAGGAGGATGTTTTTTTACCAGTAATTTTGGAAGTGTTGCTGCATTTTCTTTGTCGCCAAAAATGTAATATGGTTTTTCTTCAAAAAAGCGAATTGGCCCTGAACCATTTTTCTGAACACGAACTGTAACTGTATTCAGACCTTCTTTAAATGCTCCGGGCAAAACTTTGTAGCGTCTTGGTGGATATGTGTAATAAGTGGCTCCACAAAATTGATTGTTTATCCAGATTTTATCGGCATCTTGAATTGTTCCAAACCAAATCATGGTGGTTAGTTTTTCATCATTTAATAAAGCGGCTTGTTCAGCAGAAAGTTCAAACTGCTTTTTGAACCACACTACTCCAGCTTTCTTGCCAAGCAGATCAAAATCACCTGGGATATTAAAATTATTCCATTTTTTCTGTGTGATTTTCTCGCATTCTTCAAAAGAAAGTTTTTCCCACTGGCCGCCAATTCCTTTATCTAATTCAAAAATTGCTGAATCCCACTTTTTCTGCGCTTCTGCCACTTCTTCTTTTTTTGATTTTATTGCTGATTTTTTCTTCCACTGCTTAATTCGTTCAAAATAACCAGCACTATAAGACTGACCCCCTAAAGACACACTGTTCATCCAGGCGTAAATTGGAGAACCACCCTGACTGGCATTTATAATTCCTACTGGAACCCCAAGTTTCTTCTGCAATTCTTTGGCAAAAAAATAAGCAGTTCCACTTAATTCCCCTAGGTTTTCGGGATTTGCACATTTCCAGACAGGATTCTCCACGGTATCTTTTTCGCTTCCAAAGGCATAGGAAATTGGAATTGTTATCATTCTGATAAATGGATTTTCTGGGAGAAAAAACTCATCGGTATATGAATACTTCAAGCGTTCCATTGGCAACTGTGCATTTGACTGTCCAGAGCTTAACCAAACTTCGCCTACATAAACATCAGTAAAAATCAGTTTTTCTTCATTACAATGGATTTCTAGTTCAAAAGGGCCACCAGCGGTTCCAGGATTAAACTCTATTTTCCAGTTAGAATCCTCTTCCACCTTAGTTCTAGACCCTTTTTTTACTTCAATGATTTCTGCTTCATAAGTTTTTCCGCGAAAAATCATTTTTACAGAAGCTTCTTTTTCACAACTTCCAGAAATACAGTTTACGGTTTCTCTTTGCAAAACCATTCCAGAAGCACATAATCCTTTTACACAAAACTTACTGTTATTTTTTTCCATCTTATTACCCTGATTTTCTCGATTAAACTTTTTGAAATGCAAATCTTATTATTTTTAAGCTTTATCAACCCATGACCGTGCAGTATTTTCATACTTAAACCAGTCGAAATCTACATAGAAATCCTTTTGAATACTTCCCTCTGTATAATTAGCAGCTGTAGCAAACATTCCGATGATAGTTCCAACAAATCCTCCTGCCCTTTCAACACTCAGGAAGCTGCCATCAATATGTTCTGCAAAAAGATTCATATTTCGTTCATCAAAACCATACTGAAAATGAAGATTCTGTTTTTCTGCAACCACACGCATTACCATATGAATATCTTTGCTTCCACCGGTAATCACTTCTTCTTTTAAAACTATATCATCTCCACCACAAGCTTGAATCAATTGAACAAGAACAACTTTTCCCTGAAGTTTTACTTGTAAGCGATAATTAAACTTTTCGTTCTGAAAACAAACAATTCCTGCGCAATCTCCATCATTTGCAAAATGGAAGTTTGCTTTTCCACAAGCTTCGTAACTAAAACCTGTTTGTCGACGGGCAACAAAAGATGTTTCCCCTGGTTCTGTGATTGGGCCTGCACCATAAAGTCTTAGAACGCCTGGTTTTTCCGAACAAGTTACCTGTTCAGGATTTCTATTTCTCAAACTCAACCAGTACATATCTAATTCTGGTGTATTAAAATCATCAATAACAGGAAAAGCGGCTGCTTCTACATCATCATTTGTTCGTTTTACTACATGACCAAAAAGATCATAAGCTTGTTCAACAAGACCTGTTTCCCAAGAAACCAATGGCCAATCATCTTCCCATTTTACTGGCACAAGAAATGTTTCTCGTCCCATATTGCAGTATCGATGTTCTTTGTCGCCATAAGGTCTGGAAGCAAGACAAACCATCCACCAGCGACCATTATTGTCACAAAATAAATCGGCATGTCCAACATAAACAACACCGGCGCCCATGCCTAAATGTCTGTGAGTTAAAATTGGATTTGCTTTTTTACCACCCCACTGGCCATCAATTGTTTCACAACGGGCAACACAAACTGCATGTTCTGGGCCTGTACCACCTTCTGCATGAAGCAAATAATACATGCCATTGATTTTATAAATATGAGGACCTTCTGGCCAAACACAATCTCGTAAAGCGCCACGCCAGATGCCTTTTGATTCACCAAGTAGTTTACCTGTGGTAATATCGATTTTTTGAATCCAGATTTCCCAATTTCCGTTATATTTTACACCTTCTGGGGCAGGACGGGTTCCTACATACCAAACGGTTCCATCATCATCAAAAAATAGAGAAGGATCTATGCCTTCTGCACCTTCTATAACAACAGGGTCTGACCACGGACCTTCTGGCTTATCGGCATATACAAAAAAGTTTCCGATTTTATCTACCTGAGTACAAATACAATAAAATCTTCCTTGATTGTAACGGATTGTTGGAGCAAATAAGCCTCGAGAAACTCCTGCTCCTGTAAAATCTAATTGAGAAGGTCGGTCGATTATGTTACCAATCTGCTCCCACTTTACACAATCTTTGCTTCTAAAAATTGGTAAGCCTGGAACATAGGAAAAAGACGAATTAACTATATAAAACCATCCGTCTGCTACACATACTGAAGGATCTGGATAAAATCCTGCCAAAATAGGATTAATAATTTTTGCGCACATAAGTTCATTCTAAAGCATCAAAAATTAAAAACAATAAGCAATTTCACCCAAAAAAACGGAATCAAAATCAAAAGGGACAGAGTAAAATGTCAATTATTGGGGACAGAGTAATTTTTGGCGGAGAGGTTTCGACATGCTCAACCAGCGAGGCAATCATTG
>JAKSTL010000082.1 GCA_024402595.1 Treponema sp. | reverse complement strand
TTTTTTCTGCTTCCAATCTTTCTTTTTCAAAATCAATTGGCTCCGAAAAACCTTCATTTCCAAGATTTTCCAGATTTTCCAGTTCATTACCAAGACGTTCTTCTTCAAGATAAAAAAACAAATCTTCAAGCCATAGCCCGTCATCTGTAGCCGTAGAATAAACAATTTCGGTATCTAAAACCCCTCGACAATCAGCGTAATATTTTTCTATAAGATAAAGACAGGTTGGCATTTCCTTATTATATTCAAAGATG
Source organism: Treponema sp. (assembly GCA_024402595.1). Taxonomy (GTDB): domain Bacteria; phylum Spirochaetota; class Spirochaetia; order Treponematales; family Treponemataceae; genus Treponema_D. The sequence continues at coordinate 11,997 of JAKSTL010000082.1, read as the reverse complement.
TGACGCATAAAAAACTTATCCAGTTGTGGAGGATAATAAAAAACTTCTGGATTTTTTAGAGTAGATTTTCCTGTTTTGTTATAGCGTAAAATCTGAAATACAAAATCTTGCCCTTTTGAACCATTAGTGTTTACCACCAGTTCTTCTTTTTGAGAACACCCCGTAATGCCAAAAAAGCTGATGAAAAATAAGCCTAAAATTACAATTAGATTTTTACCTTCAGCATTATTTTTCAAAAATAACTTTTTAATTTTTCTTTTTTCAGTCAACTTTTACAAACCCAAAAAATCATTGATATATTCTTCTGGAATGAATCGTCCAATGTTTTCGTATTTTTCTCCAGTACAAATAAAGGCAACTGGTATTCCCAACTCTCGTCCAATAGAAACTGCCACACCGCCCTTTGCTGTAGAATCATATTTTGTCATAATGACAGCATCAATTCCCACTGCATCGTTAAAAACCTCTGCCTGACGCAATGCATTTTGTCCAGTTGTAGAATCAATTACAATTATTTTTTTGTAACAACCTTCATCGGCCTTAGTTCTACAGATTTTGTCAATTTTCTGTAATTCACGAACAAGATTTTCTTTATTATGAAGACGACCAGCTGTATCTGCCAGCACCAAACCATCACCTTTTGCTTTTACAGCTTCTGCCGCATCAAAAACAACTGCTGAAGGATCAGAACCATGCTGATGACTTACTACACGAACTCCAATTTTTTCACCATGCATTGCCAGCTGTTCAATGGCGGCTGCTCTAAAAGTATCTGCACTGGCTAAAACTACATTATCAACATTTCCCTGTTCCTTGTACCATTTTGCCATTTTTGCTACCGAGGTGGTTTTTCCAACTCCATTTACACCAAGAATCATCCATATATTCAATTTATTTTCTTCAGGATTCAATTCCACAGATTTTACATCCCGTAAAAGAATATTCTTTAATTCCTGAATAATCTGATCCTGCTCTTTGATTTTATTTTTTCTGCACAAATCTTCCAATTCTTCTACAATTTGAAAAGAAGCTTTTGCGCCAATATCACCTTCCACAAGTAAATCTGTTAACTCTTCAAAAAAATCTTCAGTAGTATCATTGTTTTTAGAAAATAAGGCTTTTATTTTTTCGCCAAAAGATTTTTTCATTTTTTCCTCCAATTTTTAAGTTCTGCATAAACATAACAAATAATTTTAATCAGATTTTTTACCTTTTGATTTTATTATCTTTTCTTTTGATTTCTTATTTTTACCATTTTCGGTTTCTTTTGTAACTATTTTTGCTTCTTCCGGCAATACGGAATCGACAGCAAGAAAATATCTTACTAATTCATAACCTGTCCATATACCACAAAACCATGAAAGACCAACAAAAACGGGCTTAAGCCATTTTCCATTATCATCTACCAAAGCTTTATCTTTTGGATAAATATAATTTGGAATTAATGACACCATAAGCAAGCTATAGGCGGAATACATTCGTCTTCTATGTTTTTCTATGTAATCACTTCTATTAAAAGGCTTAATGTCCACTACCAAATTAGCATTATCAAAGGCAAAATTATTTGGTACATAAAAAAATGCCACATCCCCAGATTCAGAGATAAACTCTCCTAAAATTGTTTCACCATTTATCTGGATTTTAGACTTTCCATCTTCATCTTTTTTTAAAGATTCTGCAAAAGCATAAAAATCGCCAGTTCCTTCATAGGATTTTGGAAAATCATAAAGTCCTGGAATCAACTCTTTTCCCCAAATCTGTACTTCTTTAATTGACTGTTTTGTAAAAGCAGTAATTTTTCCAGCTATATTGGTTGCCCATTGAAGTTTTTGAACTTTTTCTGATTCAGTATCCAATTCTGTGTTTTTATCAGAAGGAGTTAACTCATCAAGTTTTTCGGTCAAAGTTTCAGCCAGTACATCACTTTGGGTATTCTGTTTTTCTTCCAAAACCTTTCCGTTTTCTATTGTTTTATTTTTTACAGTATCATCTTTATGCTCTTCTGTAGATTTATTTTCATCAAGCTCATTTTCAACTGATAAAAACTCTTCTGTTTTTTCTGTTTCTTTAGGATTTTTTAAAGTGCTGAGCAAAATGGTTCCCTGATAAAAGGCTTCCATCTGCACATCGATATTATAATTTTTGTTACCAGCAAAATAATAACTGGTTGCGGCGGTTCTAAAACTTTCTGCAGAAAACTCCAGATAATGCACCCCTGAATCCATCACTAGTTCTTGAGAAATATCGCCCTGAAGCACACCATCAATGTAAAACTTAAGTTTATTTTTTGCTTGTGGCGGCTCAACCGAAACTTTCACTTTTATTGGCATTGCATTAGTTAAAGAAGGAACTATCTGGCGGGTAATACTTTCGGCAATTAAATCCAATTCATCAATGGAACCAACTTCTGAAACCACAGTTAATAAACGACCAACAGGATAAAGATACAATTCCGCCGTTACAAAAATGTAGTCGCCATAACTTATAACATTTCCTGTTACAAGAGTATTGATTTTTGCAGTTTCTGCTTCTTTTATAAAATCATTACTTAAATATCCAGCACCTTTTGCATTTTCCGAAGGTTTAAAAAGCTGTTTTTTATCATTTTTATATAAAGCAATTTTTTCTACAACGGGCGCTTCTTCCTGCGCTAAAAAAAGACTTTTAAAAAACGAAGAATATTTTTCTATTTCCGATTTTGATTTTTCTGAAGTCTGATTGTTTTTTAACTCAATTTGAGCATTTTCCAACAATTCTGTTAAAGCCTGTTCCTTTTCCTTTTGCATTTCCAGACTTTCATCAATTTTTTTCTGTATTTCCTTGATTTTCTTTTCCTGCTCAAGGATTTTTTCTTTTAATTCACTTTGACTATAATTTTCAAAAACAAGGGCATCTCTTTTTTTTACTTCACTGGAAAGTTGTAGAAACAATGACTGTCTATCTTGACGAAGCTTTGATAATTCACGGGTATAAAGTTCATCGTCACCAATGGTTCTGTACAGATTAGAACTCAGTTTATCCAAAAGTTTTTCTGGCAATCCGGTTTCAATAGCCTGACTAATAGAACCCACCATAAACTTCTGATTTTGAGTTACAGAAAATGCTTCCGCTCCAACAATCCAATCGGCAGAAAACAAAATCTGTGTAAAGAGGAAAAATAAAATCTGTAAAATAAAAACCTTATTCAGATGAAAATTATTCTTCGTCGTCATCGTCCGAGCCACCATCCATTGGAAGACCCTTCCACTTAGCAACAAGATAGGATTTCATAAAATCATCCAAATCTCCATCCATTACACCTTGAATATTTCCTACTGAAAACTTTGTTCTATGATCTTTAACCATAGTATAAGGACAGAAAACATAGGACCGAATCTGGCTTCCAAAGGAAATATCTTTTTTTTCGGCGGCAAACTTAGAGTTTTCTTTTTCTTTTTGTTCCCGATAATATTCATACAAACGAGCTTTTAACATACTCATACAAGCCTGTCTGTTAAAAATCTGGCTTCGTTCAGTCTGACATGCAACAACAATTCCTGTTGGAATATGGGTAAATCGAACTGCAGAATCGGTTTTATTAACATGCTGACCACCTTTTCCACCAGCACGATAAGTATCTACGCGCAAATCTTCAGGCTTTATATCAACTTCAATTGTATCGTCCAAAACAGGATAAACATAAACAGAGGCAAAACTTGTGTGTCTGCGGGCATTAGAATCAAAAGGTGATATTCTAACCAAACGATGGATTCCACCTTCCCCTTTTAGATAGCCGTAAACAAAATCTCCAGAAAATTGAATTGTAATAGATTTAATTCCACCTTCAGCTTCCAGTTCATCCATTACTTCTGCTTTATAACCATGCCGTTCCGCCCAACGCAAGTACATTCGGCTTAACATAAAGGCCCAGTCACAAGCTTCCGTTCCACCAGCTCCAGCGTGAATTGTTAAATAGGCATCATTTTGATCAACTTCCCCAGACAAAAGATTCAAAACATTAAGTCTTTCAAATTCTTTCTGAGCAGCCTGCAGCATTGAATTAACTTCCTCTTCATCTGCCACATCACCAGATTCTTCTGCCAGCTCATACATAGCAATCAAATCATCATAATCAGTAAGAAGCTTTCGCCAGGGTTCTACTCTGTTTCGTAATTTTCGTATTTGAGACATAACCTTTTCAGCAGCTTCGTGATTATCCCAAAAGCCGTCTGCTTCGGTTAATTTTTCTTTATCTTTTATGGCTTTATCAATGGCATCAGAGTCAAAGACGCCCCCAAACATTCATAATTTCTTCTTTTAATTGTTCAATTGGTAACTTTAATTCTTCTAACATAATTAAAAGATTAACAGAAAATTGATAAATAATAAAGTTTATTAGTAGATTTATTTATATAGATAGAGTCTGTATTTTAGACAAAGTTGTTTTAGAAAACTAATTTTCTATCTTCATTCTGTCCAAGGAAAGATTTATCCATTTTTTTGTTTCCAAAGGATAATACTGACTTACTTGAATAAAGTTTTTTACAGCTTCTCCATAAGAGCCTATAAAATAATGTGCTTCGGCTTTATAAAAAATTGCCCGCTGCTGAACTTCTTTAGAAATATTTCTGTTGACCAATCGATCCAACTGCTTTATGGCTTCTTCATATTTTTCTTGAATTAAAGTTGTTTTTAAAATTTCAAACAAAAGAAAATCATCTCCACCATCAGGAGAAAACAAATCTTCTTCAAAAATATAAAGTTTTGTTTCGGCAACTGTGTTTTCAGCTTCATTAGACTTAAATTGAGAAGTCGATTTTACAGTTTCATTGGAAATCTGCTGTTCCTGATTCAAGCCTTCTACATAATCAATATAAGGCAATGGTGTTTCACGAATATTACCATCTAAATAAAGTTTTTCTCTTTTTCCACCATTTGAACCATTAGTTCGCTCTCTTGAGTTTTCTTCAACAGGATTTATATGAACTCCGCTTACAGTTGCATTCATGGAAGTCAGAATAAAATCATTCAATTTATTGGTATAAGCTAAAACTGCGTAATAATAATCTTTAAAATCCGAAACTTTATCCACATAACCTGTTGCTTCTGGCGAAAGTTCAACCAAAGGTTCCACATTTTTTATCTGTGAAAAACTTGTTATAGGACGGGTAGCTCTATATAAATATAATTTTTTTATTTCTGGCTTTGGATTTACAGGCAATGTCCAGTAAACATTAATTTTTGTTGAATTACCTGACCACTGTGCCTGAATATCTGTAACCATAGGCTTGTTTGTCTGAGCATAAAGAGAAAAAATGAATAGCAAGGAAAATATAGAAAAAGCAATCTGTTTCTTCATAAAATGACTTGGTTTTATCCTCTCTTAGTAAATATTTCGTAACAATTCCAAAATAAAAGGTCTTTCAATTGCATTTTTTATCTCATCCACAATTAAAGCCCCCTGTCCAGATTCTCCAGCATTGTCTACTGCCAAAGCTCGGTTTCCACGCTCATCTGCTCCAGGAACAGTATCTATTGGATTTCCTGCATTATTTGAACCATTGTTACCATTGTTTGGCATAGAAACAAGCACAACTTCATCATCAATGTTTATTTTATCATAAAAACCATGCTCTTCAATAATAGCTTCAGAAACCTCTTCTCCAGTTCGTGTGATTTTCAAAGTTCCCAAAACATCACTATCTTTACAATAAAGACCTGTTCCAAAATCTGCCGTACGAATAGAACCTTTTTTAACAATTTTAAAAACTGCATCATTTTGGATTTTTTCTGATTTACCTAAATCTACAAGAACAGTTTTTCCATTTCTCGCAAGGATTTTACCACGAACAGGTAATTCTTCTAAAACTGATGTTCTAAAGCGGCGCAAAACCGTTGAAAAACGATTATTTCCTGTGGCATAAAAACTATTTTTGTCAACTTCAAGACCTGTTCTACCAGAATAAATAGTGCTGGCTAAAGTTAAATCATTTTGTCCTTCACTTAAAGATAGAAGAATAAAATAATCATAATTACCACTGCGGGCATTGGCAAAAGCTTCACCATAACCACTAACAGGCGTTACCTGAGTTTTTACCGATGTAATAGCAACTCCCGAAAAAATATCAGCGGCAGCCTTAGCTACAACCCTATTTGCATCCGCATGGATAAAGCTGGAGGTATTGTCTTCATAAAAAACTGCAATATTCCATCTGATTTTATCAAGATAAAAAGCATCTATTTTCCAGTCTTTTGCAAGAGTTTTTTCCAGTAAAGAATCAAAGGCTTCTATTTTGTCTGTTAAATCCTGACTTTGTTTTGCAGATAAAGAAGCACTGCTGTTTTCTTTTATAAACTTCAACTGCTCCAGATATAATTCATGCATTCCATTAATTTCCAAAAGATTTGCATAAGCTATTCTGGCGCTATAATTCATTGGGTCCAGCATTAAAGCCCGTTGATATTCGTAAACAGAACCGAGAGCATCATAACGAGTTTCATAAAGTTTTGCATTTTCAATATGATACTTTGCCCAAATATTTCTTCTGGAATCTTCAAGTGAAAGATTTTCGCGGATTTCCATTTCCATTAAAAAACGCATTACTTCATCCTGAGGATTGATAGAAAGTCCTGTTGACCAAACATTTATTGCTTCTTTATTCTGACCAATTTTTGAAAGAGCAATTCCTTTTATATACCAGGCATTGGAATTATTTCTATTGCGACCAATTAAAAAATCACAAACATCAATGACTTCACCAAATCTTCCCTGCTGATATAAAATATTTGAAAGAAGATTATAAGCTTTTTCATAATCTCCATTAATTTCTACAGCAATTCGAGTATGTTTTTCGGCTGTAACATAATCTTTTTTCATAATATTGATAATGGCAGCCAGATAGTGAACTTCTGAATCTCCTGAATAACTTTCTAAAACCTGACGCATAAAAACTTCTGCCTGTTCATAACGGCCTCGTTCAGCACAAATTAAGGCCAACGATAAAAGAGCTTTCCGATTTGTATTCTGTCTTTTTAATGCTTCATTATACTGCAGTTCAGCTCCAGAAAAACGACCTTCATACAATTCAATTTCGGCAAGACCAAAATGAGCATCAATATTATTAGGATATTTTTTTAGAATCTCATTAAAAATTGCTTTACCTTCGTCAATTTTTCCCATTGAAAGAAAAATCATTCCTTTAAGATTCTGAATAACCCAATTTTCTTTTTCGTAAAGTTCAGCAGATTCCAGATATCTTAAAGCTAAATCAAACTCACCCAATTTATATGAACATTCTGCCAATTTAAGCCAGGCATCAGAAAAAGCGGGATTCATTTCTACAACTTCAAGATAATTCTGGCTGGCAAGATAAAAGTTTTCATTCTGCTGATTTTCAAGCCCTTTGTTATAAGTTCGCAACAAATCAGCAGTAAGGCCACTCTTTTTAATATTTTGAGCATACAAACTTTGTGTCAATTGATTATTTACAGAAAAAAATCCTATGCCAGAAAATAAAAGCATAGCTAATGAGATTTTTCGTGTAATAAAAACTACTTTTGTTCTGTTAAAAAAATCTATAAGAATCTTATTCATCATCACCTGAATTATCTTCAATATTATTTCTTACAACCTTAATTACATTTATTCTGTGGCCTTCCAATTCCTGAACAATAAAATCATAATTTTTCCAGGAAGCTTTTTCTAATTGTACAGGCACTGTTCCAAACAAATCAAATACAAAACCACCAAGAGAATCAAAATCTTCTGTAGGAAATTGTGCATTTATTGTCTCATTCAAATCATCAAGATTAACTCGAGCATCACAAAGCCAGACATTATCATGCACTGTAATAATATCTTCCCGTTCCTTATCAAACTCGTCCTGAATATCACCAACAATTTCTTCAATAATGTCTTCCATTGTAACAATACCGGAAATGCCACCATATTCATCAATGGCAATGGCAATATGAAGATGATGTCGTTTAAACTCTCGAAGCAAAGAGTCTATTCTTTTAGTTTCTGGTACAAAATATGCTTTTCGGATAATCTTTGAAAAATCAATAGTTTCATTCAGATTAGAAAAATATTTAAGCAAATCTTTTACATACAAAACGCCAATAACATTATCTATAGAATCGGAATAAACTGGAAACCGTGAATGACCACTGGCAATAATTTTTTCAATTAATTCGGTTTTTGGTGTTTCTGCTGAAATAAAATCCACATCAATTCGTGGAACCATTACTTCTTTTACAGCGGTTTTAGATAAATCTTCAACGCCTTGAATCATGTCCAACTTTTCTTCATTCAAGATTTTTTGAAGTTTTTCCTGCTCATTGGAAGCAGCTTCATCAGAACTTGCATCCGATTTTCTTTTTTTACTACGGTTTGCAGAACGCATAAATATATCTTTTAAACTCATTTTATTATGATTTCATCCTTTAATTTTGTTTTTAATAAGTTTTCCTGTAAAATCAGCATTTCACATTCTGGCTCTTTATTTTGCTCCAAATGTTCTTCTCCATGATCATAACCATTTAAGTGAAGCAAGCCATGAACTAAAAGGCGCTTTAATTCTGTATTTACGGTCACATTAAAATATTCGGCATTAACAGGCAATGTATCAAGACTTATTGCAATATCTCCTACACAACGCCATACTCCTTCTTCATCTTCATATTCATCATCATTTTCAAAAGATAAAACATCGGTAGGGGCGTCAATGTTACGATACATTTTATTTAATTCCTGAATGTATTTGTCATCGCAAAACAAAACAGATATTTCTTCATTTTCCAGTTTTAATTCTGTGGCAACCTTCTGTAAAAAAGGTTCAATTTTTCCAAACCATTCTGGTTCATCAATTCCTTCAAGGATATCAACTAATATTCGGTTCATATTTTTTTCCATAATTTATTTTTTTTCAGGATCTTTCTGATCAGGATATTCAATTCTACTATGATAATAACCTGCCAGAACCTGAACAAAAGCTTCTTTAATCTTAGTAATGTCTCTATAAGTTAAATCACAATTGTCCAGCTGATGATGTTCTATTTTTCCGTTTACCAAAGTGTTTATAAACTTTTCCAATCGTGAAACACTTGGATTTTCTAAAGTATGACAAGCGGCTTCAACTGTATCGGCCAGCATAACAACTGCACTTTCTTTTGTAGAAGGAGGATTTCCTGGATAAGCAAAATCTTCTGGAGACAAAGTTGGGTCTTTTTCTTTTGCCTCATTATAAAAATAGGCTATAACGCTGTTTCCGTGATGTTCTGCAATAATGTCAATTACAGCCTGTGGCATATGCATTTGTCTTGCTTTTTCTACACCTTTTTTTACATGGCTTCGAATAATTGTAGAAGATAAGGTTGGATTCAAATCGTTATGCTTATTAGGACCTCCCTGCTGATTTTCCACAAAATATTCACTTTGATCAATTTTACCAATGTCGTGATAGTAACCACCAACTCTGGCAATTAATGCATTGGCACCAATTTCGCGGCAGGCACTTTCCGCAAGCTGAGCCACCATCAAAGAATGATTATAAGTTCCACTGGCTGTAACCAGCATTCTTCGCATAAGAGCATTATTCAAATCGCTTAAATCCATTAGACGGAATACGGAAGCGGTATTTAAAAGATATTCAAGAGGTGTAAGAAGCCCCAAAGCAAGAACGCCAGAAAGGAAGCCGTTGGTAAACAAGCCAATAAGAAGTTTTAAAATGTTATCAAATCTGTCATTGAAAATAACTGTAAGAAGCATTATTAAAACAATATTAAAAATGGCCTGAATAATGGAAGCAAAAACCAAATCCAAACGATGGTTGATTTTTCTAACTACAGCTAAAGCGCTTAAACTGGTAGCCAGGGTAAACAAGAAAGGCACCAAAGCCCAGTGAGTTCCACAAAGTACACCTAAGGACATTACAAACGAAAGAAGAACAGCAGAGTTTTGTCCAAACAAAATTGTAATGAGCAGCACAAAGAAACTGGCAGGAATTATAATACAGATTAAATAAGGATCTGCAAAAAAATTAAGCTTTCCGCAGAAAACTGTCAGTGAATAAACAATTAAAAAACAAACCACCTGAGTCAGAGGTTCTTTTAATGTAAGTTTTTTATTGTAGGGCTGAGGAATAAAGGTAAAAAGAAGATACCACAAAACAGCCAGCAGAAGACAATAGAGTTCCAAATCGGCAAAGGTTCGGTAGTCAATGTACATTGGCGAAGCGGCCATTTTTTCCAGTTTAGCATAAGCTTCTTCTGTAATAGGAAATCCTTTTTTTATAATTTTTTCCCCTTCCTGAATAAATATTTTGTCGCCTTCCAGTTCATCGGCTTCTATTGATTTATCGGCCACAATGGTTCTGTCGGCAATCTGACCAACTTCAAAATCAGTTAAGGAATAAGTAGAAACCGTATCCCGTGTACTTACATCAATAAAATTGATTACTGACACAACTACAAAAACTGCCAGAAATAAAAGGATAAACGGATATTTTTTTGATACATAATCCCCTGTTAGTTTTAAAAACTCTTTACAGGGATTTGGTTTATCATCAACATTTTTATTCTTCATCGCTTTGTTTTTCATTTTCATACGCCCTTACAATTTTTTTGACAAGACGATTTCTTACCACATCTTCCGCAGTAAGTTCCATAAAACCAATTTCTTCTATTTTATACAATATACGAATAGAATTCACTAGTCCAGATGGTGTTTTTCTAGGTAAATCTATTTGAGTTGGATCACCTGTTATAAAAACCTTGGAATTTTCACCCATACGAGTTAAGAACATTTTCATTTGAGTATTGGTTGTATTCTGAGCTTCGTCAAGAATGATTACCGAGTTGCTCAAAGTTCGTCCACGCATATAGGCTAAAGGAGCAACTTCAATGATTCCACTTTCTGTTAATTTTCTAACGGTTTCTGGAGTTACAATTGCTTCCATGGCATCCCGCAATGGTCGTAAATATGGATCGATTTTTTGTTCCAAATCTCCAGGCAAAAATCCAAGACTTTCCCCCGCTTCTACTACCGGTCTTGTAATAATAATTTTATTTTTTTTGTGAGAAAGCACCAGTCGCAAAGCTTCTGCCACCGCAAGAAAAGTTTTTCCACTACCCGCACTTCCTGTACAAAAAACCATATCTTTAGTCTGGAGCATATTTATATATTCTGCCTGATGTTGAGTTCTTGGATAAATCTTTTTTACGCTACCCGGCACAAGAATGGATATCTCACTGGCATCTACTTTTTTGGTAGTATTCAACACAGAAACCACAATATCTTCGGTATTTTTTCCACCATCATAGATTTCATCAATAATTCTATCCATTATGAATTGAAATCTATCTTTAATTTCGTCATCTTCGGTTTCAATAGAAAGCTCGTTTCCGCGAGTAAAAACCGGCACTCCAAGATTATCTTCAATGAGTTGTAAATTACTGTCATTTGTACCACAAACACAAGCTAAAATATCGTTATCTGGTACAACAATTTTATATTCGCTCAATATTTTCCTCTACTTTTATGGATTCAATTTCCAAATAGTCTTTTTATCTGTATCTGAATATTCATTAACAATAGTTGTTTTCATACTTTCCATTGGTTTCCATACTACACCAATAGAAATAGATGGGTCAAAGTTGTATTCATAAGAATTATCAATTTTTACAAGTTTTGGAGAGAACTTCCAGCTCATATTAAAAGACCAGTCGTGTAAATCGTGAGAAGCAGTCATAGAAAGGCTCTTTAACTTGTAACCAGAAGCTTTACGATTTTCCATAAAACTTCCTTTATCCGCAGCTCCAATCCCCAAACCAAAAGAACGAAGAAGATCTCCTCCCATTTTTGGAATGAACCACTTTCCACAATCCTTATAAATCTGATCATTTTCTCCCTGAAAATACCAGTAAATACTTGAGTTTCTAGAAGTAGCAGAAAAAGAAAGATTAAATAAATCATTTATTTTAAAGTTCAAAGAAGGCGTAATCTGGAAATAACTGTTA
>JAKSTL010000081.1 GCA_024402595.1 Treponema sp. | reverse complement strand
CACACGGGCGGAATGCCGGAATCAATTGAACTTTTTCTTAAAACCAAAGCTTACGATGAAAGTCTGGCCTTCCAAAAAAATCTGGTCCAGATTTACAGAAATGACATAGTAAAATATTCAAAACGAGATGATATTGAAGAGATTTTGACAGTTTTTGATAATATTGCGGGCCAACTCCAAAAACCTTTTAAAAAGTTTCAGGTAACAAAGCTAAAAAAAGGAGCCCGCCTTAGCCAGTACGAAGGGGCTATAAACTGGCTTTCCTACGCGGGAATCATAAAATTCAGTAATTATTTGGATTTATCAGAAGGCACTTATTATGCAAAAGAGGACCAGTCAAAATACAAAATCTACTTTCACGACACAAGTCTTTTGCGTCCGCTCATTACCACCCCCAACGATTTTGGAGCTCTTACCGAATCCCTAGCCGCAGAAACTTTTGTAAAAAGCGGAATGGAACTTTGCTACTACAAAAAGCCAGCCTCTACCCTGGAAGAGGATTTCCTTGTTCAAACTAAAACCAGCCTTGTCCCAATTGAAGTTCGCACCACCGACGGCAACTCAAAAGCCCTTTCCACTCTCATTGCAAGCGAAGAATATACTGGCATAACCTGGGGCATAAAGCTCTACAGTGGAAATATTAAATGGGAAAACAAGGTCCTTTACCTGCCAAGGTGCTGCGGATTTTTGGTGAAGAGGATGATGGAATGTTTGTTATAGATTCTTAAATTCATTGCATATTTGTTCTAATTTTGATTTCAAGTCTTCTCTAGAAATGTTTGAGAGTACAAAGTTATTTTCGCAATCTTTTTTGTAATTTAAATTGTCTAGAATTTCCAAGAAATTTTTATCATCTATACCAATTTGAGTATTCTTTTCCCTGTTATTTATTACAATTGTATATGTATTAGAAGATTCAAAGTAACAAGAAATGAAAATATTCATATTATTGTATTCCCAGCCCCTATGTTCTTTTAAATCCGTAAATAACTGAAAACCAAATCCTTCATTTGAGCTATCTTTTATCTGTTTATATAACAAATTTGTATATGGTTCTAAATCAAGATTTTTATTAATAAAGTCCTCTTTTATATTAACATAATCGCATAGAGAATTTAGTTCAGAATGAAGATGATTATATTGTCCCTTTTTACTATTCAGAAAACAGTATACTTTATTAGAATCAAATCTAATTACTCTATGATTTGCAATAAATACTTCTTCATCTTTATATCCATTTAATATCCGTGGATTCTCTATGAGAATATCTCTCCAATCATCAGTTGGTTTACGCGAAGAATATATTTTTTTAAGTTTATCTTCAATAGAAATTTGTTCATTATTTTGTAGTAATTTTTGTACTAAACTATTAAAGAAACCTTCTTCATCAGATGCAATATATCTTTTCCAACTATAATCACGATGATTATTCATCAAAAATGAATAAGATTCGCGTTCTTTATCTACTTTATAGTTTTTCCAATAATCTCCTGTAGAAAGCAAAGCTCGTATTAATGATGACTCACAGTTCGATCCATCTTTATTAGGGAATAACTTGCTTAAAAGTTTAACAATAGAATCAAAATTATTAAATTTGTTTTTATCCAACAAGTCGTGTTCGATATTAGATAAAGAAATATCAGAATATTTTAGTGGAAAAGTCAAATATCCAGTATAATGCAATGCTGTCTTACCTGAAAAATAAACAAGTCTTTCCTCTGCCCGCATTATTTCTTTTTTCCAAGCAATTGAAGGTGAAGATGCAAGCATTATTTTAATTTTCTCTTCTTCAATTTGTTTAGAGTTTAATTGCGTATGTGGTATATCCTTATCATTAGTTTTAATCAAATAACTAACTGTATCACCTTTAACACGACTACATATGTCTTCAATAGTTGATAATGCTTTTGCGAATTCATCAGGTTGATCAATTGTTGTATTATTTATTACATTACAAATAAACCGCATCCACTGATCTACATTGTTTAATTCATAAGAAAGCAGATATTTGTAGTATGCATGAAATCTTAATCTGTTATAATAATCCTTATTTTCTGAAATAAGTGTTTTAAATTCGTCTATGAAATCATAATAGACATAGTAACTTGAATTCTTTATGTTACTTTTTAAACTATAAATTTCTTCACCAGCTTTCTTTTCTATTAAGTAATCTAATATTGTTTCAAAATCGTCCTTTAGGTTTGTTTCCTTAAAAACTGATAATATTTTTGAGTATTCAATTTTTGCTTCTGATTCCGAATCGGTAAACTCTTTAATTGTTGATTTTACCTCGTCTGATTTTGAACTTTCAACATGAGAAACAGCATAGTAATTACAACATAAAACGGATATAAAGCGAAGCCACATATCGTCCATTGGTTCTGTTGAAAATACTTTTTTTAAATTTTTATTTTTATTTACTACTTCAGTCCAAAAAACATCTGTCCAATTTCCATCAAACTTTACAGCTATTTCCTGACGTTTTTGTTTTTCATATAAATTAAGTAGTTTTACCTTTAAATTTTCAAATCGTGTTAATGGTCTACCACGTGAATTCATCTTAATATACAAAGTATCCGTAAGCTCATATTTATCAAGATCCATATATAAGAAAGTTATAACAGGCCCTTTTCCATCAAGACCAAGTAATTTATTGTACAAATCTTTATATCTGCTTAACGGAAAGAACTCTTCTATGGTATCTAACATATTTAACATAGAGAGAATTGTAGGATCTTCATTCCAATGAGCTAAAAACCATTTTTCATTTTTGATAAATGATGAAACTTTTGCTTTATTCTTTTCCTCTTCTCTTTTTTTTTCAGGTATCTGATTCCAATCCGTTTCTTCGAAATGTTTGATATTTTCAATTGCTTTATCAACTAATGATTCAGAACTGTCTTCAGAACTTTTTCTGCTGAAAGACACTAGTGCATTACAGAACTCTTTTGCAGAATCTCTAGTATGATATGAAAAACATGAATGTTGTTCAGCAAACATCCATTCCTTAAAGTGTTCATAACAATTATTTCCACCAATAATTGCTGAATACCAATGTAAGAGAAATAAAGTTGTAAGACGTTGTTGTCCATCTAAAACAATTAACTCATTTCTCTCAACATGGCCATAAACAAAATCAAGGTTATTTCCTCTTTTATCCGAGTCAATGTAATTTTTTAATTCAGTTAGAAATTCATGCCGAACTTCACCTTCTTCAATTCTACCTTGTGCATAATCACGCTGAATCATTGGTATAATTATTTCATATTTTTTTTCTGCAATTAATGAATAAAAGCTTTCTGTATCATCTTCGTTATCATCTATATGATTGATCACCATGATTAAACTCCCAACACTTCTTTTATAGTATCATAATATGCCTGTGCATCAGTATCAGTCCAATTCATTAAATCAGACATATTTGAACTATAAGCCTTCATGAATATATTCTTTGTACAAAGTGGTATAAAAATTCCATATTTTTCTCGACTTATAATCCATTTTCGTTTTACTGGGAAAAAGGCATTTTTATAACCTCTGTTCGTACCACTATCTAATAAAGCTAAATTAGAAATTCCGTTTACCTTATCTTCTGATAAGGATTTCATATCAAACAGTTTTTCAATTTCTTTGTAAACTGGTTCTGTCGTAATATCAGTTTTTTTGTCTCTGATTTCTAATAACTGCTGACATATCCACCCATTTGTAATATTTTCATTAAGGTTTATGCTTAATGAAGAAATTTTACTTTTTACAGCATTTAAAAATACTTTATCGTTTGTTTTTTGTATTTTTGAATCCCCATCATATACTTTTTCAATACCAGAAAAATATTCTAATGATGTATCAATCCAGTCGATACGGTTGTCACCGGTTTTATCTTTAGGAGTTTGACAATAGATGTGTTCTATATCATATTTCTGTCCATATAAATCTTTAAAAGAAAAACGGTAATCTGATTTTTCATATCTCATTGCAGAAAAAACATTAAAAAGAACCAAAACATCTTTTACCGATGGATCACCATATGCCAGATCATCCAACTTAATCGTATATTCGCTTTTTTCATCTTTTTGAAAAACAATATCAAGACACATTTGTTTGAGTCTATTCTTAAAGTCATCCAAATTTTCTGACTTATTAAATTCTTCTTGAATCTTTGAGATTGAAATTTTTAAAAACCTGAGCATTCCAACAAGATGGTAAAGATTTCTATCTGCATACCAATTTTTGAAAACATAATATTTATCTGTTACTTTTTTCCAAATAGTTTCTACAGTTTTTCCTTGTTTTGCATAATAGGTATTTCTATCTTCAAACTTATCGAATACCATTCCGTCTGGAGTTTTGTTAAATTCTTCTAAAGTATCCTTAAAATAATTTAAAACAGCAAACTTATCTTCCCTTTCAAACTTTCCAATAATATTTTCAAGTATAAATTCAATTCTTGTAGAATACCTTTTTTTTTTTTTTTCACCACATATAAACGCCCAAAAATCATTATCGTGTAATGAATGTTCTATCATATCCCAATCAGAATTTATTTTTAGTTTTATTGGTAAAGATAATTCATTAATAATTTTCTCTTTTGTACTTTTTCCAATATCATCCTCATTTTTTCCATCAAAATAAAAACCAAACTCTACATCTACACGATTAAAAAGTAATGCCTTTACAAGTTCAGCATTTGTCAGACCAATTTTTCCAACATTCAATCGTGAAAAAATTTTTGATTTGCTGTCAGTAACATCATCACTTGAATGAACCTCTTGAGTTACATCATACCAAATAAATTGGACATCTTGATTCTGAGAATAGCCTAGAAAAAATGCTTCAAATTGCTTCTTAATTTTCTCATTTTTTTCGAAATAATTTTTGATTGCATAATAGGCATTGTATATATGATAAAAATCTATATTTTTTTTACTATTTTTTAGATCTTCATCAGGATTTTTTCCAATATTCTGCAAAAATTCCTTTGAAGATGGTCTAGTTTCATATTCCAAAGTGAAATTATCAGCATTAAGATTCTTTAGTATTAGAAAAAAGGTCGTAAGTCTTTGTTGGCCATCAAGTACTTCCCAATTATTCTCTGATTTCTGATGAACGACCAATGGTTGCATACAATAAAACGGAGTTTTTGTTCTTTCCAGACCTTCTTTTAAACCAAAATATTCTGCTAAATCTGAAAGCAAATACTGTACTTCACTTTCTTTTTTACCAGAAGTCCATCTATAACCTCTTTGATAATCAGGAATATAGAAGTTATATCCTTTAAATGTATTTACAGATCTACATTCGAATCTTTTGCTCATTTTCATCTCCGTGGTTTTAGCAGTTATTAGAACTTAATCATCTGTACACAACTAACAAATTGTATTGTAATCTTACCAAATTTCATTCCAAGTTGTCATCTCAAGTAAAATTATAAACAGATGGAACTACTCTTCTACCCCAACTTCTTAAACGCTTCAAACTCGCTGCCATTAACAGTATACACGAAAAGCATTTCCATGGCACGAGTTAGCGCAACATAAACCATGTTGAACTGCTGGTCCATAAAAGTGGCTTCATCATATACAGAACCTTTTTCGGCGCCGTAGATTCTGTGATCTGCCAAAAATAGAACAACCGGGAAATCCAAACCTTTACAGGACTGCATTGTACAAATCCGAATTCCACCTGTTTTTTCAAAATCAAAATCATCATTAATAATGTTTGCTTCAACTCCAAGTTTTTTGTCCAAAAGAGCTTTCATCTTTTCAAGCTTAGGATTTGTATTAGCAATGATACAGATATTTTCTTCCTCGTAGTTCAGAGCGTTCATCAAAAGCTTAATCTGTTCCACCATCTGATTCATTATATCTTCTGTGTTTTTTCCAACAATATGTTCTACTGGTGGACCCGGACGGAAGGCATCTGGCGTGGTCGTTTTATCTTTGTGCTTAAAGTTGGCACGGTATTTTTCTGCATATTCGTGAATCTGTGCGGTGTTTCGGAAATTGGTCTTTAGGATTTTTGTACGCCCGCGGATATCAATTCCAGAACGATTCCAGTTAAATCCTTTTCTGTAGATTGACTGGTCGCTGTCTCCCGCTAAAAATACTGCCCGTTTAGTAGAGTTTTTAATCACTGCTAAAATTGCTGGCGGCAAATCCTGAGCTTCATCAACAAAACTGTATTCGGCCATAATTTCTTCAACTTCATTGCCACCTTCCAAAAGCCGTTCTACAATCTTCTTGGCAGCAAAGTTACTTGGCCAAACTTTCTGATTTTCAAGATTCGCTTCAGCTTTTTCCAAGGCCATCCACATTTTTTTTCGGTCAGCTTTTTTCAACGGAAATTTCATGCCTTCACGGTCGCAAACTTCATCAACATATTGTTCTTTAGAAATACAGTTTGCCCAAATAAAAGACTGTGCCTCTGTAAAAACTTCTTCAGCAGTAAAATCACCATTTTCAAAAACACCGGCAGGAACATCTTTAAAACTATAGCAAAAGCTCTTATCAGGGAAAAATTTTTTCATCAACGTGTAAACAAAAGAATATGCAGTAGTAATGGCGCCCTCAGGCACTTCTGCGTTCAAAAGTTTGATTACATACTGATTATATTTTACAAGACTCTTTACATAAGTGAGCAAGCGATAACTATTTTTATTCTCTTCAAAACCAAGTTCACCTTTAAGTTCATTAACTGCTTTTTCCAGAGTTTTAATCAGCACCAGAGATTTACCAGTTCCAGCAGCACCTTTTACAAGATAATCTTGATTCATATTAATCTGATTAAGTACATCCTGCTGTTCACGGCTCAAAGTAATAATCGACTGTTCATAGTCATGACGGGTTCTTGTGTAAAAGCTTACTCGCTCCAAATATTCCATGTACTTTTTGGTGGCATCGTAATCTTTGATTTTTTCCAGGATTTCTTCCCTCTCCTTTTTGAACTTCATATACTGTTCGTTGGCATTCTGGCGCACCTTATCAAGTTTTTCATCTTTTTTAGAAAGGCGAGCCTCAGTTTCTGCCAACTCTTGACGTAATACATTTTCCTTTGCAGTGATGATGGAAAGTTTGTTTTGCAGATCGCCCAGTTCATTTGCTTTTTGAGCAAGATTTTCATTTTCAGATTTAAGTTTGTTAATTTCTTGAATGGCCTTTTTTAGTTCTTCACTTTGATAATTTTCATGATTCTTCCAGTTATCAAGTTCGGATTCCAGTTTTTTGATTGTTTTAAGATTACTCCAGCCTTCAGCCTCAGCAAATCCCAAAAAACACACAACGGTAGCTTTAGCATCCTCGTCAAAAATTTCTGCAAATCTATGACGTACATCATTAGAAAGGAAGTGATTTGAATAGAGGTTTCGTATTTTTTGGTAAATATCATTCTTATCTTTAGAAAAATTGTACTTAGTTGCCCCCGGATAAATTGGAGTACCATAAGTCAGTTCATAATCCCATTTATACTTCTTAATCAGAGGACCAAAATCTTCATCAGAATGGTATATTTCTTTTAAGGCCCGTTCCATCAAGGAATGCATTGCCAGCACAAAAAGGCCTAGATCCGCATTTTTAGTTTTAAGGATTCTTTCAATATCGTTTTCAGTAATGTGTGTCATAGTTTTTGCTCATTAATATTATTAATTATAGCATAGAAAAGACTAAATCATACGAATAATTAGTTATCATATAGAGTATTTTTATTGTAATTCTGCAAAATCTATAATGATATCTAATTATACAAAAGTTCCAAAACTGGTAATTTTGATACATTTGAATCTCAGTTTGTTGCACTATTTGGGCGCAGTCACGTTACGCTCTTGATGTAACTCTAAAAATCTGTTTTTTTAACCATGCAAACATTTTTTAAATTGTATGCATTCATTATATAGAAGAAAAGTTAAATGTTTGCATTTCTTTATCTTGCGGGAAGCTTATCCTCAGTACGATGTTATCCTCAGTACGATGTTATCCTCAGTACAGTGTTATCCCAAGTACATATTGTAAATACTGATATTAAAAAAGCTCAACCAATTGCTAAAACTTATTGACACTTTTATAGATTTTATTTAAATTTGCAACCGTGTTGCAAAAGTTGTATCATACAAAAACAACAGATTTAATTTCTCAGTTTATTGGGCTGAATCAGGAAAAAGGATTTACAGCTAGTGATTTGTCTGAGTTTTTAAAATCCAATGGTGTGGAAGTAAATAAAACAACTGTTTACCGCAATCTTGAAAAAATGACCGAAAAGGGCCAGCTGATTAAACATAAATCTATGATTTCCGATGGATTTATTTATCAGTCGGTGGAAGAAGAACATCACTGCGAGGAGCACATTCATTTTCAGTGCTGTAAATGTGGTTCGGTTATTCATCTTGATGATGAAAAAACTTCGGAATATTTAAAATCAATTTCCAGCGAACTTGGGGTTAAAATTGATTTGAATCTTTCTTCTTTAAATGGAATTTGCCAGAAATGCAGAACTCAAAATTAAATAAAATGCGAACAGTTCTTGCTGTTTTGCTGCTGATATTCACGATTTTCTCTGTTACTTTTACTGCTGCAGAAACTGGACACACAAATCGCTGTAGAGAAGATAATTGTCCAATCTGTTTTGTTATTCATGTTACTAAGGCAAATCTTGGTGGATTAATTTTAATCTTTGCGACTTCCCAAATATTCCATCATTTTGCTGAATCTAAAAATATTGCATTCTCATCTATAAATAAATCTTATATTTCAAATACACTTTTCTCTCAAAAAATCCGTCTTAACGATTAGTTTTCCTTTTTTGACTATGTCCGTAGAAAGTGTTGCTGCGCCGATTGAGCCTGTCGAAATCAAGCAGGATACACAATATATGTGGTAGTTTCGAGGGCCTCAACCACCACATATCATATAGCAATACTATTTCCGGACATAGCCTCTTTTTTAATGGAACGCGAATTTTAGAAAATCTAACGATTTTCCAATGAATTAATACCGTTGTAAAAGGGGATGTCCAAAAAGTTTTTGTCATGCTGAACTTGATTCAGCATCCCACTAGATTTAGTGTGAGATCCTGAAACTAGTTCAGGATGACGCTATGATGCGAACTTGTTGGACATCCCCCTATCCATGTGACAACAAAAATGACAAATTCAAAAAAGGAAAATTAATATGAATAAATTTATTAAAACTATAATTCTTGGAGCTTTAATGCTCGGTTACGCATCACTTTTTGCGGCTTCAAAAAAATCAATTGTATGTACAACTTTCCCGGAATATGACTGGGTTATGAATATTCTTGGGGAAAAGGCCGGCAGCTTTGATGTAACTTTGCTTCAGAATAACGGAACAGACTTGCACAGCTATCAGCCATCGGTAAAGGATATTGCAAAAATCTCTAAGGCAGATTTGTTTGTTTACATTGGCGGCGAAAGTGACGAATGGGTAGAAAAAGTTGTTGCTCAGTCGGTGAATAAAAATCAGATTGTGGTAAACATGATGGAAGTTCTTGGGGACAAGGTTCGGGAAGAAGAAATTGTAGAAGGTATGCAGGCCGAAGAAGAGGAAGAATACGAGCATCATGAGGTCGAAACAGAAGGTGAACACCACCACGATGGCGATGACGACGAAGAAGTTGAATACGACGAACATGTTTGGCTTTCTTTGAACAATGCCATTGATTTAACAAAAGCACTTTGCGAGGAAATCTGCAAAATTGACAGTGCAAATGCTTCTGTTTATGCAAAAAATGCCACTTCCTACACAAAACAGCTTGCGGATTTGGATTCTGAATACAAGGCTACTGTAAAATCTGCAAAGAAAAATACAGTTCTTTTTTGTGACCGTTATCCATTCCGATATCTTTCAGATGATTATGGTTTAAAGTATTACGCCGCATTTGTTGGATGTTCTGCGGAAAGTGAAGCAAGTTTTGAAACAATCATCTTCCTGGCAAACAAAGTTGATGAGCTTGGATTGAATGCAGTTCTTACAATTGAAAAGAGCGACAAGAAAATTGCAAAAACAGTTGTGAACAGCACAAAAAATAAAAATCAAGAGGTTCTGGAAATGGATTCTTTGCAGTCAATTACAACTAAGGAAATCAAAGAAGGAAGGAATTATCTTTCTGCAATGAAAAAGAACTTAGAAGTTTTGAAAAAGGCATTGAATTAAGTTTTGATTATTACCTTGCGGTTGCTGAGTTTGTCGAAGCATTGAAATAAAAAAGAATGTGGGTTCGTCCCTTCGACAGGGCTCAGGGACCGCAGATTCAATCACCGTAATGGAGGAAAAATATGGCTCTATTGGAGTGTAAAAATCTTTGTGTTGGTTACGGCTCACAGGTCGTACAAGAAAAATTAAGTTTTTCGGTGGAAAAAGGCGATTACTTTTTTATCATTGGGGAAAACGGCAGCGGAAAATCTACTTTGCTAAAAACTATTCTGGGCTTTTTAAAACCGCTTTCTGGCGAAGTGAATTATTCTGCGGACTGGAATAAAAAGGAAATTGGATTTTTGCCCCAACAGACTGATATTCAAAAGACTTTCCCTGCAACTGTAAAGGAAATTGTTCTTTCTGGATGTCAGGCAAACTTGGGCTGGTGGCCTTTTTATAAAAAGTGTGATGTGGAATTGGCCTACAAAAACCTTGAAAAACTTGGTATGACCGACTATGCAAAGAAAAGCTTCAAGGAGCTGTCAGGCGGGCAACAGCAACGGGTTTTACTTGCCCGAACTTTGTGCGCCGCCAAATCGGTTTTAATTCTGGACGAACCTGCAAAAGGTTTTGATTCTGAAATTACAGAAACTATGTACAAACTTTTGGACGAACTGAATAAAGACGGCATAACAATTATTACCATCAGTCACGATTTGGATGCGGCTCAAAAATATGGCAGTAGGATTCTTAAACTTGGGAAAACCTGGGAGATTGTAAAATGAGTGATTTTTTTCAGACCATAGCAATGTATTTTTCTTTTTCTTTTGTAAAATATGCGTTTATTGCAGGTATTATGATTGCCTTGTCTTCGTCGTTGCTGGGAGTAACTTTAGTAATTAAACGCTTCTCATATATTGGAGACGGTCTTTCCCATACGGCATTTGGAGCTATGGCTTTGGCATCGGTTTTTAAGTTAGCCAACAACACCTGGTTTGTTCTTCCAATTACTGTAATCTGCGCTATTGTAATTTTGTGTGCAAAAGAAAACTCCAAAATTAAAGGAGATGCCAGCGTTGCTATGATTTCTGTAGGTGCTCTTGCTTTTGGATATCTAATTATGAACATCTTTTCGCCACCTGCAAATCTTTCCGGCGATGTGTGCAGTACCCTTTTTGGCTCAACGCTGATTCTAACTCTTACAAAATCGGATGTTATTTTTTCCGTAGTTTTTTCAACTCTGGTAATTATGTTTTACATCATCTTTTATAACAGGATTTTTGCCATTACTTTTGATGAAGATTTTGCCTTTGCCAGCGGAACAAAAACTCGTCTTTTAAATGTTGTGATGGCTACAGTAATTGCCACTGTTATTGTGCTTGCCATGAATCTGGTAGGTACGCTGCTAATTTCGGCTTTAATAATTTTTCCTGCAATTTCTTCTATGATGGTTTTTAAAAGCTTTAAAAAAGTTACGATTTTTGCATGTATTTTTTCTGTAATTGGAGCGGCTTCTGGCATTTTAATTTCGATAATTGCGGGTACTCCTGTTGGTTCTACAATCGTTATAATTGATATACTATGTTTTGGTATTTGCAAAATAGTTTCTTTGATTAGTAAAAACTGAGGATTTATATGAAAAAATTATTTTTCTGTGGATTTTGTCTTGCTTTGGCTGTTTCCATAATTTCTTGCAAAAAAAACAATTCTGAGAAAAAAGAATCAAAAATGGAAGTGCAGCAAACTAGTAACCCAATTGATTTAGACTTATCGGTAATGAGTTACACTATGTTTTCTTCAATTGTTTTTGATGTTATGGTGACACCTGAAAAATACGCCAATAAACGAATAAAAGTTTCTGGAAATTATTATTCTTCTGTTTATGACGGGCAACGATATTTTTCTGTATTAAATTGGGATGCAACTGGATGCTGTCCTGCTGGCTTTGATTTTATTCCGCTTCCTGCAATGCATTTTCCCGAAGATTTTCCACAAGATGACGAAAAAATCATTGTTACGGGTACATTAAAATATGCAGATGAAGCTAAAAACGCTCTTTTGTTTTATGCGGAAGAAATTAAAATAGTTGAATAAACGGAAAATAGCGGGTTTTAGGGTGGCAACCCTAGGCGAAGGGGTAGCGGAAAATGACGGTGGTTGAGCTTGTCGAAACAACCGTCATTTGAAGCGAGGGGAAGGCGGTAGATTGTAATTGCAAGTGCAACAGATGAAAAAAT
>JAKSTL010000080.1 GCA_024402595.1 Treponema sp. | reverse complement strand
TTATCATAAATGGAATTTTTTAAAAAGCCTCTAATTATAAAATGCGGTTGCCCTGTATTATATGGCGTTCCCGTCTGCTCCGCAGCCGGTCGGTACTTCCAGGCTTACCTACGGACGGTCTTCCGCTTTGCTCCAGACCCGCTTCGCGGCCTTCCACCACCTAACGCATCTTCCACCTTTAATCTGTTTTCGCTAAACTATTCATCATTATGAAAGAAAAATCTCCAAAAATAAAAATAAACAAAAAATCACAAAAAAAACTTTGGATTAAACCGCTCATCATCTGCTGCATTTCCATTCCTTGTGCCATATTATTAGCTTTTTCCACCTTTACAGGAATAAGAGCCAGCCAGTTTTCAAAACTCACAGAAGCAGCTCCTCTTAATATAGAAGAATACAGAGATTTTTCCCTTATGCTAAAAAACACTTATCCTACAAGATATGAACAATTAAAACCACTGCCTTATAATCTGGAAGGTTTTTCCCCAGAAGTAAAAGCAGAATCAGCCATTTTAATAGACATTTCCAACGGAAACATACTTTATGAAAAAAACTCTCAGGAAATTATTCCCCCTGCCAGTATGACCAAATTGTTTGCCCTTTATGTGGTTGAACAGGAAATTGCCGCCGGTCGCCTTCATTACAACGATATAATTCCACTTCCACCAGAAAGCTGGGCCTGCAACATGCCTCCCCACTCCTCTTTAATGTTTCTTGGAAAAGGACAAAAAGTAACTTTGGAAGAATTATTGTTAGGACTTTCCGTATCATCTGGAAACGATGCCGCCTATGCATTAGCTTATACAATCTGTGGTTCCATGGAAGCTTTTGTGGACCGAATGAACCAAGTTGCAACCAATTACGGCCTAACAAACACTCATTTTGTGGAGAGTTCTGGTTACAGCGAACTTAACACCACCACCGCCAGAGAAATGGCCACATTTTGCCGAATCTATTTAAACGAACACCCAGATTCCTTAAAACGCTATCATTCGGTAAAAAGCTTTACCTACCCAAAAGAACACAATATGGCAGATGGCGATGAATACAAGGCTCAAGACTGGTCAAAAGGATTACCAGAACACATTACCATGGGAATTACCCAAAAAAATACAAATCCTCTGCTAGACAAACTGGAAGGCTGCGACGGACTTAAAACCGGCTATATTGACGAAAGTGGCTACAATCTTGCATTAACTGCAGAACGAAACGGAACCAGATTTTTGTCTGTAACAATGAAAGGTCCAGGAAGAACAACCGCAGAAGGTCAGCAAGGAAGAATTGCAGATGGAATCGAACTTATGGAAAAAGCCTTTGAAACTTTTTGTAATTACAAAGACCTTTCTTCCATCCATAATTATTTTGTAAAAACCTTCCGCAGTAAAGAAAAAGCCATAAATCTTGTTCCAGCCTTTACACCAGAAGCCATAACCGTTCCATTTGCTTTTGGAGATTCCATTAAAGAAAATCTGGAAAAAATGCACATAGAAGTAATTGTACCTTCTTACATTGCCGAAAAAATGCCCCAAGGTACAGAAGCTGGAAGAATAAACTTTTTCCTAGAAGATTATTTGCTGGATTCCATTCCACTGGTTACAGACCGAACCATAAACGAATCCAACTTTATTGTTAAAGCCGCCGACAGACTTATACTTCTTTGCAAGCCCTACGCACATCTTCAAGATTAAACTCTATTCGATTTTCCTGCCCCGCAATCAGAGCAGCTCTGTTTAACACCGACTCAATTTTGGCACAAGAAAAGCCGTCAAACAATTTTGCCATCTGTTCCGCAGTACAAGTCTGTGCAGGATTTTTTCCACAACAATACATTTCCACCAGCTTTAATCTAGCTCCATAATCTGGATAAGGCACTGTAAATCGAGCATCAAAACGCCCCGGACGAATAAGTGCTGGATCCAAAGCCTTAATAGAATTAGTTGCCGCCAGTACCAAAACTCCATTGGTTGCTTCAAATCCATCCAGTTCATTTAGCAAAGCAGTTACAATTCTGGTGTTTTCAGTTTCAATAGCAGAACCAGAATAATTTCTAATAGTACCAATTCCATCAAACTCATCAATAAAAACAATACAAGGTGCCCGTCGTCTGGCTTTTTTAAACAAAAGTTTTACTTTCATTGGCCCAATTGCCATAAACATACTTTCAAAATCTGTGGCTTTGGCAGGAATAAAATTAACCTTTGCTTCGCCAGCCAATGCTTTTGCAAACAAAGTTTTTCCATTTCCAGGCTCTCCTTCCAAAAGGATTCCCTTAGGCATTCTAACACCTTTTTTTGCATAGGCCTCTGGATTCTGCATAATTTTCATTACTTGAACCATATCCCGCTTAAGATTATCCATTCCAACCACATTATCAAACTTTACGCCCGTATTATGCACGACCTTAAAAGTATTTGGCGAAATAAACTTTCTAAAAACAACAATAATTACACCAAAAAAGAAAGCATAGAACAGAAAATCAAAAATCACAGAAAAAAGTTCTGTTGCAGACTGCTCTACTTTTACTTCCACCCCTTTTCGCAAAAGAATCTCGTGAAGAAGTGGCGAGTTAGGATTATCCGTAGAATATTTTTTTGTATCACCTTTTTTAGTAAAAACAATTTTATTTCCACCACCAAAAGCACTTCCACCATCAGCAGAAGAAAGTTCTACAGTTTCCAGCTCATTGTTTTCAATAAAGTTATAAAAATCTGTATAAGGAACATATTCTGACTTTTCAAACAAATAAGGCCATGCAAAATAACCGCCACAAATTACCAGCACTAAAACAAGCATAATTCCAGTAAAGATTTTTCTACTTTTTTTATTTTTCAGATTCATCTGTAAGTTCCTCAATTTCTGATATTTCTTCTATTTCTGATACCTCGTCCAATTCCATAACCCCATCATCATCCAAAGAACCAGACTCTTTTAAAACCTCTTCCACGGTTTGTGTAATAAAATCTTCCGTAATTTCTTCCACAAAAGCGTTATTTTCCTCATCTAACTCGTCCAATTCTTCTAAATCTTCACCTTTTAATTCCCTAATGTACTCATCTTTCTGCTGCTGTTCTAAATTATACCTTTCCATATCTTTTTTCATAAAATCAAGATAATCGTTCAAAGGTAAAGCTCTGGCAAAATGGAATCCCTGCAAAAAGTCACAGCCAAGAGAAATAAGCCAGTGCATTTGCTCTTCCGTTTCAACCCCTTCTGCCAAAACCTTCATTCCAAGCTTGTTTATCATAGAAATGGTGGCGGCCAGCGCAATATTTGCTTTATAATCATTAAAAGCGGCCCACACAATATTTTTATCCAGCTTAACCATTTTAAAAGGCAAATTAAGAAGATATCCCATATTTGAATAACCAGAACCATAATCATCCAAAGAAAGTTCAATACCTTCTTTTTCAAGGCGGCGCATATTCTTTAAAAGAATGTCTGGAGTATGAGCCGCAACTGTTTCTGTAATTTCAAGATTAATGAGAGAAGAAGGAACATTATGAAGCTCTCTGATTGTAAGAATAGTATCCGCAAGTATTTCCTGCATACATTGGGCTACCGAAAGATTAATATCAATTTTTTTAATACCGTATTCATCCAGATTAATTTTAGAAAAAGATTTACATACAGTTTCAAAAACAAATTGACCAATTCTAAGAATATCACCTGTCTTTTCTGCAATAGGAATAAACTCTTCTGGCGAAACAAACTTGCCTTTATCATCTTTTAAACGGATTAAAGCTTCCGCACCCACCAGCCGCTCTTCGTGAACAGAATAAATTGGCTGATAATATACATCAAAACGGTTCTCTATCAAAGCATTTCGTAAAAGATGGGAAATAAATACCGTTCGTTTTTTATATTCCGTATCAATGTCCCGAGCATAAATTGTAGTCTGCTTGTATCTTCCATCATCAGAAACCATTTCTATTAAATCAAGGATTTCTTCCGGAGACTTAACATCAGAAGGAGCTTCCATTATGCACAATCGGGAATAAAGCTTTAATTCCAAAGATTCAGAAACCCAGTTTTCATGAAAGCGAGCTCGTAATTCAAAAACATAGCGTTCAATATCTCGGGTATTGTAGTTAGTCATTATTACACAGAACTTTCCAGGCTGAAGATAATAATGATAAGCATGAGGAAAGTTCTTTTTTAAGAAAAGTGACACTTCCTGCAAAAAACTGTTCATTTTTTCAATGCCAAAAGTATTGGAAATAAAAGTAATGTCATCAAGAATAATGCTTATACAAAGAATCTCGTTATTGTATCTAAAACTCTTAGAAAGCATTTTTACCATGGCCGCCTGATTAAACAAATCCGTGTTTCTATCCAAATATTCATCAGGAGATTGAATAATGGCAGAAAACATAACCGCCGCCAAGGAAATACCAAAGCACTGAACCAGATAAGCTGGAAATTGAAATTGTATAAACACCGCAATAATCATTATAACGATGTAAGAAAGCACCATTATCCGTTTTTTTGCTTTTAGATTTTTTCGATTTTTTAAAATAATCCCTATAGAAAGCCCCATACAGTAAAGAGTAACAATGTAAGGAATTATAAAAAATATTCCACCCCGATGGTAGCAGAGATTTTCGTCAACATAAAAAAGAATTATCTGTCCTTTTTGAGAATAAAGAATGGGCGTAAGAATAATCAGCGTAATAACGACTATATAAGGAATAATAACCGAAAACAGAAACTTCTTATGTTTTTTTACATTGTAATTATCTTCAAGATCAACCAAGGATGCCAAATAAATTGTATAAAGAGGAGGCAGAGAATTGGTACAGAAAAAACTTACAACATTGCCAGCCCATACAAACTTAGAAAAAACAGGATTCGAAACATTTCCATTAAAAACTGTAGCTACAATTTCTCCTACAGTAGATATTAATGCACAGATAATAAAAGCAATGTATACCTTATTCTGCAAAATCGGGAGATTCTTTCTCTGATAGTGAAACCAGATAACAATTATGAAAATAAAAACTGCAGCTATATCAAAGTCGACAATATATTCCAAAACCAACCTCTATGAAATAATAATAAACTTTCTGAAATGACTTTAGAATCAATTTAAAACTTTAACTTACCAATAGGTAAAAGTCAAATATAAACATTTTTCAAAAACAGGCATAGTAAATCTCAAACCTTTCAAATGTACCTGATTATACTTGCTTTTGGGCTTCTTGATTGTTCTTTGGATTTCTGATTCCGTACTTTGTTTTTTCCATTAAAGTAGAGTATAATATTGTTCTATTGAATTGCAGCCCTGAATTGTAGTTCGATATATAACTTTTATGGAGTTACTATGTTTAAGAAAATCCTTCAGTTTTTTAAAGTTCTGAACAGTAACAGACATCCGGGAGAAATTGCACATGCGGTTTGTCTTGGAATGATGCTGGGTTTTTTACCAAAAAATAATGCATTATGGTATATTCTCACCATATTTTTTGTTTTTCTACGCATAAACAAAGGAACTTTTGCAGTTTATACATTTCTTTTTTCTCTTTTAGCCCCTCTTCTGGATGTTCATTTTGATAATATCGGCTATTGGATTTTAACACAAAAAGCTCTTGAACCTGCCTTTACCTGGCTTTTGGATGTACCTTTTTTAAGCTTCACAAAAATCAATAATTCCATTGTTATGGGTTCTCTGGCGGTTTCCATCATTGCGTATATTCCTCTTTATTGGCTTGTAAGATTATTCACAAAGTTCTGGAGAACAAATCTTGCTCCTGTTGTTCGTAAAACAAAACTCATTACATTCCTTTCTAAAATCCCATTGATTGTAAAAATTGGAGAAAGTCTATGAAAAACGAATCCAAAAAAACTGATGCTAAGACAAAAACAAACAGCAGCTCTTCTGATAAAACCATTGTAGCCGACAAAAAAATTACAACTCCAGAAACATCGGAAAAATCAAAAGGTAAAAAGGAAGTAAAGGCAAAAAAATCAGAAACAAAAACTGTACCTTATAAGAAATTGCCTTCTTTATTCAGAAAAACCTACTCTGAAAAACAGCTGGAAAAAAGAATCTTAAAGCGGATTTACATTGCAGAAGATAAAAAACTTGTACAAAGCCTTTTTGTTGAAAGTGGTAAAAATAAAAAAGGTCTGACAGTTTATGCTATTCCTCAAACCAGTGTTTTTTCAAAAAAAGAAACTACAAAACTAAAAATACTGGCAAAAGAAATTAAATCTCAAAAAAGCAGAATACGATGGGCGCCACTTATTGCAGTTATTGTATTTATAGCGGCTTGTGTTGTAGCTGTTTCTCTTACTAAAAATATTCTTGTTAAAAAAGGCATTCAGGCCGTTTGTGAAAGTACCTTTGAGGCAAAATGCGACATTGCATCTGTGGATATTAAAATTATTGAATCTACATTTAATCTTAAAGGTCTCCAGATTGCCAACAAAGCCCAGCCTATGAAAAATCTTGTTTCAGTAGATTCAATTGTTTTTGATTTTGATTTACAGCAACTTCTTCGAGCTAAGTTTGTGGCCAACGAACTTTCTGTAACCGGAGTGGCAACAAATACAGACAGAACTTACTCTGGAGACATCTCTGAAAAACAAAAGGCAAAAATCGCAAAAAAGAAAGAAAAACAGGCAAAAAAAGCGGCAAAAGAAACAAAAGATGACTCTTTAATGCAATCTTTAACCGAAAAATCCCAGCTGGCTATGGATACCTTAAAAGATTCTGTAACAGGACTTTTTGATCAATATAATCCACAGGCAATTGTAAACGGTTGTTACGAAAAAATGGAAACTCCAGCGGTGGCCAAAAAAGTTGAAGAACAGACAAAAGTGACCATCGAAAAATATCAGGAAAAACCAGCCGAAATTGAGCAGCTTATATCAACTATTCAGGCGGAAACAGAAGCTATTTCTAAAATCAATATTAATAATCTTAAAAGTGATCCGGTTGCTATAAAAGATGCCATCACAACAATAAATGATGCTTATACCAGTGTACAGAAAGTCAAAACAGAAACAGACAAATTGGTAAAAAGTGTTCAGACCGATGCAAACAATGTAACTTCATTAACAAAAGACCTTCAAACTGCTATTGTTCACGACAAAAATCTTGTGCAGAATGAAATATCAAAAATAACTTCCCTGAATCTGGATGATGGAAAAAGATTTATTTCTGGAACTTTTGACAATATTGCTTATCAGATTTTGGGAAAATATTATCCTTATGTAAAAAAAGCAACAGATTATTTAGTTTCATCAAAAAATAACAATAAAGAATCTGAAAAACGAGAAAAAAAAGAGAAGAAAACTACAAAAGTTGTTTCTTCTGTACGAGACCGTTACGATGGACGCACTGTAAACTTTAACTACAAAGAAAATCCTAAACTATGGATAAAAAAAGCTTCTGGTTCAGGACCAAACTTTTCTTTTGACGCCTTGGATATTACCAACAATATGGACAAAACAGGAAAACCTGTAACTGGAACAGTAAAACTTTCCTTTGCAGAAATTGATCACAGCGCAAAATTAATTGTAGATACTCGTTCTGAATCAAAAGCACCATTGGTAAGCGCAAATTATAATTGCAATAAATTGCCATTAAATTATCCAACAAGCAAGTTTGGAGACACACCTGGTATTCCGGGCATAGAAAGTACAGGAAATCTGGATTTTATTCTTAATCTATACGAAGATGATGGCTTTGATATTTCTGGAACTGGAAAGTTTACAAATATGAAGCTTTCTGTTATTCCATTTGAACCAGCTTTTGCTTCAGACATTTACGCAAATACTCTGGCAAAAATTAAGTCTATGCAACTTCAGGTAAAAGGTGGTTATACACTATCTAAAGGTTTATTAATGAATATTAATTCCGACGCCGACAAGCAATTTGTTTCTGCTCTTTCTTCGGAAATGACAAAACAGCTTTCTGAAATCAAAGATACTGCAGAAAAAGAAATGTTCGCAAAAATCAACGAAATTACAAATGGAGCTTTGGGCGAAGTAAGCAGCTTTGAAGATATACAGAAAAAACTTAATTCTTATTCAGATTATGTAAATAAAATATCTGCAGAATTGGAAAACAAGAGAAAAGAAGCAGAAAATGCATTAACTAATTCCGCAAAAAAAGCTGTAAATGATGTAACTACAAAAGCAACAGAAACTGCAAAAAGCAAGTTAAATTCTCTTTTGAAAAAATAATTTTCCCCAGGGCTAATAAAGGTTTTAGTCTTGGGAAATGTCAAAATCACAGATAGATTGGTATTACTATGAAAAAACTTTGCAAACTTCCCCTTTTTTTTATTTCTTTTGGACTTTTATTTTCCAGCTGCACAAAAAGGGATTTTAGTCTTAACCAAAAGGTAAAAATAGTCTGTACAATTTTTCCACAATATGACTGGGTTCAGCAGATTCTTGGTCACAATGTAGATAACACCACCCTTTCAATGATTGTAAAAAGCGGTACAAATCTGCATAACTTTCAACCTACAGAATCAGACCTTAATCAAATAAAAGAATGCAGTCTGTTTATTTTTACAGGCGGGGAATCTGAACAATGGGCGTACAATGCCATAGCCAATTCAACAAATCCAGACTTAAAGGTTATCAATCTAAAAGAACTTGCCAGCAAAAATAATCTTATAAATAGTGGAGATTCGGACGAACATCTTTGGCTTTCATTAAAAATGGCCGTGGTCGCCGTAGAAGAAATAACAAAACAATTATGCCAGCTGGATCCACAAAATCAAGATGCTTTTATTGCCCACTCACAGGAATATGTAAAAAAACTGAAAAATCTGGATGACAATTACCAGCAGAGTTTATCTTCCACCAATGCCGTAGTTCTTGCGGATAAGTTTCCATTTTATTATCTGGCAAAAGACTACAACCTGACTGTTTTCTACGCCATTCCCGACTGTTCTCACAATAGCAAGGATACTTCGGAAGAAACTTTGCAACAGCTTGCACAAACGGTTGAAGAATTAAATCTTTCTGCCCTGTACAAGCTGGATTCATCCTCAGACAAAATTGCAAAAATCGTAGCTCAAAACACTAGCCGGAAACATTCTTTGGAAATCCTTTCCCTAGACTCCATGGAATCTACCACTTTGAACCAGGCTTTTAATGGCAAAACCTACTTGCAAACCATGGAAAAAAATCTCCAGCAGCTTTGCTTTTCTACTCAATCTTCAAGCCATAAATAAAGAAGTCGGCAAAAAACTTACCAAGCACATATTTGTTACAGGCACTTTCCGAAAGATACAATACCTTCCCATTTCTATAATCCAAATCTTCACTCATAGCAGGTGCCTTTAGATTCTTGCTTGCATTATCTTTGTCAAGGAAATAAACCTTAGCTCCATTAATTTCTGCGCCCGTATCTTCAATTGCCCATGAATTAAAAATATAAAAATTACTGCTGACCATTCCATAACTTCTAGAAAGCACAATCGTACCTTCATCCGTTATCGCAAAGCCTTGAATCTGATTAGGAATAGAATACAACGCTACAGGATTCTCAAAATCACCAAAATCGTATTTTGCCACCATAGCCTTGTGAGTTTTACCATTAAAAGAGAATTCATTGTTGCAGGCATATTTTTTATCATCATTAAATTCCCCAACAAACAAAAATTCGTCATCAGAAAAAACAAAACTGCTGTGATTATCTATTTTTATTGCGCTACCAATTTCAACTACATTTTGCGAACCCAATAATTTAGCCGAAAATTCATAAATTCCATCACTTTCGTTGGCAATATAAAAATTTCCTCTGGCATATTGAATACCACCCGTATGCCCGTAAAAATTCTCACCTTCCGAAACCAAGGAATAATACTGAATTTTCCTGTTCTTCTTATCAATTTTGTAAATTCTACTAGCCGACTCATCCTTCATGTAACCCACAGTTACAAAATAATTTTCATCATCATTAAAAGTACAACCTTGAGGCACATATCCCTTATTCAACCCAGGATTCCGTGCTTCCCTAGACCAAATTCTATAATAATCCGCATAAATAAAATATTTTCCCACCGCCAAAGTCATCCAGGCCAGCACAAACAATGCAATAATTCCACCAAAAACAAACCCAAAACATTTACCAATTATTTTAGCAATTTTCTTCATCATTTTAGACTCCGCCCCAATTATAACTTTTTCTCGCCATTATTCCAAGAACAATAATTTTCCAAAAATTTTAAACTTCAAAACGCCCATTTATTATCTTTTAATTACTTGGGCCACATCCAAACCACAAAACGGCCTTCCGGGGCTTACCTACGGACGGTCTTCCGCTCCCGCTCCAGACCCGCATTCGCGTCCCCTCCACGCCTTGGCAAATCCAAACCGCGCCAAATAAATCATTATTTCAGTTTTCATGGCTTCATTGTAATAAAGTTCAATTTGCATTATAATAATAAAACTATTTTAAATATTTTAGAGGCAAAAAATGAGTAAATATCCTTTTGAGAATATTGAACCAAAATGGCAAAAGTATTGGGAAGACAATAAAATCTTTAAGGTTAGAGAAGATGTGTCTTATCCAAAAGAAAAACGAATGTATGTTCTTGATATGTTCCCTTATCCTTCAGCAGCGGGTTTACATGTGGGACATCCAGAAGGTTACACAGCAACTGATATTTACTGCCGCTACCTACGAATGAACGGTTACAATGTTCTTCACCCAATGGGCTTCGATGCATTTGGACTTCCAGCAGAAAACTATGCAATTAAAACTGGAACTCATCCAAAAACTACAACAAATGCAAACATTGAACATTTTACAAAACAGATTAAATCTCTTGGTTTCTCTTATGATTGGGACCGATGTGTTTCAACTTGCGAACCAGACTATTATAAATGGACTCAGTGGATTTTCCTTCAGCTTTATAAAAAAGGATTAGCTTATGAAGCAGAAACTCCAATCAACTGG
Organism: Treponema sp.; assembly: GCA_024402595.1. Lineage (GTDB taxonomy): Bacteria > Spirochaetota > Spirochaetia > Treponematales > Treponemataceae > Treponema_D. Next base: position 1,545 of record JAKSTL010000080.1, on the reverse strand, counting down.
TGTCCTTCTTGTATGACAGGTCTTGCCAACGAAGAAGTAAAAGAAGGTAAATGCGAACGATGTCATTCACAAGTTACACACAAAACCATCCGTCAGTGGATTTTAAAAATTACAGATTATGCCGACCGACTGGACAGCGACCTTGAAGGCTTAGATTGGCCAGAATCAGTAAAAGCCATGCAGCACAACTGGATTGGAAAATCAACTGGTGCAGAAGTTACCTTTACAGTTGCAGACAAAGACGGAAAACCTACAGACAAAAATCTTACAGTTTATACAACTCGCTGTGACACATTGTTCGGCGCAACTTACATGGTTGTTTCACCAGAACACAAAATTATTGATTTCATCACAACTCCAGAGCAAGCAGAAGCTGTAAAAGCTTATCAAGAAGCCGCCGCAAAAAAATCAGATCTTGAACGAACAGATTTGGCAAAAGATAAAACCGGTGTTTTCTCTGGAAGCTACGCAATCAATCCTGTAAACGGAAAACTTATTCCAATCTGGATTGCAGATTATGTTTTAATTTCTTACGGTACTGGTGCAATTATGGCCGTTCCTGCTCACGATGACCGTGACTGGGAGTTTGCCAAAAAGTTCAACTTACCAATTATCGAAGTTCTCAAATCCGAAGTTGATGTTCAGCAGCAGGCTTGGACACAAGACGGAATCCATGTTAATTCAGAGTTTGTAAATGGATTAAACAAAAAAGATGCCATTGCAAAAATGCTGGAGTTCCTGGAAGAAAAGAAAATCGGTCGCAAAGCAATCAACTATAAACTTCGAGACTGGGTATTCAGCCGTCAGCGCTATTGGGGTGAACCAATTCCTTTGGTACATTGTCCAGATTGTGGTACTGTTCCTGTTCCAGACGAAGAACTTCCACTTACTTTACCAGAAGTAAAATCTTACCAGCCAACCGGTACTGGCGAATCTCCACTTGCAGCAATTGATGATTGGGTAAACTGCAAATGTCCAAAATGTGGAAAACCAGCAAAACGAGAAACTAATACAATGCCTCAGTGGGGAGGTTCCTGCTGGTATTATCTCCGCTATCTTGATCCAAACAACAACGAAAAGTTCTGTTCCGAAGAAGCAGAAAAATATTGGATGCCAGTTGATTTGTACATTGGTGGTGCAGAACATGCTGTTCTTCACTTGCTTTACGCTCGTTTCTGGCACAAGGTTCTTTACGATTGTGGCGTTGTTACAACAAAAGAACCATTCCAGCGCCTCATTAATCAGGGAATGATTACTTCTTTTGCTTTCCAACGCAAAGACAAAACTTTAGTCCCTGTAGATGAAGTTGAACAAAAAGACGACGGCAAATATTACGAAAAAGCAACTGGTGCTGAGCTTGAACAAATTGTAGCAAAAATGTCTAAGTCTTTAAAAAATGTTGTAAATCCTGATGATGAAATTAAATCTTACGGTGCAGACTCTGTTCGTATGTACGAAATGTTCATGGGACCTCTTACAATGTCTAAACCTTGGGCAACTCAGGGTATTGTTGGTATTCACCGCTTCCTTGAAAAAGTTTGGGCT
>JAKSTL010000008.1 GCA_024402595.1 Treponema sp. | reverse complement strand
ATGTTGTTGCACAGGCAATGTTTACTGCTGTTCCAAACCGTGTTTTTTGCATTAACGTTTCTGGCATCATTCAAAATCTTACCGACAAAATGCTTAGTGCTGGTTTAAGTTTTATTGTTTTTAGAAAGATTAAAAAGTGGTTTTAGAGTTGTAGTTTGCATTTTACGATAAAAAAAAAGAGAACCTGTTACCAAGTTCTCTTTTAATAGCGACCATTGGGATTGAACCAATGACCGCACGGATATGAGCCGTGTGCTCTACCAACTGAGCTAGATCGCCATTTGATGTTTATATACTATCATTTTATTACAAAGCTTGTCAATAACTCTTTCCGTTTTATTAGAAAAAAAGTTATAAAGATTATCGTAATTCTGCACCCTTTATCATAGATTTTGCAAAATCCACAAGTTCTTTTATTTCACTATCTGTATAAGGGGAGATTTTATTAAACTCTGCATCAAGACAATTTTCATTACGGAATTGTGCAAACTGCCAGGAAGCATCTGAGGGCAAAAGTTTTCCAATTATTTCAATTTCTTTTATTCCTACTAATGCTGGCACTAAAACAGTTCTATACTCTCTTGAATCAGCGGCTAGGGAAGAAACTATATTTATGCTTTTCAAAATTGCTTCTGTATACAATTCCTTGGATATATTGCTGTTTTTGTTAGCCAATAATTCACTGTATCGTTCTGGAGCTGTTTTTACATCAAGCGCTACAAAATCTGGTCTTAATTGTTCATCGTTTAAAAGATTTTGCAATTTATCAGGAAAGGTTCCGTTAGTATCAAGTTTAATTTTATAACCAAGTTCCTTGCCTTTTTTAATAATTGCATAAGTATTAGGATTCAACAGAGGTTCTCCACCACTGATTACCAAACCGCTTAAAATGCCTTGCCGTTTTTCCAGATGAGAGAATAATTCGTCTAGCGTATTAAGATTTTCTATAGGTTCATTATTAAGAACTAATCCTGTATTGTAACAATAAGGACATCGTAAATTACAACCTTTTAGAAAAAAAGAACCAGCTACTCTTCCTGGAAAATCTACCAAAGTAGTCTTCACAAGAACACCAGCTGGTTCATTTAAGGCCAAATCTGCCATTTTATTAGGCGTTTACCTTTTCAGCAACATTGCTGAATACTGCTTCAAGCTCTTCTACATTATGGCAGCGAGCTGTTTCAATTCCAGTTTCATTGTAGAAAATTACAGTAGGAGAAGCGAAAACACCATTTTTTGCGGCTTCTGCTAAACCTTCTTTTGTATCTACATCAATAGAACGGCCTGGCATTTCTACATTTGCCATAAAATCTTTTACAGGAGGACAGTTTGGACAAGTTTTTCGTGTATACATTTCGTAAGTAACAGATTTAAGATTTGCTGTACTGTCTGCTTCTTTTACACTTTCAACAACTGGTTTTTCAGCTTCATAAACAGCAGTTATATCAACATCTTTGCTGGCGTCTAAAGAAAACATTTTTCTCTGATCGAATTCGTCACGCTTTCCTTTATTCCAATGTTTTACAGCTCTATAGTAACCAACGATACGGGCATAAACTTCTGTTTCTGTTCCGTGAACATCAGCCAATTCCATCTTTGTCTCTGCAATTTCTCTTTCTACATCTGCAAGAGTTCTTTTTGCCATATTTTCCATTTTTAAAATCCTCCCTTTTTCATTGTTATTTTCGTTATTATTTTATATTTTTTCTGTTGCCATCAACTTTTCCTGTAAACAGGATGTACACTAAATATAGTGTTATAGTTCCATTTTGTCAAGGTAACAAACACTATATTTAGTAGATATTTTTTTGTTATTTACTTAAAGCTTCTTTTTCAGCTTCCAGTTTTTTCAGCTTTTCTTTTAGAGCTTTTTCTTTTTCAGCCTTACATTTTGGACATTCAAAATGTTCACCTGTAATGTATCCATGGATTTTACAGATAGAGTAGGTTGGTGAAATAGTAAAGAATGGTATGCGATATTTATGAGAAATTGTTCTTACCAAATCAGCACAAGCCTTCCAATCTTTTAATGCTTCACCCATATATACATGGAACATTGTACCGCCAGTATATTTAGTCTGAAGTGCTTCCTGATGATCCAGAGCTTCAAAAACATCTGCAGTGTAATCAACTGGGAGCTGAGAAGAGTTTGTATAGAATGGTTCCTGATTTCCACTTGTAATAATATCTGGGAACTGTTCTTTATCGTGTCTTGCAAGTCTGTATGATGTTGATTCTGCAGGTGTTGCTTCAAGATTGAACAAATCTCCTGTAGCTTCCTGATAATCCTGCATTCTTTCACGCATGTGCTGCAATACTTTTTCTGCAAAAGCTTTTCCCTTTGGAGTTGAAATGTCTACACCAAGGAAGTTCAGACAGCATTCATTCATACCGCAAAGACCAATTGTATTAAAGTGATTTACAAGAGTTTTCAGGTAGCGACGAGTATAAGGGAACAAGCCACCATCATAAAGTTTCTGAATAACTTTTCGTTTAATACAAAGGCTTTCTTTTGCCAAATCCATAAGATAATCAAGCCGTTTGAAGAACTCATCTTCATTTTTTGCAAGGTATGCAATCTGTGGCATATTGATTGTAACAACACCCAACGAACCGGTAAACTCATCGGCACCGAACAAACCACCACCTCTTCGTCTTAATTCTCGTTTATCAAGCTGAAGTCGGCAGCACATTGAACGAACATCAGATGGATTCAAATCTGAATTAACAAAGTTCTGGAAGTTTGGAGTTCCATACTGAGCAGTCATGGTAAACAAAAGTTTTGCATTTTCAGAGTTCCAGTCAAAATCTCTTGTAATATTGTAAGTTGGAATTGGATAAGCAAAACCGCGGCCTTCAGCGTCACCTTCAATCATCAGTTCAATGAATACCTTGTTGATTATATCCATTTCTTTCTGACAGTCACCGTATGTAAAATCCTGTTCCTTTCCGCCAACAATAGCTTTTTTGTTCTTTAAATCATCAGGACAAACCCAGTCCAAAGTGATGTTTGTGAATGGAGCCTGAGAACCCCAGCGGCTTGGTGTATTAACGCCATAAATATAACTTTGAATGCACTGTCTTACCTGTTTTTCTGTAAGTTTATCTGTTTTTACAAAAGGAGCTAAATAAGTATCAAAAGAACTGAAAGCCTGAGCTCCAGCCCATTCATTCTGCATAATTCCAAGGAAGTTTACAATCTGATTTACAAGTGTAGAAAGGTGGGTTGCAGGAGTTGATGTAATTTTATCTGGTACACCACCAAGTCCTTCTTGAATCAACTGACGGAGAGACCATCCCGCACAATATCCAGAGAACATTGAAAGGTCGTGAATATGGAATGCACAGGTTTTATGAGCTTCTGCGATTTCTTTAGAATAAATGTTATTCAACCAGTAGTTTGCAGTAATTGTTCCAGAGTTATGAAGAATAAGACCGCCTAAAGAAAAGTTAACATTTGCATTTTCATTAACACGCCAGTCACTCTGTCCCAGGTATCCATCCATTGTTTTATTGATGTCTACCATAAGATTTTTTGCATCTCGTACAGCTTCGTGTCTTGCTCTGTAAAGAATGTAAGCTTTTGCAATTTCAACTTCTTTCTGTTCAATGAGAACTGTTTCAACAATATCCTGAATCTCTTCAATAGCAGGGATTGAATGAGCTCTTGTTCCTGCAAGCTGTAAACGGAGTTTCTCTTCAACAAAATCTGTGAGTTTTGAAGCTTTTTCAAGATTCTTCTGCTTTTCAACGGCTTCAATAGCTTTTTCAATAGCATTTTCAATTTTAGAACGATCATAATCAGCAATTTCGCCAGAACGCTTTACTACTGATTTAATAAATCCCTTTGTTTCCTTGTCAGAACTGGAACCTAAAAAGTTTCTCCATTCTGGAAAGATTGACTGGTCACTCATGTTTTTCCCCTGTGGCGTCTTTTTTATTGACGCTCCTTTTTTTTATATTTTTTACTTCTGTTATGAACTCTTCAACTGTTTCAAAATGACGATAGACTGATGCAAATCTGATGTAGGCAACCTTATCAATTTCGTATAATTTTTCCAAAACCAGTTCACCTAATTCAGTTGTGGTTATTTCCCGGTTTTCCTTGCCTTGTTTTATAGCACAGTCTTCAATGTCATTTGTAAGCTGCTCAACCATTGTGTTAGGAACAGGTCTTTTTTCCAAAGCTCGTTCAATTCCTTTTTCCAGCTTCATAGTATCAAAAGGCTGCCTTCTGCCATCTCTTTTTACCACCATGAAAGGTCGTTCATCAATTCGTTCGTAGCTTGTGAAACGATACCCACAGGAAAGACACTCTCTACGCCTTCTGATGCTTTCACCATTTACCATTGTGCGAGATTCTAGAACTTTGTCGTCAAGGCTACCGCAATAAGGACATCGCATTGTGTTCTCCTTGGTTGTTATATATAGTGTTCTTTTTTGAACTCGCCATATAATATAACACTAGATATGTAAGTACAATAGGATTTTGTTAAAAGAAGCAAAAATATTTAAAACTATTTTTCTTGACAAAAAAAAATTTTATGCTTGAAAAGAAAAATAGTTTAAAACTTATTGACAAAAAAATTATTTTCTGTGAGTTTTTGCGTGAATGGCTCTGTAAGTGTTTTTTACAGTTTTTGATTTTCTGATTTTTGACTCTGGTTCTGGACTCCGTTCACTTGGAATAAAATCTGTTGGAGAAAAAGTTTTCTTCATAATCACAGAAATTATAAAAAGAATAACAATTAAACTGTAAGGAAGCCAGTTTCCATATTTTGCATAAGTTGTTATGGTTCTGGAATAGATTGGTACATCATAACTTGCAGAAGAAGCTTCAAACATAGGTTGGTCCACAAGAATCTTTCCTGTAGGATCAAGAACTACAGAGTATCCCGCATTGGCAGAACGGATTAAAGTGGTTCTATACTCAATGGCTCTATAGGAAGCGATTACAAAGTGCTGAGTTTCGCTGGATTTTTTTAGAGACCAGGAATCATCTGTAATATTTACAAACAATTCTGCACCATTATTGAAAAGCGGTCGCATAACATCTGTAAAAGAATCGTCAAAGCAGATAGGTGTACAGATTCTGACGGTTGGATTACCTTTTTCAAGTTTTGCCTGCTCATCTTTGGTTTGCGAAAGATTATAGATTTTGACTATTTCAGGCTTTTTTTCTCCGTAGTACGAACATGGAATATCAAAATAAACCAGCTGGTCCCCTTGAGTCCATCCTGCAGAAATACCTACAACTTTTGTAAGGATTTTTTTAATAATCGGATATTCAATACTTGGAATTATTTGTGGAAAAGGAACCAGATGAAGCTTTGAATAAGAACCAAGATAATTACCATCTTTATCAAAAATATGAGCCGAATTGAAATATTTGTTGGTTTCAGTCTCTTCCACTCGGATATAATAAGAACCACCTGCCAGAAGAGGTACTTTATGGCTTTTTAAAAATGGAACTAAAGGATTTGCTTCTGGATAACTTCTATAATGGTAATATCCAGTTGGAAACATTTTTGTTAGACAGCCTTCGCTCCACACAATAAGATTTGCATTTTTATTTTGAAGTCGCAATTCTTCCAGTTGTTTTTCTGTAAGTTCTTCTGAAAGCAGTACAGATTCTGTATCATTTTTTTGTTTCCACGGATCGCTGTTCTGCTGTACCATAATGGTGGTAAGATATTTTGTAGGGATTCTTTCTTTGTGAAGCTGAACAAAACCATAACATAAGCTTAATCCAAAAAGCATTAAGAAAACTGTCGCGGTTAAACAATAATCAGTAAAGAAACGTTTCTTAAAATGAATCTTTTTTGATTCCACAAGAAGAATGTATCCCTGTGCTAAAAGAGCATTAAAAAGAGCAATTAAAAAACTGATGCCATAAGTTCCTGTGATTGCCGCCAGTTGAGTGAACAATGAAAACTTATACATTGCACTGGAAAGAGTTCCCCATGGATAACCTAAAAAGCCTGTAGATTTTACCCATTCATAAGCTGTGTAAACTGCAGCAAAATATAGGACTCGGAAACTTGGATATTCATAAAAACATCTTTTTAGCGAATACTGTTTTAATTCTATTTCATCAACATTATTCTGCCGCCTTGAGTATGGAAGATAAAATAAAAAACCAAAAACACCACCTTCAAAAGCAGTGTACAAGGCAGAACCACCAAGGGTAAAAATTGCAAAATCTTTAAAATAAGCCAGCCAGAAACTGGATGCAAGGTGTGTAACTAACATCTGTACAAAGGCTATAAGAAAGGCCTGTCCATAAGTTCTACAATTTTTAATGGCAAAATAAAAAGGAATTAATGCAAAAAATGCCAGAAACGGACATCCAAAAAGAAAAAGTTCGTTTGGTATGGCTGTGGCTAGTATTAAGCCCGAAAAAACTGAATAAAAAACTTGTAAAATCAGGGTCATTATATTATTATTTTTGTATAGTATATTTGTTAAATAGGATATGTTTGAAAAATATATCACTAGCATTTAAAAAGTTCAATAATATAAAGGGAGGGGCAAAAAAATGAAAGCAGTTAATGATGCACATTTTTTGGAATATGGCGTCAATCCTGATGTGGTTGCAAAAGCTCCTGGCAGATTTCATCTTATTGGTGAACATTCGTGGTTTTTCAAAGATAAAACTTTATCTATGGCAATAAATATGCCTGTATATGTGGCCGTCTCTAAAAGAAATGATTCTAATCTAAGATTTTGTTTTAATCAGATAAATGAACGAAAACGAGCAACACTTTCTAACTTAAAAATCAAAAAAGAAGATCGTTGGGCAAATACCTTAAAGGCGATTGTATTTGGCTATCTTTCCACTTTAAAGGATTATTCTGTAACAGGTAATGGGGACAAGCAAAACTGTGGTCTGTCTGGAATGGATGTAACCGTTTTTAGCGAAATACTTCCTTCTGCGGGTTTTGGAATAACAACAGCTATTAAAGCCGCTTATACCATTGCAATAAAAGCTCTTTTTCAGATTCCTTTTTCTGATGCACAGATTTTACAGGTTATAGAAAGAGCAAATCGAAAGTTCCTTATGGTGAATAATTATCTTGCAGACAATTATACAGCTTTATTTGCAAGAAAAGATAATCTCTTAATTACAGATTATACAAAAAATACCTGGGATTATGTTCCGTATCATCAGAGTTTTACAGAAAACAAAAAAATATTTCTTGTAGATACCAAAGTTCCCCGAGTATCTCTTTGGAAGGAAGAAACACTTTTTGAACCAGAAAATGCTTTACTTTTGGGAGATTTAAAAGAACGGAAAAATAATATCTATGGAGATTGGCATTATATTTCCAATGTAACAGACATAAATGAAGAATTGTCCGTTGTTTCTGAAAATGTTAGAAGAAAACTTCTTTGTGTTATGCGGGAACATGGAGATGTGCTTGATGCGGTGGAAGGTTTAACAAAAGGTGATTTTTATAAGTTTGCCCGTGCTGTAAATCATAGTCATGAAAGTATGAGAGATATGTATGAATTATCCTGTCCAGAAATTGACTGGATTTTAAAAAGAGTAAACGAACTGGAACCAAATCTTCAAATGATTACTAATCCTGTATCCTGTGGTAGAATAACGGGAAAAGGTTTTGGTAGATGTCTTTATGCAATCATTCGCAACTCAGATGAAGATCGTTTTAAAGAAAAACTTACAGAGTTTGAAAAAATATTTGGTTATCACACTGCCTGTTTTGAAATTAATACAGCATTAAGTGAAGGGGCTACAATTATATGAAAATATTAATTTCCAATGATGATGGATACGAATCAGAAGGATTAAGAATAATAGCAGAAAAGCTATCTGTAGAGCATGATGTATTTGTGGTGGCTCCTGATAGAAATCGTTCTGCAGTTTCACATCATTTTACAATATTCAATGACAATACTTTAACAAAAATTAGAGACAGATATTGGGCTTATTCTGGTTATCCTGCAGATTGTGTTTTTGCGGGGCTTTCGGGTTGTATTTTTGAATATGAAGATTGTTCAGAGGAATTGAAAAAAAAGCCTTTTGATTTGGTTATTACAGGCATAAACTACGGTCCTAATCTTGGTACAGATATTATTTATTCTGGAACCTGTGGTGGAGCAAGACAGGCAATGCTTAATAATGTTCCTGCTATTGCTTTAAGTGTTGATCCTGTGGATTGGGCAAAAGCTATAAAAGAAGGTTTTAAGTTTGAACCACTGGCAGATTTTGTTGTAAAAAATCTTGAAAAACTTGTTTCCATGGTAAAAATGGATTATCCAAGAGCTTTTGTAAATATTAACGGTGCATCAATTTCTGAGTATAAAGGGGTTAAATTCTGTAAAGAATTGTGCATGCGAAATTATGATGATAAAATAGAGCTGCATAATGCCCTTGAACTTGCAAATAATAGCAATATAGACAGCAAAAAATCTGAATCGGGTAAAAAATGTCTGGAAAATAGTGCTGTATACACCAGTAAGGCTGATAAAGAGAATGTTTTCCTTACAAAATTAGTAACAGCGTTTGAAGACAAGACGGAAAATAAACCTTTTGTTAAGCCAAATGAAAATACAGATTTATATGTTTGCAGAGATGGATATCTTTCAATTTCTATGGTTTATGCGGATCCTCTTTGTTGCGATGATGAGAAATATCAGAAGTATATAGACGATATGAAGTTTTAAATATAATATAACTTTGGGTGGGGAAATGGCAGATAATAGTTTTTTATTAGAAGGAATAAATTATTATAAACAAAAGCTTTATTCGAAAGCATTAACTTTTTTTCTTTCGTTGCCTTCTGATTTGGAAAGTACCGAATTAAACAAAATAGAAATAGCATACTATCTGGGGCTTTGTTTTGCCCAACTTAAAAAATATGATGATGCTCTTTTATATCTGGAGCAGGTAGTTACATCAGGAACACAGTTAGAACGGGTTTCTCAGTGTAGATTTTTGCTTGCTGTTATTTATGCCATTACTGGTAGAAAGCGTCTGGCCGATTTTGAATTGAATAAACTTCTAGAAACAGGATATATGTCTTCTTCCGTTCAATCTGCTCTGGCATTTGTAGCATGGGAGCAAAAGGATATTCGTAAATGTATGGATTACTACGAAGAAGCTTTACGGGTAGATTCTACAAACTTAACTGCTATGAATGGGTTAGGATATGTGTTAGCCTGTCAGGATAAAGATTTATCAAGGGCATTGTCTCTGTGCAAGGAAGCGGTAAGAACTGCACCTGAATCTGCGGCTTGTTTGGATTCTCTTGGCTGGGTTTATTACAAACTTGGTCTTTATGAGGATGCAAGAAAATATCTTCAAAAAGCAGAGAATCTTGATGAAAATAATCAGATTATTGCTGAACATGTACGACTTTTGGATAAGGCGGTTAGTTAAAAGATGATTTTAAAATCAACCAGAAAAAATAATTTGCATAAAAAAATCTTTTTCGCGTTATCTTTTTCGGCATTTTTTTCCGGGGCTGTCCTTTATGCACAGAATACAACCTATGATGCTGGACTTTCAGTTTCTCAAGATAATATTCGTTCTGGAGAAGAAGGTTTTGCCGCCGAAGAGTTTAGAAGAGGAGTCCAGGCTTACTATCGCGGTGCATTTAATGAATCAATTGTTAATTTTGAAAAAGCATTGTCTTATTTACCTAACGACAATCTGATTCTGGAATGGCTTGGAAATGCATATTATAAATCTGGAATGGAAGGTTCTGCTTTATCTTACTGGCAAACCGCTGTAAATAATGGTTACGGTGATTTACTTTTGCAGAATAAAATTGAAATTGTTAGGGAAAGACGAATAACTGGAGATTCATCAGAAAAATTGATGAGACTTTCCGAAGCTGGTTCTTTTGACGGCAATTTTAATGGAGAACAGATTTTCAATGGCCCAATTTCAGTTTTGACTAATAACGATGGAACTTTTTGGATTACCGCTTATAATTCCAATGAACTTGTTAAATTAAATCTTAACGGGGTTGTTCAGGAAAGAATTACAGGACCGCTTTTGGGTGGATTTGATAGACCGGTTGATGTAATAAGAGTAAATCTTCAATTTGAAACAAATAATAATTCAAAATTAAAGATAAATGGTAAAGATTCCACCGAAACTGTAAGAAAAAATTATCTTCTTGTAAGTGAAAGTGCAGGAGATAGATTGGCCTTGCTCGATGAAAAGGGTGGATTTATAAAATACATTGGTTCAAAAGGCCGAGGAATTGGACAGTTTGTAGGACCTCAGTATCTGGCTCAGGATTCATTGGGCAGGATTTATGTAACTGATTTTGGAAACCGTCGGGTTGATGTTTTTGATGGGGATGGAAAAGGTCTTTTCTTTTTTGGAACTAAAAGTAATTCTTCGAAAAACGGATATGACAATTTTAGTGGATTTGAAGGGTTAAAGTGTCCTACTGGAATTGCAATTTTAGGTTCTTCGGTTGATGAAAGGATTTTTGTTGCAGATGAAGATAAAGGTTGTATCTATGAGTTTGATCGTTCTGGAAACTATATTCGACAGCTGGTAGAAAATTACACATTTAAAAAACCAGAAGCAATAAAAATATATCAGAACTCACTTATTGTTTGCGACGAAAACAGATTGGTGGCTGTAAATCCAGATACAGGTGCTTTGTTTGAATATGCAAAAACAGGAAATGCCCCAAGTCGTGTAACTGCGGCTTGTGAAGATATAAATAGAAATCTTTTAGTTACAGATTTAACATCTAATGAAGTTTATGTAATGTCTAAATTGCAGGAACTTGTTGGTGGTCTTTTTGTTCAGATTGAAAAAGTTGATTCATCAGCTTTTCCAAAAGTTGTGCTGGAAGTAAAAGTTGAAAATCGTCATCGCCAGGCAATTGTAGGACTTCAGGCAGAAAACTTTTATTTTACAGAAAATAAACGCCCGGTTTCAAAGCTGGAGTTCATTGGTAGTGTTTCTAACAATAATTCCGCTGATATAACCATTATTGTTGACCGCTCGAAAAATTGTGAAAAATATCAGGTTGAAATTGAAAGAGCGATTAAAGAAATTGCGGCTTCTATGACTGGTTCTGCAACCCTTAGAATTGTTTCGGCTGGTTCAATTCCAGTAACAGAATATGTTGGTTCTCCGCAATCAATTGTGGATTCTGTTTCTCCAATGAGTGCATTAAAAAATCCAACAGCGGGCAGAGTTTCTACCGATTTGGCAATTCGACTTGCTGCAAACGATTTAATAAATGGTGCGAAAAAGAGAGCAATTATAATGCTTTCGGATGGTGCTGTAACAGATGCTTCTTTTTCTAGATATAATCTGGCAGAAGTTGCCGCTTATTTGTCTAATAATTCAATTGAGTTTTCTTTTGTACAGCTTTCTCAAAAAGCCTTGGCTGATGAATATAATTATCTAATTTCTAATACATCAGGTGATGCATATTATGTTTATAGGCCGGAAGGTTTGTCTGACATTGTAAAAAATATTATTGAAATACCACAAGGCTCTTACCAATTTTCTTATGTTTCTTCTTTACCAACAAACTTTGGTGAAAAATATCTTCCTGTAGAAGCGGAAGTTTATATGCTAAATCGAAGTGGAAGGGATGAAAGGGGATATTTTGCTCCACTGGAATAAAATTATTTCTTAAATAATCGGGCTTTTTGTATTTTTATCTCTGGATGCTTTTTCTCAAGATTTAATATGGCTTTTTCCACAGCTTGTTTTTTTTCGCTGCCATCGTCAAAAAGTTCCTGCTGTTGAGGACCTTCTTCTTTTGTAATATTTTCAAGACCAACGCCTAAAAGTCTTATGCCTCGTTTTTCATCTCTTTTGGTATTAAAAAGTCGTTTTGCTATTTCAAAGAAAGAATCTAAAGTCATAATGTTTTTTGTATCTGTTTCTTGAATGGAAACGGTGGAAAAGTCTTCATAACGGATTTTTACCATTACAGTTTTAGAAAAACTATTTTCTCTGAGTAATCTGAAATAAACTGTATGACATAATTGAAGAAGAGTGGTTTCACAGGCATAGGATTCATAAACATCATAAGGAAAAGTTGTTTCTGCACTTATGGAATGGGATTTTTGTTTGCGGGAAAAAGTTTCTGTTTCTTCGCCACGAACAACTTTATATAAAAAGGTACCCATGTTTTTTCCGCAGAGAAATTGCAGCATATCAAGACTTTTTTCATAAATATCTCGTGTGGTAAAGATTCCATGTTTGTTAAGATTTTCTAGACTTTTAGTTCCAATGCCAAAAACTTTCTTAAGAGGAAGAGACAGCATAAAATCCTGTTCGCTGCCTGGTTTAATCATATAAAATCCATCAGGTTTATTCATGTCGGAGGCAATTTTTGCAAGATATTTTGTGGGAGCTAAACCAATGGAAACGGTTAATCCTGTGTAATCCTTTACTGTTTTTTTTATTTTTAATGCAGTTTCTTCTGGTGGGCCAAAAAGTTTTTTTTTTCTTTTTATGTCGATAAAAGCTTCATCTATGGACATTTGTTCTACATCGGGAGAAAAATCTTTGAAAATTGACATAATTTTGTAAGACATTTCAGAATAGCGCTTCATGTTACAGTGAACATAAATACCTTGTGGGCAAAGTTTGTAAGCCTGAAAAGTAGGCATTGCGGAATGAACTCCATATTTACGGGCTTCATAAGATGCTGTGGAAACGACGGATCTTCGGTCATCTGGTTTGCCACCTACAATTAATGGTTTTCCTCTGTATTCTGGATGGTCCAGCTGTTCAACGGAAGCGAAAAATGCATCTAAATCAACATGTAAAAACCAGTTTTGAATCTCTTGCATTTATTTAGTTCCTGTTTCGATGGAATGTTTTCTGAGAATATAAGTGGTCTGGGTATTTTGTTCATCAGAAGTATTTGTTGTAAGAATGTCAGAGGATTGATTATCATCTGGATTATATTTATAAACAGCTTCTACGGATAAAGTTGAAACAATTTTTCGTTTTGATTTTCCTGCGGCATAGGTAAATGTCAAATCTTTTTCTGGATGAGACGGAATTGGAAAAATGACTCTATTTTCAGGAGAATCTGGTATTTCGATATAATCATTGTTCGAATACAGAACTGATTTTCCATAAAGATTTGTTACGGAAAACTCCAAAAACTCTGGTTTTTCTTTGGAATGGATTTGTACGGTTCTAATTACATCATTAAAAATCTTTTTATCACTGTAAGTTATGTTTATAAAATTATCGTTTTGTTCTGATTCTATAAGATTGATGCTTTTTTCATTGTACAATTTTGAAAATCCATTTTCTTTATGATGAGTAAAAGTATATTCATTAAGCTCAAAAATAAAAGTGAAAAAAATCAAAAAAGTGATAGTAATGATTAAAGAAAAAATTGCTTTTGAGGAAACATGTTTTCTTAGGGCAATGAAAATACGGAAAACTAAAATTAAAATTGGTGTAATAATCAAAGGTAAAATTAGGTTCAGACCAAAACTGTGTGAAATAAAAAAATGCAGTTTTTCATAATCTGTGGTTTCATAAAGCCGGTTTATGTATGGCAGCAAACTAAAAATGATGATGAAAAAAAGCAGTATGTGAAACCAGTTCTTTTTGATGATTAGTGAAAAAATGGAACAAATACAAATGAGCATAAAAATTGGGAATAAGGAAATGTCCATTAGAGAAAAAAGAAACTGATTTATGAAGTTGGAAATCAAAATTAAATAATCTAGAGATTTTTCGCCATAATTTTTGTGGAAAAAAAGCTCAATTGAATAAAATATAGTTAAAATTATAGTTGTAATTACTAGTTGCAGGAAAATACTTTCAAAAGGATTGCATTCTGTATGGTTTGGAAAAAATTGGAGATATAAAAATTGACCAAGGAAAAATCCACCCACGGAAAATAGATAGGTGGCTGGCAGTGTGTACCAGTTATTTTTTATTTCTTTCCAGGCTTTGTTTTTAAGGTTACGGTTTAAAAAGCTGATTGTAAGTATAAAAATTAAGCTGGCAAGAATGTTCAGAATAATAATTCGGACAATGGTGAACTCGGAAAACCAGATAGTTTTATTGAAAAAGCGGAACATCATGGAATGGTTGTCTTTTTCGGTGGTGGGAGCTGTTTTGTAACCTTGGATAATGTCAAAAATAATGTTTTGATATTTTTGAATATCTTTTTCGGAGGTTTGAAAATTAGTTTTAAAATTTATTTTTATGGCGGAAATGTTGTTTTCGAGAAAATTGCCTAGTATGTTGTCGTCATAAAAAGGTAAGTTTAAGGGCTGAGAAATCATATAAAAAGGTAGATTTTCTACCAAGCGGTTTTTGTTAAATGAACTGTAGGCATTTTTTATCATCCAGGAAGGTGAAGGGTAGCCGCGGGAACCTGCTGTAATAAGATTGTTTTTGGAAGAAAGGTTGAAAATGTAAACAATGTTGTTTTCGTTGGTGTTAAGACTTTTTAGGAAAACTTCATGGCCGAAAATATAATTTTTGTCTTTTAGAAAGAGTGTTTGATTTTCGCCATAGGAAATTATTACTGTTGATTTTATGTCTTGTTTTTGTAATTCCTTGCAGACTTGTAGAATAAAAGGTCGGAATTTTAGGGTATCTTCTGCAAAAAAAATAAGAATTAATTTATCTTTTGAATCTAGATTTCCATTAAAATCTAAAAGAATATTGTAGGGGTAAAGGTCTTGTTCATTTTCGCCAGAGGTTGAGATTAAAGGCTGTATCTGTGGTTGAAAATCATTTGATTTGAAAAAACTGTAAACAGAATTACATAAATCAATTCCTGTGGGTAAATTGCTGCTTTCCTGTGGAAAAATAAAAGACGCGAGAAAGATAAAAAATATTGTTAAAAGGGCTATTTTTTTTGCAATTTTCATCCGTTAATAAGTTTATAAATTAAGTGTTTACAATGCAAGACCCATTGTATATAATTACTAAGTAAAAAAAGTTTAAAATCATTGGGAAGGGAAGAATGGGCTCATCCGATAAAAAATTCATAATTGAATTGCCATTAAAAGTAGTCCTTACAGAAAATGGTGCTTCCAATTTTATCAGTAATAACAAAAAATTGCTAAGATTCAGGTTAGCTGATAACGTAGATGAATATGGAATTTCTTTAAATAAATTTTCTCCTCAGTCAATTCAAAGTATGATTTTAGTAGATTATATTTCTAAAATGGAAATATCAATGTCTGAATTCGTATCTTCAAGACAAGAAGTAATGGATTTGTCTAAGGTAATCGTTTATTCCCTTCTTTATAAACAGTTTGACAGAGAAGTTTATGCCGCTCTTATTCAATGTGAATGTGTAACTAAACATAACCGTGCAAATCCTTCTCATTTAATTGATGAAAAAACTAAGCTTTCCGACCGTCAGTTGAAAAGTACATTGCAGAGTAAAGAAAATATTATTCAGCAGACACGAAAAAATATTTTGGATCCAATCTGGAAGTCTATAATGGCTAACAAGGATTTTACTGCGGAAGAAAAAAATATCTATCTTTTGATGTCGGAAAAATTTATGAACCGTCTTGGATTGATGAACTGGTATATAATTACTTTGTTTCATAAATCTGATGGTGCAAATGAAATGTTTCTTGCAATTCGAAATCTGCTTAATTCTTATATGGAAAAATCAAAGGTTGCTGAATATATTTCTGTAATGGTAATGGAATTAGCTTTGAATAATGAAAATACCAACATTAGAAAAGCAGCAAGAAATATGTATCAGGGCATAGATGATATTGATTCTTTGATTTATGATCCGGAAGTTCGTGCGAAAATTGTACAGGAACTTCAAAGAAATCATGAACTTGTATTCCTTTCCTGGAAATTAGGTGGTGGTTCTACATCCATTGGTAAACAGGGACGCCTTTCAATTACTCTTTACAATAAAAGTGATGAGTTTCAGGAAGTAAAAGAAAATATCGATAATGCAAAATCATCGAATACGGCAAAGAAAACGCTTATTGACTTCTATCGTGAATTGCCGGAAGGTCAGGAAGGTACAGATTTAGGTTTGTATTATCTTTCTTATTTGGATGATGCCTGCAAAAAGGTTAATGTAAAATTTGAATCATTGGTAAATCAATTTACAGCCAGTGATTTAACAGTTATTACCTTAAATTTTAATTTTTAATTTGTTTATTTGAAAAAAATGAAATTGGTAAAAAAAATATTAACACTGATTCTTTTTAGTGTGGCTTTTTTAAGTTGTACACAAGTTGTTCCCGAAGTAAAATCAGCTACTGCTACAATCATTTTTGAATATAAATCATTGGATTCCCTCCCAACAGCCCGCTTTAGTGTTTTTGTTGAATCAAATTCAGATGCACATCGCTATGAAACTATGAAAGTAACATCAAATTCTACAAATTATGTCTGGGAATTAAATGAAGTTATAAAAATTCAAAATTCAAACAGAATGTTCGCCGGCAATACCAATATGATTGTTCCAGAAGGAGAGAAAATTCCATTTGGAGAATATCATTTTGTTTATACAAATGCAGATGGTGAAAAAGTCGAAACCAATTTAAATTTTAATTATGATTCTGCTTTTTATACAACCAAAGCCAGCGAAATTCCCGCTTTTATGAAAACAAAATTCGGCAAAAAGTACATTGCAATTTATGATAATGAAAATAAACTGCTTTTTTACGGAGAGCGAACAGATAATTTAAGCGATACTCGAAAAATCTGGAATAAATATAAAACAGCACATCATTTTAACGAAGTTTGGACATTACAAAATAGTTCGGTTATGTGCATTCTTCCAACCGAAGATGTAGTACCTTCTCAAAAATAAATAATTAATTATGCAGGATGATTATGGAAAACTCAGAAAAAATTATAGAAGAAAATCAAAATACTGAATCAGAAAACTTACGCCGAGAAATAAAAACTTATGTTTTACGAATTGGTAGAATGACAGACGCTCAGGAAAAAGCCTATAACGAATTATCCCCAATTTGGTGCCTTCCTTACGAAAAAAAGCTTTTAGATTTTACAAAAATATTTGGAAACACCAATCCAGTTATTGTGGAAATAGGTTTTGGCATGGGAGATGCAACTGCAAAAATTGCCGAAGCAAATCCAAATATAAATTATCTTGGTCTTGAAGTTCATCGTCCTGGAGTTGGAAAACTTTTAGGCGAAATTAAAGCTAAAAACTTAAAAAATCTTTACATCATTGAACACGATGCACTGGAAGTCCTTTCTGATATGATTGCTGATAATTCTGTAAACGGTTTTCATATTTTCTTCCCAGATCCTTGGCCAAAAAAACGGCATCATAAAAGAAGATTAGTTCAAAGACCACGCACAAACCTTTTAGCACAGAAACTTGCACAAAACGGTTATCTCTATTTTGTTACAGATTGGTTTGAATATGCAGAGTTTGCCTTGGAAGAATTAAATCAAACTGATGGATTAAAAAATAAATACGAAGGTTTTGCAGAGCCACAACCTTGGCGAAGTCAGACAAAGTTTGAACGAAAAGGAATGGCCGCTGATAGAGTAATAACAGAAATCTTTTTTGAAAAAAAATAGCGAGGTTTTAACATAAACGCAAAATAGTGCGTTTATGTTAAACTTAGAGTTTATAAATAAACTCAAGATATACATGTTCGCTCACGCGAACGGTTTTATAAATCCTCGATTGTTAAAACAATCTGCGGTTTATAAAAAAATAGGGAGGTTTTTAGTTAAACGCAAAATAGTGCGTTTAACTAACACCTTGAGTTTATAAATAAACTCAAGATATACATGTTCGCTCACGCAAACGTTTTTTATAAATCCTCGATTGTTGAAACAATCTGCGGTTTATAAAAAAATAGGGACTTTTTATTATAACTTTCAGTTGTACTAAACAGAACTTATTTCAAAACTTTAAAAACATTTTTACAGATAGCGAATAAGTTCTGTTTCCATTTTTTCTGGTTAATCATCAGACAATATTTTCCAACCCAAACTTTCCAATTATCATTCATTATTTTATAAAACTCAAACTCGGGAAATCCTTATTCAAAAAAATCAAATATTCATCAATTATTTATTCCTATGACTTCAAAAATGAATTATAATTTTAGCGAAAATTACAAACAGGATTTTACCTATGAACGAAATTGAAGAAAAAAATCAAAGAATAAAAGAACTTTCAGCCCTGATTACCAAATATCAAAAATCTTATTATGATGGGGAAGGTGAAATATCTGATGCAGATTTCGATAAATTGTGGGATGAATTAAAACTTTTAGATCCTACAAACCCAATTCTTCAAAAAGTTGGTGCAGACTCTGGTAATTTTCCAAAAGCGGCTCATGTAATGCCTATGGGAAGTCAGGAAAAAGCCGCAAATCCAGAACAGTTTTTGGCTTGGGCAGAAAAACATGTTTACGAAGATTATCTGGTAGAATATAAGCTTGATGGTGCATCTTTAGAGCTTCAATACGAAAATGGTCATTTAATCAAAGCTGTTACCCGAGGTGATGGTGCCATAGGTGATGATATTACGCAGAATGCAAAAAAAATGAAAGGCGTAATTTCTACAATTTATAAAAATGATGAAATTGTTCCATTTACAGGTGGAATCCGTGGTGAAGTTATAATGACACATCAGGTTCATAAAGAACATTTTTCTGATAAAGCCAATTGTCGAAATGCCGCCAATGGTTTAATGAAGCGAAAAGATGGAACTGGCAGTGAATATTTAACTCTTATTACCTATGATGCCCTTTCTACCAACGAAAAGAGTTTTTTTAAAACAGAACAGGAAAAAATCCGTTGGTTAAAGGATTGTGGTTTTAATGTTGTAAAGTTGGTTATTTGCAAAAGCCCAGAAAGAGTTATTGCTTATAGGGCAAAAGTAATGGAAGAACGAAAAAGTCTTGAATATGATATTGACGGTTTGGTAGTAAAAGAAAGCATTATAAATCATGAAGATGCCGCTAGAAATCGACCAGACCGACAGATTGCCTTTAAGTTCAGTCTTGAAGAAGCAGTTTCTGTTTTGCGAGAAGTGGAATGGAGCCGTAGTGGTGGAACTTATACACCTGTAGCAATTTTTGATGAAGTTGAATTAAATGGAACTAAGGTTCAAAGAGCCAGTCTTGCAAATCCTGATACAATGCGAAAATTGGGTGTTAAGATTGGAAGCCATGTTGTTATTGTAAAAAGAGGCGAAATTATACCAAAGATTGAAGGTGTGGTTCCAATTACAAAAGATTCTTCAAATACCGCTGTGTTGTCAGAAATACCTTATCCTTGTGTTTGTGAAACCTGTGGCACAACTCTTATTGATGAAGGTAGCCGCTTGTTCTGTCCTAACAAAAATTGCGATAAAAGAATCCTTCATCAGCTTATGAAATATCAGAAAGTAGTAGATATAAGAGATTTAGGAAAAACATTAATTGCTCAATTGTTTGAAGCAAAAAAAGTTCGTTCAATTACAGATTTATACAAGCTTACAGAAGAAGATTTAATTCCTTTCTTTTTGAATGATGACAGTATTGCTAATGAAAAAAAATCTCTAGGTGCAGAAAAAGTCTATAACAGTATTCAATCTCATCGAAAAATGGGTCTTTCTGTTTTTCTTGCAGGCTTTGATATTGATAATTTTGCAGAAACTTCCGCAGAAAAACTTGTAAATGCAGGTTATAACTCTTTAGAAAAGATTCTTACAATGAAAGAAGAAGATATTGCTTCTGTTTATAGTTTTGCAGAAATAACCGCTCATACAATTGCAGAAGGGCTAGCAGAAAATGCAGAAGAAATGCAAAAACTTGTTGATGATGGAATTATTCAAATTGAAAATCCATCGGAAGGATTATTAACAGGAAAATCTTTTTGTTTTACTGGTGAATTAAACACAATGAAGCGTAGTGATGCCGAAAAAATGGTCAAAGAAAATGGAGGAACTACAAAATCATCTGTTACCAAAGATTTATCATATCTTGTTACCAATGATAATTCCTCTGGCTCTTCCAAAAATGTAAAAGCGGCAAAACTTGGAATACCTGTAATTGATGAAATGCAATTTTTAGCACTTTTTAAATAACTTCATGAAAAAAATCACGAAAAAAATGAATAAAAATATAAAAATCTTTCTACTGGTTATTTTTTCTACAATTTTAATTGGAACTCTAATTTATTTTTCTTCAACTTTTTTTTCATTTTTTGCCTGTTATAAAGCCGTTCAAAAACTTCCGGAAATAAAAATGGAAGAATATATGAGAATTAAACTTTATGGAAATACTTCGAATCAAAATGAAAATACTGTAAGTGCCACTTTTACAATTGTAAATACCAATGGAAATGAAATTGCATCAATTGAGCGTTCCTGGACAGGCATTTATCTTCAAGTAGATTTTGTACAGGTTTCAATGCAGAATAAAAGTTATTTTTTCCCATCTGTAATTTATGGTAAGAATCGTATTTACGAAAATCTTCATTCACAGAAAAAAATGACAAATCTTAGTAAATATTTTAATGATAATAATCAGTGTTTTTTGTTAGGCGTTGGTGCTACATCTACAGAAAGAAAATATTTATATTGGATTTCCCAATTTGCTTTAAAAAGAAATCCAATTTTTGGTTTTAAATATAAAAAATCTATATCCCTTGATTTATCAGATTGTCAGCGAGGAAGATATTATTCCATTGTTTGTGATGAAAAGGGCAAACTAATAGTTCAAGAAATGTAAAAAAATAGGAGGTTTAAAGTTTAATGCTGAAATGGCGCATTAAACTTTAACTTGGAGTTTATTTTATAAACTTCATATATATATGTTCGCTCACGCGAACGTTTTTATAAATCCTCGATTGTTGAAACAATCTGCGGTTTATAAAAAAAATAGGAACTATAAATCCAAGTTTTCTGGTTCAAAAGTAAAATTATTAAGAAAGAACTCTGGTCGAACAGCTTCTCCATTTAATCGTATTTCCCAATGAAGATGAGGACCCGTAGCAAGCCCTGTAGAGCCTGATTTTCCCAATAAATCTCCAGAATGAACGAAATCGCCTTCCTTAACATTCAATTCAGAAAGATGATAGTACAAGCTATACAAGCCAGGCAAATGTTCAACAACTACACTCCAGCCTGTAGAAATCCGTGATTCTGCCATTACAACTTTTCCTTCACCGCAAGAAAGAACTTCTGTGCCTTCTGGAACACCATAATCATTTCCATAGTGAAGATTTGTTGTAGTTTTTCCATTTACATATTTGTAGGTTCTTCTGTCACCAAAATGGGCAGTGTATCTGGTAGATTTTGTTGGTGTAGAAAAAGCATTTAGATTATAAATGTCTGTAGGAAAACTTGTGAAAAGAATATTATTTAATTTTTCAATTTGAGCCATTCTTTCAGGACTGTTGTCTGTTTTTATATCAGTATTTTTTTCGTCTAAATCAATTATTTCAGAATCAAAAGTTCTTTCCGTAAAAACTAATGGAAGGGTAAACTCTTTTGTTGTATTTCCATCTTCAGTAAAATTATAAAAAACCTTTAGAGAATACTCATCATTTTTTAACCAGGAAGAAAGTGGAACACCGCAAAGTAAATCAATGGTATTGGAGTTTTTTCTTTTTCCTAGATTGTAAAAATCTGCTTTTTCTATGATTTTTGAGTTTTGGTATAATCTTAATGCGGCATATCTTTCCAGTTCAATTTTATTTTTTTTGTGGTTTTTTGGAGTAGAAACAGAAAGCCGTACAAAAATTGCATCACCAGGAACTAAAGTTTCGTTATAGAAAACATTCATTGTATAACTTTCACTTTGATATACTGCAATTTTACAATTTTTGTTTTGCAATAAACTCTCCTGTGCAAAAGTAAAAAAGTTTATCCCTGCTAAAAAAAGTAAAATAATATTTTTTTTGAAGTTTCGATTCATATTTTCCCCTTCTTATTTTTTTATAAACCGCAGATTGTTTCAACAATCGAGGATTTATAAAAACCGTTCGCGCGAGCGAACATGTATATAAGGAGTTTATTTATAAACTCCAAGTGTAACATAAACGCACCATTTTGCGTTTATGTTAAAAACATCCTATTTTTTTATAAACCGCAGATTGTTTCAACAATCGAGGATTTATAAAAACGTTCGCGTGAGCGAACATGTATATCTGGAGTTTATTTATAAACTCCAAGTTTAACCTAAACGCAGTATTTTGCGTTTAGGTTAAACCCTTAAAAATAATAAATGCAATAAAAATAAATCAATTATAATTCAAGAGTTTAAGCTTGTTTTATATCTATGATTTCAAATTGAAGCGTAATATTTCCATTAAAATAATTTTTGCTCATAGAAACTAAAATATCGTAATTATTCCCCACAAAAATATCCTTTTTTAATCTTTCACCCTGATTCCAAAAAATAGCAGGAAACTTATATTGACCACAATCCAGTAAAAGCTTAAGTGTGTAAGGTTCTTTTTTGCCTACAATAGTTCCTTCTGCAATTTTGACATGTGATAGTTTAATGATTATTTCATCATTCATGCAGCCATAAGGTTCAAGAATATCCAGCAATTTAAAAGTTACAGGAGATAAAAACTCGGTAGGAATCTCTGCATCTATTTTCATATCAGAGTTTTCTTCTTCTAAAGTAATATTTTTAGACATTGATTCTGCTTTTTCAAGAAACTCGTTTAATTTATCTTTAGTAAAGCTGAATCCTGCGGCATAATTATGGCCACCATGATTTATAAAAAAATCACCAAAATCATCTAAGAAAGTAGTTGCAATAAATCCACGGCAACTGCGCATTGAACCAACGCAAATATCATTGCAGAAAGTAAGGGCAATGGAAGGTACCGAAAAATCCTGCATAAGACGGCCAGCAAAATTACCAGTTAATCCTTTGTTTATTTCTTCATCAACAACTACACAAAGTTTATCGTGATGTCTTTTTACACTTTCTTTTGCGGCATCATGAATCCTGTAGGAAGCCTGCATTGTAAGATCTTTGCGCTGTTCGTTCAATTCAAATATTTTTGTAGATAGCTGTTCCCGTTCTTTTGGATTTTCAGACAGAAGTAATTCAAGAGAAATATTTGCCTGACCAAGTCTACCCGCAGCATTTAAAGCAGGCGTAACAGTCCAAGATAAATCTTTAGCGGTAATAGCTTCGATATTGATTTTTAAACGAGAAAATAATTCTGAAAGCCCAGGACGCAGTTTATCTTTTTTCATAGAAAGTATACCGTTACGAACAAAAATCCTGTTTTCATTCTGTAAAGGCATAATATCTGCAATAGCGGCAAGTGCTACCAGTTGAAGGTCTTTTTTTTCATCTGTAATTTGTTCTGGATATTTTGTAGCAATGATTCGTTTGCAATAAGTTACATAAAGATTAAAAAGACTGTTTATAATGCTTTTTTCATTTTCTATGTATTTTCCAATCTGTGATAAATCTTTTAATTCAAAGGAAGCTTTATTTTTTAATTGTGGAAAAACTTTACCAATTTCAGAACGCAAATCATTTAAGTTAAATTCTACGCTAGAACCAAAAATATCATTTAAAATTTTACGGACTTCGTTGGAATCCCAAACATAAATCAACTGACCTTGAAGAAAGTATGGAAGTTTAAGATTATAAATTGATGTTTTTCCAGGAATTATTACTTCGTGAAGATGCTTTACCTTTGTTAAATTTCTGATTTTAAGACAATCAATTTCGTATTGTTTTAATTCTGGATTAAATGCAACTTCCATCAAACATATTTCTGCATTATAAAAATCGGTTTGAGCGAATCTGAGGGCAGAAACCAGCTTATAGGCAACGGCGGCTCCGGAGATTTCTTTAAAAGGATAACCAGAATCTTCAGTTTTTGGATCAATAATTAAAATTGCTTCTGGAAGATTTTCTGGCGGATTATGATGGTCTGTAATGATAACATCAATGCCTAATTCATTTGCATGTTTGATTTCCTCAAAATTAGAAATACCACAGTCAACTGTAATAATTAATGTACCTTCTTCTGCGGCAAAATCATCAATAGCCTGCATAGAAAGTCCATAAGAATCATCAGCTACAGGAAGTCGCCATTGAACATCGATATTCATTTGATGAAGATAAGAATAAAGAATTGCTGTACTGGTAATTCCGTCTACATCTTTGTCACCAAAAATTAAAACCTTTTCGCCATCTTCCTGGGCCTGTAAAATCCTTTCTACTGCATCTTCCATAGAATTAAAGCAAAAAGGACTATGCTGGAATCTCAAATCATCTTCAAGATAATAAAGAATATCATTTCCTTCTGTAATATTTCTTCGTATTAAGATTGAAGACAGAATCTGAGAATAAATGGTTATTTCTTTATCTGATAAATTGGTACCAAACAAAGATTTTGCTTTATTGTTAATATAATTGTTGCAGAGAAATTCAGCCTGCTGTTTGGTAACATTCTTTTTGTTCCAATTAAGAACTGAGTTATTTGTATTTGCCAAAATAATATCCTGTTAAAGTTTTATAAAACTTATGCAAATGCTTTTTATAGACTTTGTAAAGTAAATGAATAAAAAACATATAATAAAATTGCACAATAAAATTACTAAATAAAATATTAGAAAATGATATTTTAAGAAAGACCTTACACAAAAAAATTGGTAAAGTTTTAAATATAATTTTATTGAATCTTTTTATAGATAAGTTTGTTTTTGTTCAAAGGTTCTTTTGAATAGGAAACGGCAGATTTTAATGATTCTAAGGCTGGCTGCAAACAATCATCATCTTTACCAAAGATTTCCATAATTAAATCACCTTTAGAAACTTTATTTCCAGTTTTTGCATGGAGAATTATTCCTGCATCAGGACAAACACTGTCGGTAGTTTTGTTTCTTCCAACTCCCAGTGTAATTCCGGAAAGACCTGTTTTATATGCATCAATAAAAATATATCCATCTTCAATGGCTCTAAGCTCAATTTTATGAGGAGAGCGTCGTTTATAAAGCTGCGACATTAATTCTTCAGAGTTTCCACCTTGATCATCAATGTTCTGCAGGAAAAGTTTAAGGGCTTTACCAGATTCCACGGCTTGTTTACAAAGTAAAAGTCCTTCATCAGTGGTAGATGCTATTTTTCCCATAACTAACATTTCTGCGCCTAAAGCATAAGTTACTTCCATTACATCTTCAGGCCCCTGATTTTGAAGGCATTGTACAGTTTCTTCAATTTCCAGAAAGTTTCCTATTTTATTTCCTAAAGGTGTGTTCATGTCGGTAATAAGAGCAGAGGCTTTTTTGCCCATTGATTTTGCTGTATTTACCAAAAAGTTTGCAAGCTGTTCAGCATCGGGAATGGATTTCATAAATGCACCAGAGCCATATTTAACATCAAAAACCAGACCGTCGGAGCCTTCTGCACATTTTTTTGAAAGAATACTGGCAGTAATTAAAGGAATTGATTCTACAGTTCCAGTAACATCCCTCAAAGAATAAAGTATTTTGTCGGCTGGAGCAATTTTATCGGTTTGACCAGTCATAGCAAAACCTGTTTTAGAAATCAATTTTGCAAAATCATCTTCTTCAAGGCGAGTTTTATAACCGTTTACAGAATCAAGTTTATCCAATGTTCCACCAGTGTGTCCTAGTGCACGACCGCTCATCATTGGAACTTTTAATCCGCAGGCCGCTACAATTGGTGCAAGAGGAAGTGAAAGTTTGTCTCCAACGCCACCAGTAGAATGTTTATCAACAAAAATTGTGTCTTTAAAATTTGGATATTGATTATCTCGTTTGTGTAAATCTATAACATCGCCAGAATAAAGCATGGCTTGTGTTAAATAACCAGTTTCTTCAAAGGTCATAGAATTAAAGAAGATTGACATGAGCCAGGCAGACATTTGATATTGTGGAATAGAACCGTCCACACAGCCTTTTATCATAAAATCGATTTCTTCTTTTGTTAAAGTTTGAGTTTGACCTTCGCCATTTAAAAGCTTTCTAGTTCCATCTTCTAAGGTAACAAAGGTTCCTCTTTTTTTCATTATAATATCAGTTGCTCTCAATTTCCCACTCCCGTTTATAATATACCAATGCCGGTTTCCAGCGTGTTTAATTTTGTTTCCAGTATTTTTTCAACTAAAAAAAATAACAGTTGCCTTAATTGTTCATAATCATCTTTTGTAATTTTTAACATTCGTACTTGCGCTGGAGGAAGGTTTGTAACTCCATCCAAATAATGTAAAGCCGAAATATTAACAGGAAAAAGACCTGTAAAATCATTTACGCAATCTGAACAAATAAAACAATTTTCAATTATATTATAATATGAAATAGCGTTGTTTTCAAACTTTTGGTCAAAAAAAGAAATGCCACAGTGCTCACAATTTTCTGTAGAAGGTTGAACACCGGACATGAGGATAAATCGCCACAAAAATCTTAATAAACCAACACGGCTTTGTTCTTCAGTAGAAAGGTCCATACCATCATAAAAACCAGAACAATATTTAAAAAACTCTTCATTGGCGCCATTGCAATGACTTTTTATGGCAAGTTCCGCTACCAGATTTGCGGCATAGATTTTAAAAAGATTGGAAGTGAAGGAAGAATGATAATTTTGAACTTCAAAATCTGTAATTTTAATTTGATTTTTTTCTGGATTTTCGTAAAGCCACATTTTTCCAGAATTGTATAGGGAAACTAAAGATTTTAATTTGCTTTTTGGGCCTCCATACAAAGTTGCGTAGACAATGCCTTTTTCGGGAGTAAGAAGCGTAACTGAAGTATTGTTTTCACCCATGACTTTAAGATTCAATACTAAAGCCTGTATACAGATGGAACGGTTCATATTTATAGTATAGTCTAAATATGAATAAAGTTGGATATTTAATTGAAAAAAAATAAAAAAGGACTGTCATTTTGTAGGCAGTCCTTTGTATAACTTAAGTGTCACTTGTAGTTTTTGAAACAGAACTACGGATTATTTTGGATAAAAAACAGTTTTTGAACTTGAATTAAGTTCATCAAAAATTATTTTCCCTGTCCATAGTAAGCGTTAGGTCCATGCTTTCTCATATAATGCTTGTTTACAATATAGTCTGGAAGTGGAGGCTGTTCTGGATTTAAAGCCAATGTATTTAAAGCCATTTTACAGATTTCTTCCAGAACTGTTCCATTGTAAACTGCTTTATCGGCATTTTTTCCCCAAGCAAATGGACCGTGACCGCCACACAAAACCATGTTGATTTCGCTAGGATTAAGTCCTAAATCTGCAAAGTGTTTTACAATCAAAAGACCTGTTTCTTTTTCGTAGTCTGATTCTACAGCTTCTTTTGAAAGGTAAGGGGTACATGGAACGGCTTTTTGAATATGGTCGGCATGTGTTGTACCGAACAATGGAACTGAACGAACTGCCTGTGCCCAGCTTACAGCATAAGTAGAATGGGTATGAATGATTCCACCAATTTCTGCTCCCATTTCTAAGCCAAACTTTTTGTACAAAACTGCATGAGTTGGAGTGTCAGAAGAGGGATTCATAGAACCATCAACTTTTTTACCATCCACATCCACAATTACCATTGATTCCGGAGTTAAATCTGGATAAGGAACTCCACTTGGTTTAATTGCAAAAAGGCCTTTGTCTTTATCAAAAGCAGAAACATTTCCCCAAGTATAAAGTGCCAGATGATTTTCTGGAATTTTCATATTAGCTTCATAAGCTTCATTTCTAAGTGTTTCGTATGTCATAATGATTTCCTTATAATTAAGAATGCAGAATTAAGAATTAAGAATTTTTTTTACTCATTCTTAATTCATCATTCTTAATTCTTAATTAATTTATAAGTTTTCCACAGCGGCTTTTTCAATAGCCAAACCTTTCATGTATCTTTCAAAGAAGATTTCAAAGGATTCGCAAATGTCTTTTTCTGGCTGTGCAGAAACAGTTTTACAAGAACCAAAAACTTCCTTATTTAAGAAATCAGCCAATTCTTCATTCTTAATTCCACATCCCGCATTTTTGGCAGCGTAAGCAGCTAAAATCGCCATTCCCCAAGGTCCACCTTCACCAGCGGTTTCCATAGCAGAAACAGTACATTTCATTGCAGCGGCCATGTATTTAAGACCAGCTTCTGTTTTAAAATATCCACCGGCACCATACATACTTTCAACAGGAACTCCTTCATCATAAAGAATGTTCATTCCTGCTCTCAAAGCACCAAGAGATGTAAACATCTGAACACGCATAAAATTTGCAATACTAAAGTTTGCATTTTCTGCACGAGCAAACAATGGACGACCAGAATTGAATCCTGTTACAGTTTCGCCAGAAAGATAGTTGTATGCTAAAAGACCACCACAATCTTTGTCAGCTTCCAAAGATTTTGTTATCAATTTGTCGTAGTAAGAACCAACAGAAGCATCATTTCCTGGAACCATAGTATCAACAACTTCTTTGAAAAGATTTACCCAATAGTTATGTTCTCCAGTACAGTTGTTACAGTGAACCATTGCAACAGGTCGTCCATCTGGAGTTGTTACAACATCAATAATTCCAGGATAAACTTTTTCCAAATCTTTTTCCAAAACAACCATGCTGAAAACAGAAGTACCTGCAGAAATATTACCAGTTTTTACTTCTACAGCATTTGTTGCCGCCATACCAGTTCCCGCATCACCTTCAGGAGGACAGAATGGAATTCCAGCTTCCAGTTCGCCAGTTGGATCAAGAAATTTAGCACCATCAGCAGTCAATTTTCCTGCGGCATCGCCAGCCATCAAAACCTTTGGGAATAAAGAAGAAAGTTTAAATCCAAAAGCTTTAACTTCATTCAAAGCTTCAAACATTTCTACAAATTCTGGATTGTATGCAGCAGATTTTTTATCATCAGAAAGTTTTACAGGGAACATACCAGAAGCATCACCAACGCCAATTACTTTTTCTCCAGTTAATTTATAGTGGATATAAGCGGCCAGAGTATAAACATTAGCAAGTTTTGAAACATGTTCTTCTTTATTCAAAATCGCCTGATACAAATGAGAAGCACTCCATCTTTCTGGAACAGGATAGTTGAATAAATCAGAAAGTTTTTTAGAAGCTTCTCCTGTAATTGTGTTTCGCCAAGTTCTAAATGGAACTAAGAGATTATCATCTTTATCAAAAGCAAGATATCCGTGCATCATAGCAGAAATTCCACCAGCTTTAAATTTAGTTAGTTTAATACCAAATTTTTTCTGAACATCTGCCTTTAAATCAGCATAACAAGTCTGTAATCCTTCGTGAATTTGAGAGATTGGATAAGTCCAAATACCATTTTCCAGAGAATTTTCCCAAGTATAAGAGCCACCTGCAATTGGTTCATATTTTTCGTTAATCAGTACAGCCTTAATTCTTGTAGAACCAAATTCAATACCCAAAACTGCGTTTCCGCTTTCAATTAATTCTTTGTTTTCCATAAAAATATTCCTTCCTCAAAACTAAAACCGAAAAGGTTCTAAGTTCCAAGGATTTTTAATTTGTTAGTAAGAACGAGTATGTATAAATGAGTTTTGTAAAGATTTATGCTGCAATGAAACGCCATATTTTCCTTTCATTTGAATCATAATTTTATCAAACTCAATTAGTAAATCCTTTAACAAAATTATAGTTTGCAATTGCCAAAATCTCAATAAATAAAAAATCAAATTAAAACATAATTTCTGTCATTTATTACAATAATTGTATAACATTTTTTTATGTTTAATCTCATCCTTTTCCAAATCCTTATTTTTATATATAATTTTATATGTACAAAAGGACTTGCTAGTTAGCCCCTTTGTAAACGCAACTTTTACATCACATAAATGTCTTTTGATATGCTAAAAAATCAATTCAGAAACAAAAAATTCTTTATTGATTTTTGCGGGAGTATATTTTGATTAAACGAATCTTTTATTGCTTATTTTTTATGTTTATTTTTTGTTTTGTATCATGTGTAACAACCAAAGATATTTCCCATCCAGTAACCTATAATATTGATATTTATGATTACACAAAGGATTTTGTTTTATCTCCAAATAAAGAAAACAGTAATCATTCTTATGAATTGAATAAAATAAAAATAAAAGATGCTGAACTATTAAGTGGCGACAGACTTTCGGTTTATCTTTCATTTTCTTCAAAAAAACGAATAACTTCATTAAACTGTGAAGTGTTTGATGGAGACGGCACTTTAATTGGAGAAAAAGAAATGAGCAACGAAGCTCCAAACAAAAAGTTTCTTTCCAGTGCAACTTTTAATCTAAAAAAAGATTTAGTTAATCCTTTGACCATTCGTTTTACCACCGAGGAAGGAAATTTAAAGAAAAAATATGCAGGGGAACTTGTAGATTTGAAGATTGAAAAAATTGGTGATCAATCTTACAAAAAATACAAGAAAAACCAATTGCCACGATATATCGAAAGCATAGAAGAAGAAAATGAAGAAAAAGCTTCCAGCTGGTATATTTCCAAGGTTATGGAAAATCAAAAAGCAGGAGCAAAAATCTTTGGACCTTTTGAAACAAAAGAGCAGGCCCTTGCTGTCTGGATTTTCAAGAATTATAAAGAGAAAGGATACAAATGTATTTCAAAAAATTATACTTATGTAACCAATGATCCAGAAAAATATTTCAAAGAATATAATTCCGTTTACAATTATTTTGAAACAAATGGTGCAGAAATGGCTCTTGAATATTATTTTCTGGGCGAAGAATAATTTTTTAATTTCTCAATGAATAATTAACGCCAATAAATCTTTTGTCTCTAATTCTATCTCTGTCTCAATTTTATTTTCTCCTTGGATTTATAGTTTTTTTATCTAAAATTAGTAGTTTAAGATTTTTTTAAGATGATTTATAATAAAAATATGGATAAATTACATTTGGAAAATATACAGTCAGTTATAGATGGGGCAGTAGAAAATAAAATAATTGCAGGCCTTAATGTTTTAATTTGCAAGGATGGACAGGAACAAGGCTATTGGGAATCTGGATTTGCAAATATTGCAGAAAAAAAACATTTTAATCGAAACACAATCTGTCGTCTTTATTCACAAAGTAAACCAGTAACCGCCGTAGCCGCTTTAATTCTATTGGAGCAAGGTAAAATTGAACTGGATGAACCTGTAGGACAATTCATACCAGAGTTTTGGAATCTTCAAGTTTGTTATGAAGGTGGACGGAATGGAAAACCTCAAAAAGCGAATCGCCCAATTTTAATTCAAGATTTATTGAATATGACCAGTGGTTATACTTATGGAGCTTGGTGGGATGGTGCGCCTTTAGGTGAACATCTTACATCTGATTTAATTCAAGAGCTTAATAAAGATGTAATGGAATCAAGACAAATTACAACCTTAGAAGTAGCAAAACGATTAGCCGCAATTCCAGTTAGTTTTGAACCAGGTACAGATTATAACTATGGTTTAAGTGCAGATATTCTAGGTGCTGTAATTGAAGTGGTTTCAGGAATGAAATTAAGTCAATTTATGAAAAAGTATATTTTCGATCCTCTTGGAATGAAGGATACAGGCTTTTTTGTACCAGCAGAAAAATTAGATCGTCTTGCCAATGTTTATAAACAGACAGAAACAGGAATGGAACTTTTTGAATATCCAAATCTTGGAATCCAGCCATTTATGAATAAAGAACCAAGTTTTGAAAGTGGAGGAGCAGGTCTTTGTTCTACAATTGATGACTATTTAAAATTTGCCCAAATGCTTTGTAATGGTGGCGAATATAACGGTGTTAGAATCCTAAAAAAAGCAACTGTTGATTTTATGACAAATGCCCGTCTTCGACCAAATCTTCAAAAAAAGTTTGAAGAAAAAATGGAACATCTTTCGGGATACACTTATTGCAATTTGTGCAGAGTTGCCATAGATTCTGGTCGTTGTAAAGCCCTTACAGAAAATGGTGAGTTTGGTTGGGACGGTTGGTTGGGACCTTATGTAAGCATTGATCTAAAAAATAAACTTATTATGTTAGTTTTAATGCAGCGAACAGATTCAGGAACCACTAGTACAACAAGAAAAATAAAGAATATTGTTTACAGCGGTCTTTAATTTACTAATAAAACTCAGAACTACAAATCTGCGTTATGGCTGTAAAGTTGACACTAATCTTTTTTCTCATTAAAATAAAAGGATATTAGTAGAGGTGACGAATGATTTTTCCATTGGAACAGTTAGTTGAATTTAACGAAAACATTTACGAAATTACAGTTGCTGCTAGCCGTCGTGCATATCAGATGGCAAAAGTAAATGACCCAGAAATAGAACTTAATTCAGATAAAGTAGTTTGTGTTGCTGCAAAACAGCTTTTTAATAAAAAAGTAAACTACAGAATCGAAGAAAAAGAATAGACTGAATATAAAAAAGCTTGCAGAAATCTTAAAAACTGGAAATAGTTATGAATGAAACTGATAGTAACAAAAAATCCAATATAGAATCTGCAAAGGAAAATCAGGAAAAAAATACAGTTGGTCAGAAAAAAATACCAGTAGTTGTAATTTTTGCTCCAACTGCATCAGGAAAGACTGCTTTGACAAAGGATTTGTTTTCCGAATCAGGCAGTCATTTTATTTTTAAATCAGAAATTATCAGTGCCGATTCCCAAGCTGTTTATAAATACATGGACATTGGAACTGCAAAACCCACCCAAGATTTTTGTAAACTAATTCCTCATCATCTAATAGATTTAGTAGAACCTTCTCAGCAATTTACCGTTGCAGATTTTGTAAATACCGCAGATTCTTTATGTGAAAGCATTTATTCAAGAGGTGCAATTCCAGTTATTTGCGGTGGAACAGGTTTTTATATAAGAAGTTTTCTTTTTGGACTTCCAAAAACACCAGAATCTAATGAAAGAATCCGTGAAGAACTGCAAAATAGATTAAAAATGGAAGGAAATGCCAATTTATATGCTCAGTTACAAATTATCGATCCAGAAAGTGCCGCTAAAATCAATATAAATGACGCTTATAGAATCTGTCGTGCATTGGAAGTGTATTTTACAACTGGAAAAAAACGCTCAGAATATAAATTAGAACAAAAACTCCGTTCAAAATATGATTTTTGCTTTATAGTTCTCGAACCGCCAAAAGATATTCTTTTTGATAGAATAAACAAAAGAGTAGATTTAATGTTTGAAGAAGGTTTACCTAATGAAGTAAAAAAATTGCAGGCAATGGGTTATACAAAAGACACACCTGGAATGAAAGCCATAGGTTATTCAGAATGGTTCGAAAGTGAATCAGAAGATGAAATTAAAGAAAATATAAAAAAACATAGCTGTAAATATGCTAAAAAACAATATACTTATATTCGGGATATTCCAGAAAGTATTATTATTCCTTTTGATGGAAATGAAGAAAATATTGTTGCTGTAGAAAATGAAATCCGTCAGTTTTATAAAAAACAAAATATAAGGTTAAAATAAAAAGTATTTTTAGGAATTGTTTGATTTTTCAAAGTAATCCTTTTCAACTACTTGACGAAATACCAATATTTTGAGATACTAACAACACTTTATAAAGTAGGAGTGCCATCGTGCCTTGTGGTAAGAAAAGAAAACGCCAGAAGATGGCGACACATAAGCGTAAGAAGATGCTTAGACGTAATCGACATAAGAGCAAGTAGTTTTTAGGTCGACAGCTTGTGTTTTAGCTAAAAAAAAGACCGCGAATTATTCGCGGTCTTTTTTTTACAATTTTTTGTAATACACAGGACAATCATATTTTTTAATTCTGAGCCTGTGTTATTTTTTAATTTTTGGAATATTCTATGTTGGAAAATATAAAGTCTCCATCAGATATAAAAAATCTTTCACAAAAGGATTTGGAATTATTAGCAGGGGAAATTAGAGAAAAAATAATTTCTGTTGTTGGTAATAATGGTGGACATCTTGCCAGTAATTTAGGAGTAGTGGAACTTACCATTGCTTTACATCGAGTTTTTAATTCTCCAGACGATGCTATTGTGTGGGATGTAAGTCATCAATGTTATGCTCATAAATTGCTGACAGGTAGATATAATCAGTTTGAAACTCTTCGCCAAAAAGACGGTTTATCTGGATTTACAAATAAAAATGAAAGCCAGCATGATTACTTTATAAATGGACATTCATCAACTTCAATTTCTTCGGCTTTAGGATTATTAACTGCCTGGGATTTAGACAATAAAAAAAATAAAGTTGTAGCAGTTATTGGGGACGGAGCTTTAACTGGTGGAATGGCCTTTGAAGGTCTATGTAATGCAGGTCAATTAAATAAAAACCTGATTGTTATTTTAAATGATAATCAGATGTCCATTGATCACAATACAGGTTCTATTTCCAGATATTTAAGCAGTCTTACAATGACTCATAAATATCAATCTTTCCGTTATAGAATTGACAGAGGAATTGAACATCTGGTTTACAAAATCCCAAGCTTTGGAAAAGGAGTTACAAAGTTTGTTTACAGATTTAAGCGTTCTCTAAAAGGGCTTTTGCTTACAAATAATCTTTTTACAGATTTAGGTTTTGAATATGCTGGTCCTTTTGATGGTCATGATGAACAATCCTTGGAAAAGGTTTTAAAACGAGTTAAATCATTAAACAAGCCTGTTGTTGTTCATGTTGTAACTAAAAAAGGAAAAGGTTTTGAACCCGCCGAAGAAAATCCAGAATTATTTCACGGAATTGGTCCTTTTGATAATAATTCTAATCAACAAAAAAAACTTTCTTTTACCGATGCTTTTAGTAAAATTATTGTGGAACAGGCTGAAATCAATAAAAAAATTGTTGGAATTACAGCCGCTATGGCTCAAGGAACTGGACTTTCAGCTTTTGCCAAACAATTTCCCGATAGATTTTTTGATGTGGGAATTGCAGAAGAACACGCAGTAACTTTTGCCAGTGGTTTAGCTGCTGGAGGAAAACTGCCTGTCGTTTGTATTTATTCAACTTTTCTTCAACGGTCTTATGATCAGATAATTCATGATATTGTTTTGCAAAATCTATCTTGTATTTTTATGCTTGATAGAGCTGGTGCAGTACCCCATGATGGAGCAACTCATCAAGGTATTTTTGATATTTCCATGCTCAGGCCAATTCCAAATATTGTAATATTATCTCCTTGTTCTAAAAATGATTTAGAGTTATGTTTTAAATGGGCAGAAAATGCAAACAAAGCTGTCGCAATTCGTTATCCAAAACTAATTTGTCCTGATGAACCTGATGTAGAAGATTATTCAAAAGATGTACAGATTGGAAAAGGGCTTCTAATCAAAAATAAATCTCTTCCACAAAATCAAAATGCAAATATTCTTATAGTTTCTACAGGTGGAATGTTTACAGAAGTTATGCAGGCAATAAAAATGGCAGAAGAAAATCAACTTTTCTGTGATTTGTACTCTTTAAGATTTATTAAGCCTTTAGATGAAAATTATTTCTTTTCTTTGTGTGAAAATTATGAATCTATAATTTTTGTGGAAGATGGAATTGAAACTGGTGGTATTAGCCAATATCTTCAATCAATTTTATCAGAAAATAAAAAGCAAAAATCTATAGTTATGGCTTTTAAAGAAAACTTTTATTCTCACGGTTCTAGAAATCAGGTTCTTGAAGAAGCTGGACTTTCCCCACTTGATATATTTAATAAAATTAAAGAGGTATCAGAAAAATGAAAACTCTTTTTGCTGGAAAAAAAATACTGACTACAGATAAACCTGCTTTTGTTATGGGAATTTTAAATGTAACGCCTGATTCTTTTTATGAAAAAAGTCGTGGTGGAATAGAACGGGCTGCAAAACTGATAGAAGCTGGTGCTGATATTATTGATGTGGGTGGAGAATCAACAAGGCCTGGTTTTACACCCGTTTCTGCAGAAGAAGAAATAAAAAGGGTAGTACCGGTAATAAAAGAACTTAGAGAAAAGCTTGATTTTAAAGGTGCTGTTTCCATTGATACAACAAAGTTTGAAGTTTTAAAAGCCGCAGTAGATGCAGGAGCAGATATTTTTAATGATGTTTCAGCTTTTGAAATATCTCCACAAGGGGCAGAATATTGTGCTAAAAATGAACTTTCTGTTGTTTTAATGCATCATACTTCTGGTACTGTACAAGATGTTGTGGAATATTTAAAAAAACAGACTGATTTTGCTTTAAAAAATGGTATTTCCAAAGAAAAAATTATCTGGGATCCAGGCATTGGTTTTGGTAAATCCTTTGAAGAAAATATTGAACTTATAAAAAATACACAGGCTTTATGTGGCGCCTATCCTTTGCTTATGGCTCTTTCCCGAAAAAGATGTATTGGTCAAATGACAAATCAAACCGATGCGGAAAAACGACTGTCTGGAACTGTTTCTGCAAATCTAATTTCTGTTTTAAAAGGAGCTTCTATAATCAGAGTTCATGATGTTGAAGAAGCGGTTGATTCGTTAAATACTATGAAATATCTTATGTAATGTGATATAATTATTGAGAACCCCTTATGCTAAAAAACATAAGTTTTTATTTTTGAAAAAATAATATCAGAAAATATTTTACGGAAAGAAAATGGAAGTTTTCAATAAATTTATTTTTTTATATGATTATATCAGACCTGTTTTAGATGTCCTGATTCTTACTTTCTTATTGTACAAAGCCTACGATTTTATGGCAAAAACCAACAGTATTCAGCTATTAAAATCAGCAATAATTGTTGTTATAGCTTATGGTATTGCTACACTTTTAAAACTTTCTACAATTATCTGGCTTTTAGGTATTATTGCTCCAGGTTTGGTTATTGCCTTTGCTGTAATTTTCCAACCGGAAATCCGTAAGATTTTTCTTAGAATTGGTCAAAATCGATGGTTTGCTTTTGGTAACCGTTCAAAACATACCTATATTGATGCAGTTTTGCTGGCGGCGGAATCTCTTTCAAAAGAACGACGGGGAATGCTGGTAGTTTTTCCTAGGCATACTAAGCTGGACAATTATGTTCAGACTGGAACTGTAATCAATGCAGATGTTGGTTCTAATCTTCTTTTAACAATTTTCCGTTTTGATACTCCTTTACACGATGGCGCCTGTTTTATTCAGAACGGAAAAATTATTAGTGCAGGATGTTTTTTGCCTTTAAGTGAAGATTATAATATTAAAAAAACATACGGAACCAGACACCGTGCTGCCCTTGGTCTTTCTGAAGTAAGTGATGCAGTCGTTCTTGTAGTTTCAGAAGAAAGTGGAGCAATCAGTTTGGCCTATGATTCTAAATTAAACTACGACCTTAAGATTCCTGAAATTACAAAAATATTGGAAAATCTTCTTGAAATTACCTCACAAGATAGAGTTATGGAGGATACAATTGACGAAAGTAAATCACTTAGTTGAAAAAATCCTAAAAAACTGGCCTGCAAAAATAATCTGTCTCATAATTGCAATTTTTT
The DNA here is from genome assembly GCA_024402595.1 of Treponema sp. Lineage (GTDB taxonomy): Bacteria > Spirochaetota > Spirochaetia > Treponematales > Treponemataceae > Treponema_D. Next base: position 17,859 of record JAKSTL010000008.1, on the reverse strand, counting down.
TATATATATTTCATCAGGCATCTTTAATAGACAAAAGATCATTTGTGCTTCCCCTTTCTGTTATTCAAGAAGGAGCGGTAATGCCCGTTGAAGATTATACAAAAAATGTTAATGTAATTATCAGAGCAAATACAGATAAAATTACTTCAATTCATATGGGGCATATTACAGCAGATATTAATTTGAATAATATTACTAAACCTGGGGAATATACAGTTCCTGTTACAGTAAATATCTCTAATGAAATTATGGGATTTGATCCTTTTGAAATAAAAGTAAAACCTGAGACTGTAAAAATAAAAGTTGAAAAAAAGGCTACAAAGTTTGTTTCTGTTGAACCTGCTTTAGTTGGTGAACCCGCCAAAGGTTTTTTTGTTTCCGCAGTTAATGTTACTCCAAATTATGTCCAGATTGATGGACCAGAACCAATGCTGGAAGATATTTCTTCTTTAATGACAAATATGATTGATATTTCCAATGCATCAAAAAATCTTTCCTTTGAAGTTTTTGCAGTTGATAGAAATAAAATGATTCAATTAGAAAACAATGGACCTTACAAGGTAGACATTTCAATTGAACCAATAATTATGAAAAAGAAGTTTGATAATTTATCTTTGCAGCCAATGGGATTATCACAGGAAATTGAAATTATTTCAGAGCTTCCAAAAATATCCATTACTTTGCAGGGAACAGAAAGTCTTTTAGAAGATTTTAATCTTAATGCTTATTCTGCACAAATAGATGTAAGTTCACTCACAGAAAGCGGAAAATATGATGTTCCTATAAAAATTATTTATCCTTCATATTTCAAACTGATTGAAAGTTCTATGAATATTGTAAAAATTGAAGTAGAAAAAAAGTCAAATATTGACAATTCAGATTCCGATTATTTAAATGATGATTTTCATGAAAACCTGACAAAAGAATTAAATAATGAAGTTGCTAACGATGGAATCAGTAATATTCTAAATGAAAAAAATGTTGACTAATTAAACGAGGCAAAAATGGCATATACAATATCACGAAAAACAGATTCAGGAGAGAAAAAACCTTCTTTATCATACTGGTCAAAAGATAAGTTTTACTGTCCTGTATGCAGAAAAAACTTTGACAAAGAAATTATGCGTAGTGGAAACGGACGAATGAATGCTGGTAATCTTACAGATGAGCTTCATAGAAATTACATTCCTTCTGCTAAGTTTGGTCCTGTCTATCCTTTAATTTATGATATAGGTTGTTGTCCTAATTGTTATACAGCTTTTTTCTGGAATGATTTTGCAGAATTAAAATCTGGTGAAATTGCAGATAAACTTTTTGATAATTCTGAAAAGCGAAAAGCGGCTACATTAAACATTTTTCCGTATTTTGATTTAAAAAATCAGAGAACTCTTTTTGATGGTGCTGCGATGTATTTTCTGGCACTTCAATGTTATGATTTTCTTGATTTAGAATCTTTGCCGACTTTAAAGAAAGGAATTATTTCTTTAAGACTGGCTTGGCTTTGTACAGAAATAAACGAACGATGTGCTGGTCATAATTATGATCATATTGCTCAGGTTTTTTATAGGAAAGCTTTATTTTTTTATCAACAGGCATTGATAAACGAACAGAACCGAACAGAAAAATGTTCCACAATGAATTATTTTGGACCAGATCAAGATAAGAATTATGGTTGGGACGGTGTTGTATATTTAACTGGATTATTGGAATACAAATATGGACAGAAAGATGATATGCAGATGCGTCTAAAAAAATTAAGTGAATCTAAAACAGCTATTGCGCGTATCTTTGGATTGGGAAAATCTTCAAAAAATAAACCTGGACCATTGTTGGAACATGCTCGAAATCTTTATGACAGTTTGAGTAAAGAATTAAAGGATGATGATATCTAATGCGTAATATTCTTCTGACAATTTCTTATGATGGAACTGATTTTTGTGGTTGGCAACGACAGGATGATAATGGCGGAGGTGAAGCAGAAAGAACAGTTCAAGGTGAAGTTGAAAAAGCTCTTGAAAAAATGCATAAACAGAAAGTTCCTTTGTATGGTTCTGGCAGAACAGATAGTGGAGTTCACGCTTTAGGTCAAGCGGCTAATTTTTATTCACCAATTGAAACTATTCCGCCGCAAAATTATATCAGAGCTTTGAATGCCTTTTTACCTACAGATGTACGCATTATGGATGCAAAAGAAGTTCCAGAAAGTTTTAGCGCAAGAAAATCTGCTACCAGCCGAGTTTACAGATATTTTATTTCTTATGGAAATACTGTTGCGGCAAATAATTCAAGGTTTTCATGGAATGTCCAGAAATATGAACCAAATCTTTCTAGATTAAATCATTTTTGCCAATGCCTAAAAGGGGAATTGGATTGTTCTTCTTTTGCGGCCAGTGGCGATGAAAGTGTTTCAAATAATCGTTATATAGATGATGCCCATTTTTTTATACAAAAAGATATTTGGGGACAGAATCTGCTGGTATTTCAAATTGAAGCTAATGCGTTTTTGTGGAAAATGGTTAGAACTTTAACGGGAACTTTAATCAATCTGGATAAAAATCAAGCACCCTGGGATTCTATGGAAAAAATACTTTTGGCAAAAGATCGCACAAAGGCTGGTGTTACAGCTCCTCCAACTGGACTTTTTCTTTACGAAATAAAGTTTGACGGCATAAGAAGACATGTTTAGTTTTTATGAATGTCAAAATACAAAAATAATTTCTTGTAATTTCTTTCTGAAAATCATTTTTTATAAAAGTGACACTGGATCAACATCATATTCAATATAAACTGCCTGATTATGAGTGTAATTTTTTAAAAGTGCACGAGCCATGGTTTGCAAAGGGGCCACAGATTTTGATTTTAAAAGAATCTGATAACGCCAGGAGGAATTAATTTTTTCTATAGGACATTCAGCGGGGCCAATAATTTCGATACCTTTTTTAGTTCCTGTTGGAATATTTTCCGCTAGGATTTTTGCGGCAGAAATAGCGGTTTCTAGGGCTAAATCTCTTTTAAAACTTCTAAAAACCAATCTGACTAAGCGACTGAATGGTGGAAACTCTAATAATTCTCTTTGTTGTAATTCTGAGTTATAAAAATCTTCAATTCTGTTATGACAGGCGTATAAAACTGGTTCTCTGCCAGGACTATAGGTTTGAACAATAACTTTTCCATCTGGAAAATATCTGCCAGCTCTTCCTGCTACTTGTGTAATTAAAGAAAAAGTTCTTTCGCCGGCTCTAAAATCTGGCATATGTAAACCTGCATCGGCTAGAATAACGCCAACCAATTCGAGTTTTGGAAAGTTTAGACCTTTTGCCACCATCTGAGTGCCAAGCATAATATCATATTTTCCATTTTTAAAATCTTCCAGAGTATTTAATAGCTCTTCTTTATTTTTCAGTGCATCTGTATCTAATCTGATAATTTTAGCATTAGGAAACTTAGCTTTTGTTTCAGCTTCTATGAACTCTGTACCAAAACCAGAAGAACCAATGTCTAAACTACCACATTGTGGACAGCTTTGTGGAGGAATAACAGACCATCCGCAATAATGGCATCGGGAACGATTATCTTTTTTGTGATAAGTAAGAGGAACGGAACAATTTTTACAGACAAGTTCATAACCACAGGTGTTACAGCGGAAAAAATGAGTAAAACCTCGTCTATTTAAAAATAAAATTGCCTGATGATTTTTATCCAGAACTTTTTTAATCTGATCTTCCAAAGGCTTTGAAATACAGCCATCAGTTGGAAAATAGTTCAAGTCAATACAGGAAATATGTGGCATTTCTCCGCCAGCTAATCTTTTTGTAAGAGTATGCTTTTGGATTGTTCCTGTTTGCATTCCATACCAGGCTTCTACAGAAGGTGTGGCACTTCCCATAACAAGTGGAATCTTTAAAGTCTGGCAACGATGCATGGCAATCTGTCGTGCATGGTAACGGGGATTATTACTGGATTTATAGGAACCGTCGTGCTCTTCATCAATAATTACAAGACCTAGTTCTGGAATTGGGGCGAAAATTGCAGAACGAACGCCGATTATAACTCTAGCTTCTTTGTGAATAATTCTGTGCCATTCTCCAAGCCTTTGAGATGGTGTAAGTCCACTGTGCAAAATTGCCGCAGTATTACCAAATCTTTGTCTTATGGCTTTAACCACTTGTCCGGTAAGTCCAATTTCTGGCACTAGATAAATTACACCTTTTCCCTGTGCAAGAACTTTTTCGGCTAAAGTTAAAAAAACTTCGGTTTTACCGCTGCCTGTAGGACCATAAAGATAATGAAAAATATTTGGAACCTGAAAATTAGGCACTGTTGGCTGTTGATTATTGCTGGAAAAAATCTCTTCTACCGCTTTTATTTGTTCTGGTGATAAATTATTTTTTTTCTCTTCAGAAAAATCTTCTTCAAAACTAAAACCACCTGCACTGGTTTCTCGACGACCAGATGGAATCATGGCAAAAACCGCTTCTCCTAAAGTGCATAAATAATAATGGGCGACCCATTTTGCCAGCTCCACAAGCTCATTGTTGAAAAGTGGTTCTTTATCCAGGATTCTTTTTATTGGGCGGATTTTGGAAGAGTCTACAGGACAATTTTCTGGTATATGATCAAGAATATTTATAATAAAGCCCTGAGTTTTTTTGTTACCAAACATTATTTCGGCCCGTTTTCCAATTTCTGGTTTTAATTCGGGTTTTTCATTTTCTGGAGGAATATATGAATAGGTAAATCCCTGATCTACTGGCAGGTTTAAAATTATTTCCAAATAAGTCATTTATATTTTTCTCAAAGTATTGAATCGATTTTAAGTTTAATTATTATTCTAATTTATGTTTTTTATAAATTGAAAGTTTATTTTAAAGATTATTTCTTATCATCATCAATTCTTTTCCTTAGAAGCTTTAAGTCTTCCCAGGCTGGGCGTTTTAAATCCTCATTTCTAAGTAATGCACTTGGATGATAGGTTACTAATAAAGGAATACCATTGTAATCAAAAAACTTTCCCCGAAGATTACCTACCGAACTTTCTGTATTCAACAGTTTGTGACTGGAGATTCGACCCATGCAAAGAATATATTTTGGTTTAAGTAAATGAATCTGTGCTTCAAGAAAAGAAAAACAAGAGGCTTGTTCATCTAAAAAAGGATCTCTGTTCTGTGGTGGACGGCATTTTATTATATTAGCAATATAACAGTTTGTATTTCTGTCTAACTGGATGGCTGCCAGCATTTTGTCCAAAAGCATTCCCGCTCTTCCTACAAAAGGTTGACCTTTCATATCTTCGTCATAACCTGGAGCTTCACCAATTACCATTACCAATGGATTTTCAACACCTTGACCTGGAACAACATTGTTTCTTGTTCGAGCCAATCCACATCTTGTACAGCGGGCAATTTTTGCATTTATTTCTGATAAGGTATGGGAATGATTTTGGTTTGGAACATCTGTGGCAATATCAGAAGAAGTTGCTGTATTTGAAAGGGTTGTAGGAATGGTATTTTGTGGAGTGGTGGAGCTTTTAACTTGAGAAACCTGACCGTTCAAAGAAGCAAGTGAAGATTGTGCAGACAGTGTCGATGGTGCAGATTGTATAGTTTGTATAGTTTGGGAATATTGCAACGATGGATTTTTTAATTCTTTATTTTTGGTAATTTCATTGGAAAAAACATCATTTCCTTGAAAATTATCAAAATCTGGAGTGTTTATAAAAGAGTCTCGAGTATATCCATATATGTATGCATCACAGGTTTTCAAAAGATTAAAAATCTGTTGTTTATCTTCTTTGTTCATAGTTCCTGAATTACAAAAATATTTTTAGTTTATTGCGAAGTTTCTGTTTTCCAACAAGGTTCTTCGTTAAAGGTCAATTTTACAATTTCTCTGTCTTCGTAGGCTTTAAAAATTAAATCATCAACTTCTAATGATTTGTAGATTTCTTCTGCTTGTTCTACTGTTCCTCGTAAAACTGGATGCCTTGGACTGAACAAAACACAGCAGTCTTCATAAGGCAAAATAGAAGTTTCGTATGTATCTATAAACTCGGAAGTTTTAATAATTTCTTCTTTATCCATTCCACAAAGAGGCCGCATCATAGGTAATTCTGCAAAATGTTCGGTAACTGTCATATTTTCAATAGTTTGACTTGCAACCTGTCCAACACTTTCGCCAGTAATAATACACTTGGCTTTACAACGCTTTGCCAAAAGATTTGCAACTTTCATCATACAAACCCGCAGCATTAGAGTGGACCAAGCTTCTGGTGCATTTTCTTTGATTTTCATCTGAACATCAGTAAAAGGAATTACATTTAAATAAGTTTGAATGCCGTAATAGGCAAGTTTTTGGGCCAGAGTTACAACCTTCTGTTTTGCTTCTTCCGAAGTGTATGGATAAGAATGGAAATAGCAGCATTCAATTTTCATACCCCGTCTAAGCATTCTATAGCCTGCGACTGGTGAATCTAGGCCACCACTTAATAGTAAAAGGCCTTTTCCGGAAGAACCAACGGGAAGTCCACGACAACCAGTTTCTGAATCTGTGTAAACAAAGCATCGTTCGCGAACTTCTATGTAAATGGTACAATCAGGATTGTGAACATCAACCTGCATAATTTCTTCAACAGGGCCGGCAGCTTCACAACAGATTTCGTAAGAATTAAGTGGGAAGCTTTTATCAGAACGACGGGCATTAATTTTGAATGTTTTGCAGCCTTTTTCACATTGCTTTTTTGCCAACTCAAACACGGCTTGCTGTATGGATTCAATAGTTTTTTCACAGGTAATGGTTTTTGCCCAACCAGTAATTCCTAAAAGATGATTAAGCGTAAACTCAACTTTTTCGCAGGCGGATTCATCGCAATCAATATAAAGTCTGCCAGCAAACAAAGAAATCTTACAGTTTAATCCTTTTAGACAGTCTGCGGCATTATGTTTTAATAAGTTTTCAAATTCCTGAAGATTAGACCCTTTTAATGTCAATTCTCCAATTTTTCCTAAATAAGTCATATTTTAATTATAATGGAAATCCTTTGAAAAATAAAGTTCAAGCATTTTTTTGAAAGATAAATTGTTTGGTAAAATATTAAAAAAATCATACAACAGTTGGAAGTTATTTTATGTAAGAGCCAATAAATACCTATTTAAAATGCTGTTATGGTATATGAAAAAAACTAAAATAGAATTATAATATATGAGAATAAATTTATGAAAATGGAGTTATTATGAAATTTATAAAGAACATCATTATTTTTGCAATTCTTTTATTTTCAGGATGTTTTCTTTTTGGACAGGATAAAACTCAAAATACAACTTCTTCAGATACTGTTGTAAATAATTCATCAAATAATTATAAAGCTCTTCGTGCAAAGGCCAAGGACTATGAATATAAAAATGAATATATTTTTGCTCTTGGATATTATTGGGATGCAGTTTGTGCCGCTCCAGAATCAGAAGTAATGGAAATAAAAAAAGAATATAACAGACTTTCAGAAGTTTTGTTAAATGGTGAACCTGGCTACAATCCTTACAGAAAAGAAGATTTGTACGGTTATTGGATAGCCATTGCCAAAAATTTCGAAAAATATTTTACAATCACTTCTCCATTTAAATTCACTATTGATAAATTAAACAAAGTGGAAAGCAATTTTACAGATAATACAACTACTTATAAAACTTCAATCCAGTATGAATATTCTCAAAAATATAAAGAGTTTTTAAATATTATGTATACTGGAATAAATAAAGTGAAAGATTCATCTTGGGAAAAATTTAAAAATTTACCAAGTTCTGTTGATGTGGCAATTATTTCTAATCAAAAAGAAAATAAAAAATTCTGGCCATATATTTCCATTTATGACAAAGAAACCTTAGAAGTAAAAATGGATAATGTGCTTTTTGCCATAACAACAGATTCAAATGACGAAAAAACAGTACATCCTGCTGCATTTTTAAATAATGCATATCAATTGAATAGAGGAAATTCTCTCATAAAATATCACGATTTAACTTTATATGAAATGCAGTTTGACATCTGTACAACCGATGATTACGTGCTTTTATCAAGTGAACGAACTTTAATAACTCCATCCAATGAAATTTATTTTTATGATGTTCCCCATGAAATTTCCACTTTAATTGACGAAAATGATGTGATAATTCGAGTTAATTCTGTTTATTTAAAATTTGGTAATGTTCCAAAATATACTGTTACAGCAGAAAATTCTGATTGGTTAAAATATATGAAAGGTGTCATTCTAAATACCGACAGAATTTTCATAGATAATGGATACGATTATTTGGTAGAAAAAAATCCTTCTTCGCCAACCTTTATTCAGGATAATACTTCGTTGTTTGTAAATTATAATGAAAAAGATTTTCGCGCTGTAATTTCTGCCGCAGATAAAAAGAAAATGCTGGATCGTTCTAATGATTTAATCATGGTTTCTGTGCTGGATAAGGATACTCAGAAAAAATTCTTCATAAGTTCTACAGAAGTTACCCAGGAACTTTATGAGCTTGTTATGGACTACAATCCTTCTGTATTTAAAGGAGCTAAAAAACCGGTAGAAAGAGTAAGCTGGTATGATGCTCTAGTTTTCTGTAATGAATTAAGTATTTTGAAAGGATTAACTCCTTGTTATTCAATCAACGAGTTTACAGATCCAAAAAAATGGGATTATACACCACACATTGGTTCTACCATCAAAGGTGTAAAAGATAAAGCAATTGTCTGCGATTTTAATGCAAATGGATATCGCCTTCCTACAGTTGAAGAATGGTACTTTGCCGCCAATGAAGGAACAAAAAAACAGATTTTCAAATATAGTGGAAATATAAATCTGGACGCTGTGGGCTGGTATTCATCAAACAGTAAAAGCACCACTCATGAAGTTGGAAAAAAACAGCCAAATCTGTTGAACATTTATGATATGAGCGGAAATGTATGGGAATGGACTTGGAATAAAGAATCTTCATCTACAGATGGTCGCATAAATTGTGGCGGAAGCTGGAACAGCAATGCATTTTTCTGCGAAACAACATTCAAAGGAACTTCATTACCAAATTATAGAGACAACACCATAGGATTTAGAATTGTTCAATCATCTCTTAGTACAATCAAAAAAGACAGCAAGAAAAAATAGTTTTCTGATTTTTCTTCTTTTAATACATTCTTATTGTTTATCTGCCCAGACTATTCCAAAAAAACTTGTGGGAATCTGGGAAGGTAAAGATAGATATGTTTTTTTTGAACAGAATAATGCCGCTCATCCAGAAATTGCAATTTTTTTAAAAGATTATTATGGCTGGTACACCGATAGAGTTGCAGAGCCCGATTCTTTTAGCGAAAAAGAGCCCATTATTCGAAATGCCGCTACAACAAAAACTCCAGAACACATTTTTTTTGAATTAAAGGAGCTTTCTTCCAATTCAGATTCCTGGGAGCTTAATCTTCAATATTCAAATTATCAGCAAAGTATAATTCCCATTTGTATTTTAGATGATAAAATGTATCTGAACTTTTACATAAAAGCATTACCTTCTTTTGAAAATACTGAAAATCTAAACAATTCCAACGATTTTTCTGGAAAAAACGGCTATTGGCGGGGAAGTGCAATTTCTGAAGGAATAAAAGCTTCGGAACAAAAAGTTCAAGAAAATTTAACCTGTTATTACATAAACGGTAATGATACTTTTAAAATCAGATACTGGATTTCCAATATGGATTATTCAAATGAGGATGCTTTTTTCACTTGGGAAAATAAAATCTTTTATGTAAATAAGCATATTTTGAGCGCTGGAAATAATTATTCCTGTACATCTGGTAAAAGTAAAAAAATTAGGAATCTTAAAGAAAAATATGATTTTGATTTTGAAAAAGCTCTTTTTAATTCCGACAACACTTTAATGATATTAGATTCTGAACCATATTTATACAAACTTCTGGATAAAAAAACTTTTGAAGATTTAATGAAAATAGTAAAAGAAAATAATTCAAGAGTTCGTCCCGCAGCCAAACCTTTATTTCCTGAAAGTAATTTAGACTGGCACTGGGATTTAATAAATGAATTGGAAAAAAATAATGCCATAATTCAAGAAGTTAGAAAAAGACAGGGAAAAATACACTAATTATGAGCAAATTAAGTAAAGCATTTCAAAAAAAATTAGACGGCTCCTCTCTTAGAAGTAATATAAAAATCACTTTTACATCAGTTTTTTTAATTCCAGTTTTAACACTTTCTCTGATTTTTGTAGTTTTTTTGTATAAAACCATGATGGATTGGGAAATGAAAAATGTAACCGACAGTCTGGAACAAACCGAAGTTACTTTCAATAATACTTTGAATCAGATTTTAACTTTATCAGATAGAATCTATGTAAATAAACAGCTCCAGAATGTAATTTTAAAAAATTATACAGATATGCAGGAATTGTACGCCGATTATTCCAATTTGTTTTTTATGGAAAACTATCTGCATATGTATAATGAAGTCGCTAATTTTAGAATATACACAGAAAATCAAAGTCTTTTGAATAATCAATTTATTATAAAAACGACTAGTCAAATTGAAGGAGAAGAATGGTATCAAAATGCTAAAGTTTCACGAGGACAGCCCTTCTGGATTTACAAAACAGATTCTCTTTCCAATAAAAATTATTTAAGTCTTATAAGATCGGTTTGGAGTTCTACCAACGGACAATTTGTGGGTGTTCTTGTAATAAATATTCGCCCTGATGTTATTCAAAATACATTAAAAAATAAAAACTTTGAAACCGCCATCTGTCTTGAAAACGAAATGCTTTACACCTCATCACAGATTTTTAATGATGAAGAACGGAATATACTAATCAATTTTGCAAAAGAAAACAAAGATGTGGAAAAAATAAAAAAAATTAAGATGAACGGAAAAACTGTTCGCATTTTTACAAAAAACTTTTCTCCCGCAAATACAACGACTTTGAACTTTCATTTTATGTACATCATTCCTACAAATCAATTTAATAAAGTTACAATGTATATTCTTATTATTACCATTGTTACAATTTTAATTATGATTATTTTGTCCTTTGCCGTAATAATGGTTTTTTCTAATTACATTGATGAACGAGTTAGTAAAGTTCAAACGGGAATTGATAATGTTATTAAAAATAATTTTGAAATTGCTTCTACCATTGGCGGAAAAGATGAGTTTGAACAGATTTATAAAGCACTTTTTGAAATGTCAAAAAAGATTAAAGATTTGTTTGAACGAATCTATATTCAAAATCAAGAAAAAGAGCAGCTGGCAGTGCGTCAAAGTGAAATCAGTTTTAAAATGCTGTCCAATCAAATAAATCCTCATTTTTTATTTAATACGCTGGAAACTATTAGAATGAAATCTCTGGCTTCTGGTGAAAAAGATGTTGCAACTATGCTCAAACTTTTGGCATCACTTTTACGCTATAATCTTTCGGTAAAAGGAAAACCCGTTCCCTTAGTTGATGAAATAAATGCAGTTCAAAATTACCTAACAATTCAGCACATGCGTTTTGGCGAAAGAGTTTCTTATGATATTGTTACAATGTGTGATATTCAAAAAATTACAGTGCTTCCTTTGCTTATTCAGCCAATTGTAGAAAACTCATTTAGTCACGGTTTGGAAGATAGAGTTTCTGGGGGATTTATTTATATTCTTATAAACAGTGAACCTAAAGATAACAAACAGCTTTTGACTATAAAAGTAAAAGATAACGGCTGTGGCATTTCAGATGAAAAACTGGAAGAAATAAATAAAAAACTTCAAAGTAAAATCCCAGAAGAATATTCAACTTCAATTGGAATGATAAATGTTCAATCAAGAATTAAATTATATTATGGCAGTGAATATGGACTAACAATTAGCAGTGAGCCTGGAGAAGGCACAGAAGTTACTATGACCATGCTTTGTTAAGATTAGCCATTGATTTAAGACAAAATAAAGTTAAAATATCAGTATGGAGGGAAAAACCATGTTAAAGTTTTTAATTGCCGATGATGAAGAAAATATTAGAAAAGGATTAAAATGCATTATCGATTGGGAAGCCTGTGGTTTTAAGTTCTGTGGAGAAGCATCCAACGGGAAAGATGCAGTCAGTCAAATAATTGATTTACAGCCAGATTTGGTAATTCTTGATATAAAAATGCCTGGCCTTACAGGAATTGATGTTTTAAATCAGATAATGTCATATTTTACTCAAAAAAATCTGCCGGTTCCAGCTTTTATTATTCTTTCTGGTTATTCTGATTTTGAATATGCAAAAAATGCCATAAATCTTGGAGCAAAAGCTTATTTATTAAAACCTGTAGATGAAGATGAACTTCAAAAAACTGTTACAGCGATTGGAAAAGAAATATTAGAAAGTAGAAATCTTAAAGAAATATCAAAAAATGCCAAAGTGCTTGAAACAAAAGAATATCTGATGAAAATTATTCAGACAGAAAAGATTTCGGAAATTAAAAACTCGGTAGATTCAAACTTTTTTGACAATTCTGAAAATGCAAATTATCAGGCTATTTTATTTTCTCTTGATTATTATCCTGAAAATTATAAAAGCTCTCTTGAAAAATCCCTTTCAAATTATTTTTCTTTTTTTACTAAGGTAATTTTGAATGTTAATAATTCCATTGTGGTTCTTTTAAAAACTTCTAATGAAACTGCGGTTATAAATTGTATTGAAAGAGCGGCAAAATTAAATACACAAAGAACTTATATTACTTGCGGTCAGAATTATATGGGTTTGGAAGGAATTATAAAATCTTACAACGAAGCTTTTGATCTGCAAAAATATCTTTATTATTTTTCTAAATTAAATTGCATCAGTATTCCAGAATTGAAAAAAATCGACAGTAATTTGGAAGAAAAAACGGAAAATGATCAGCGGGAAGATAAAAATATTATAAATAGTTTTATTGACACTTTAATTTTCTGCATTGAAACTTATGATAAAAATAAATTGGAACAAATAACCAACCAGCTTCATGACACATTTTTCCATATTCAAACTCCAGAATCAATTACAAAGAAAAATATGATTTATTGTCTTTTGGAGCTTAGAAATAAATTGGTTGCTAAATATCCTGAACGAGAAATTACGGATGGCGCCACCTTTGATGTAGTTCCACAAATCCTGGAAAAAAATACATTTGAAGAAAGCTTTTTTTATTTGAAAAATCAGCTCTTTAGTTTCATAGAAAACTTTAATTTTAATACATCGGATTCTGTTATTATAAAAGTAATTGCTTATATCAAATCAAATTATGCTTCCGATTTAAAACTGGAAACTCTTGGAGATATGTTTAATTGTAATAGTGCATATCTTGGAAAAAAGTTCAAAAAATACACTGGAGTTCAATTCAATACATATTTGGATAATCTTAGAATTGAAGAAGCAAAAAATAAACTTATAAACAGCGATTTAAAGATTTATCAGATTTCAAAGCTGGTGGGTTATGCAAATACAGATTATTTCTTTATGAAGTTCAAAAAAAGTACTGGAATGACGCCAAAAGAGTTTAAAAATAAAATCGATATGGAAAAAAAATTAAATGATTAGTGCATTTTGGAAAATAAAAAATCACCGTGTTTCAATTATTTCCAGCTGCTTTTTACTGAGAGTTTGATAAAAACAATTTTTTTATGGAGCATGATTATTAAATTAAAATGAAAAATCATAATATTTTTACTTTTGCAAAAGGCTTTTTTTTACTGATATTTTTTTGTTTAATTTTTATTTCATGCAAAAAAAAATCTGATATTTCTAATCAAAAAGAAATTGTTCATTTTTCATTTTATTCTGCTGATTTAACAGAAGAAATGGATTTTGAAGATGATATTGCTAAAGAAATTACTAATAGAACTGGTGTAATTTTAGATTTAATTCCTAGAAGTGCAGCCATGTCTGACGCAATCACTTTAATGATAGCAAATGATAATCTTTCTGATTATATTTATGCAAAAGGTGATATGAGTAAGCTTATAGAAGCTGGAGCAGTGCTTCCTTTAGATGATTTTATTGAAAAATATGGGGAAAATATAAAAAAATTGTATGGAGATCAATTGGTTCGGCTGCGATATTCTTTATCTGATCCATCAATTTATACTGTAGGAACTTATGAAATAAAAAGTAAAAAGTTGGAAGTTTCTGGAAATATGCAGCTTCAACATTCTGTGTTAAAAGAGTTTGGATATCCTAAAATACAAACTCTGGATGATTATGAAAATATTTTAAAAGCTTACATCGCAAAATATCCAAAAATCAATAATCATAAAACTATTGGAATGTCTTTATTAACAGACAGTTGGTTTTGGTATTTAACGCTTTCTAATCCTGGGGGCTTTGTTTTAGGTTATCCAGATGATGGTCAGTGGATTGTTGATCAAGACACAATGATTGCAACATACAAGTTTCTTCATCCTCAGATGCAGGTCTATTATAAATGGTTAAATAAGATTTACAATGAAGGTTTACTGGACCCGGAAAGCTTTACGCAAACAGAAGAGGATTGGCGAAGAAAATTAAAAGAAGGATTTGTTTTAGGAACAACTTATCCAAACTGGGGATTTCCAGAAATTAAAACTGAATTAATCAAAAATGATATGCAGGAACGAATGATGGCTTATCTTCCTGTAACTGTGTCGGAAGAAATAAAAGATCCTTCTCTTAAAGATTATGGTTTTTCTGGCGGTTGGGGGATTGCTATTTCAAAAAATTGCAAGGATCCTGAAAAAGCGTTTAAGTTTTTAGATTGGTTCTGTTCGGAAGAGGCTCAGATTCTTGTAAACTGGGGAATCGAAGATCAGCACTATTATTATGACAATAATGGAGAAAGAAAATCTTTTCCTTATTTGGATGAACAGACAATTGGTATTGGACGATGGGTTTATCCTTTTCCACAAGGTGGTTCCGGTTATACAGATTCAACGGGAAATCCTCTGGCCAAAATATCTATTGAAAATATAAAACAGAATTATTCTTCTTCGGAACAAGAAACTTTGCAGGCTTATGGCGTAGATTTATGGACAGATTTATTTCCTTCGCCACAAGAATTAAAGGTTTCTAAACATGGTCAAGTATGGCAATATGCTTTAAATGGAAAAATGACAGATAAAGTTAATGAAGTTGATAATTATGTAAAAGAAGCTTTAATCAATATGATAATTGGTTCTACAGATAAGTTTGATGAATCATGGAATCAAATGCAGAAAACAATCATCGATTTGGGTATAAAAGAAATTGAAACTGAAATAACTCGTTTAATTGACGAAAAAATGCAGCTTTGGTATTAAAAATTAGTATTAAAAATTGGTATTAAAAAAGGACCACCTAAAAGTAAAAACTTACGAGTCTAGTTTGTTGAAATCACTTTTATAAAAAGTTTCTTTATTTCTACAAACTTTGCGTACTTTTAGACAGTCCTTTATTATAATTGCTATATTGAAGAATTATTTAGAGATTCTTTTTTTATACTCTGAATAATTATACATCAGCTTACAAGTCTGGAAATTGATGAATCTTGAAAGAGATTTAATTCCAGGTATACTAGCGATAGTTCTAATTCCACGAGCCAAGTAATGTTTGCGCATTTCTCGTTCTGTTGTGTTTTTGTAGTTATTCTTATCGTTAATATCATCAAGAGCCATCTGGCAAAGTCTTTCAAAGCCTTCCTGTTCTTTAACTTTATTTTCTGGGTTTGTGCTATATTCTATCAGTTGTTTTTTCAATTCATCATAGATTTCCAACTGTGCGGCATACTGCCAGAAATATTCATCGTAACGAACATTTTCGTAATGCCATGGTTTCCAGCCCAAAGTATAATGAATCAACTGAAGGTCTACATCATCAAAACCGATTTCTTCAAATGGCATTTTATTCCAGCCAAGATTCAACCATTTTACTTTACCTTTACAGATAACATTCAAATAATCTTCATCCTGTGTTACTCGGAACTTAAATCTTGTAAGAAGTTTTACAAAGTGTCCCAAAACATCAAAGGCACGGAACATTTTTGTATTCATTAAAAGAATACCTGCATTAAAATATTTCTTATAAGGAACATTCAATGCTTTTGTAACATAATTTCCAAAACATTCGTAGTGAGCCATAACCTGTTCTTGAACTGCACCAACGAGGAAGTTTGAAATATTTGTGAAATACAAATCAGAAATATCACCAAGAACAATAATGTCACTATCAAGATAAATTACTTTATCATACTGTGGGAACAAATCTGCAATAAAGAAGCGATAATATGTTTCAAAAGAATAATAGTCTCTAAGATGAAGTTTGCTCTTTATTTCTTTAATATCCTGTTCAATGGAAATAAATTCAAGGGAAGCATATTCAGGAACTTCTTTAAGCATAATATTTTTGTATTTATCAGAAATGAAAGAAGTTAGAACATGAATTTTGTAAAAATAATCTTTGGAGGCATTAGCCAGCATAGATTTCATTGCAACGCAGAGATAAGGTGCATAATTTTCATCTGCTGCGAAAAAAATTGGAATTTCTGTAGGTTTTTTATTAAACATAAGCCTATATTATCCTCTTATAGTTTAGTAGTCAAGTTTATTTTGACAAAGTTCAAAAAAAGTGTCAATTAAAATTTAACAAATCTTAAAAAACACTAATTATTAGATACATCATTTTCTGTGAGATAGGTGAGTGGAATACCGTAAAAATCTTCGTAAACCTTTTTCCACATTTCGTAATTTTTATCTCGCATAAATTCAATGTTTTCTTTTTTTGTTTTAGCTGGATCTGGATAAATTGGTTCAAGAATATGAACTGTGTATTCTTGAATTGGAAATCCATCGCTACCAATTTTGTCTGAATCGGTCATGGTAATAAACATTGGCAGAACTGGAACATCGCTTTTTACAGCAAGATTAAATGCTCCGTTGGTTAAAGGTCTAGGTTTTCTGTAGTTCCACCACATTCCCTGTTCAGCATAACTTAAAATCTTCTCCCCTCTTTTTAATAAAATGTCTACTGCTCCGAGAAATTTTTTCATTGTTGAAAAGTTTGCACTTAAAGGTAAAGTATTGCAATGTCTGAAAAATAATCCATAAAGTCCCGGGAAATTTGTATAATTACCTTCACGAATTACTTTGTATAAATCTCTTTTTTCTTTGTGCAAGTACGGAAGAACAATGTGATGAATGGCAAAATTGTCAAAAGCATTAAAATGATTGCAAGTAATGAGTGTTCCCTGATTTGCAAGCTTTGTGAAATTTTCAATACCGTGAACATCTTTGATTATTAATTGTCCGTTTTTAATAAGATTTTCAATAAAATCATAGGCTTTTTTATTTACAATTTTTGAAAGGATTTTATTGATAAGCTTTTTATTAAGATAATCAACTTGCTCTGGCTTTAATGGAATGGTTTCGGGATCATCTTCAACATCTTTTGACCACCAGCCTTTTCGTTCATATTCGTCAATTCTTTCTAAAACTTTTAATCGGTCTGGAGCCTTTTCAATTTTTTTTGTCTCTTCTGCCATTTTCCCTTCCTCAATTAGCAATAAAATTATTTTACACTATTTTCAAAACTTCTTTCAAGTCACAAAAATAGAGGGTTATTCTTATTTTATAACGGTTAAATTTTTACTTATGTTTAGATTTTTTATCATTATCAGTACTTATAGAATAAAAAGTTTATTTGTGATATATTTATTTGAATTATGCTTTTATAAAAGGTTTTTAATTAAACAGAAACAAATTTTTAGATGAGGATATATAAATGAGTTTTAAACCAGTTGATCCAAAAGTAGAATTTCCTAAACAGGAAGAAGAAGTATTAAAATTCTGGCAGGAAAACAAGATTTTTGAAAAAT